>JAENXK010000020.1 GCA_016649615.1 Thermoleophilia bacterium
CAGCCGCGCCAGCTTTGCGGTCGCCGTGGTCTTTCCCGAACCCTGCAGGCCGGCCATCAGGATGACCGTGATGCCCTTCTGGGAAAAGACCAGGTCGCGTCCGGCGCCGCCCATCAGGTCGGTCAGCTCTTCGTTGACGATTTTGACGACCTGCTGGCCGGGATTCAGGCTGTCAAGCACATCCGCCCCGAGGCAGCGCTCCTTGACCCTGGCAGTGAACGCCTTGACCACCTTGAAGTTGACGTCTGCTTCAAGCAGGGCCAGCCGGATCTCCCGCATGGCCCGGTCGACGTCAGCCTCGGTCAGCTTGCCCCTGGAACGGACATCAGAGAGGGTCGACTGGAGGCGTTCGGAGAGCTGGTCGAACATTTGAGGCAGCCTACCGGCCGGGGCTGCGGTCGGCCCGCTGTCCGAGCCGGGTCACCTTTGACTGGCCGAGAAAATCTCCGTCGGCATCGAACGCCTGAACTCTGACCCTGGCACCAGGGCCGTCAACCGGAATCGCAGTTTCGAGTCCGGTCCAGGCCGAAACCGCCACCTGGCGGAGACTCTTCCTGCCGGGACCGGTCATGACCCGCCAGGATCCGATGTCGCCGACCCCGTTCCAGCTGGCCCACACGGTCGCCTCCCCCGGAATGGACCTGCTGGCGATCGCCGGCCTGGTCGGCGGCCGGCCCGTCCATACGGCCTTGCGGGCCCGGTAGGAATTTGCCGGCGTGCTGAAGGCGGCGTCGAAAACGATCCGGCCATCGGGAGCGAACTCGGTGATATGTGATTGTGAGCCCCAGCCGACGAAGACGTTGCCGTTCGCCAGAACCTCGGCGCTCCCCTGGGATCCGGAGACCAACGCTTCCGGCTGGTGGTGAAAGCGCCCGACCGGCTTCGCCCTGCTCTTGCGGCCCTTTCTGCGGAGACGAAGAATCAGAGCGCTCGACTGCGTCATCACGGTCGAGAGACGGCGCGCCGATCCGTTGTCGAAAAGAGAAATGTCGCCATTGGGCAGGCGCTGCACGTCGTGCTGGTAGCCGAACCGGGCGCCCGGCCCGACCCGGAAATCATTTGCCCCGGCCTTCTGCCCGTCTCCTCGAAGCCTCCACCTGATCCGGGCCGTGCGCCTGTCGATCCGGTAGATGGTGCTGACCTTGCGGGCCGATACCAGCAGGGAGTCACCGTCCTCGGCTACTGAATTGACGTGAAAGTAGTCCCAGGTAGCGCCGTTCTTCGGCGGCTTGCTCACGGTGGCGTCGAGACTGACGTTGCCGAGGCTGTGCCACT
The DNA here is from genome assembly GCA_016649615.1 of Thermoleophilia bacterium. Classification (GTDB taxonomy): domain Bacteria; phylum Actinomycetota; class Thermoleophilia; order Solirubrobacterales; family 70-9; genus 67-14. The sequence continues at coordinate 1,276 of JAENXK010000020.1, forward strand.
CGAACAGCACCGCACCAGTCTCGATGTCGATTTCCTGGACGACGTTGTCGAAGACCTTTCCGTTGCGACCGCCGCCATGCTTCCTCAGGTCCCGGCGAACGCCGCGATAGGCGAGAACCAACGCGGTGTTTCTCGATGTGATCGTGAACTCGTGGGCGTCGGGCCTGTAGCCGTTGCCCGCTCCGAAGGCGGCGATGCGGCGGTACCTCCGGTCGAGGATGTTGCAGCTGCCGACCTGAAACGGCCCCTTACGGCTGGCTGCCCCTTTCCAGTAGGTGAGAACCGGTCTTTCCCTGTATTCCTGGACCCGGAAGTCCTGCACTTCCTGGCCCCTGCCGCCGTCTCCGGACGGCCTGAACCAAGAGATCCGGCCAAGACGGTCGGCGATGACCAGACCGGTCTGCTTCGGAGCGAAAAGGATCTCCCCGGGCGAAGCGCCGGCCTCCGCCGCGAGAACGTCCAGCCGGGGCGGCCGCAGGTCCGGGCGGGATTTCAGCCGCGGCAACCGGTTCGGCTTCTTCGGCCGGCTGCGCTTTCTGCCGCGACCGTAAAAATGCCCGACCCTTACCCGGAAATCGCCCTGGCGGGCCCCCCGGATCTGCTTGCCGGTAGAGACTTTCACGACCTCTCCGCGAGTGAAGCTGCGTTGCGGGATGACGCTGACCCCGTGGCCGTCCGAGTGGGCGAGACGCCGGCTTCTGTGGAGACCGCTCCGGGAACCCCGGATCCTCACCCGCCCGAGATGCTTCGGCCTGAGGCCGCGAAAACTGAACGAGGTCGATTCGGAGGCCACCGGCGTCCCGGGGACCGGGAACACGCTGACCGGCTTCGGTTTCGCCGCCGTCGCCTGAGAACTCAGGATTCCCGTCCAGGACAAAAGCAGCACCGTGAGCAGGGCCACCAGGCGAGCCGCAAAGGGGCCCGGCGGGCCCGGTATTCGGCGCGGCAGGTCACTGACTGTGTGCATGCTCGAACCAGTCTAGGGCCACCCGGAGGGAAGCCCTGGCGGAGCCGGGTGAATCCTCCGGTGAGCCCGGCTCAGGTCTCGTCGAGCAGAGCCGTGGCGAAGTCGGTGGGGTCAAACGGCCGGAGGTCCTCCAGCGCCTCCCCCACCCCGATCAGCTTGACCGGGATGCCGAGTTCGGTGGCGATCGCCAGGGTGATCCCTCCCTTGGCCGTGCCGTCGAGCTTGGTCAGCACGACTCCGTCAACCGCGGTCGCCTCGGCGAAGGCCTCTGCCTGGCGAAGACCGTTCTGGCCCGTGGTGGCGTCGATCGAGATCAGGGTCTCGTGCGGCGCGCCCGGCATCTGCTTCTCGATCACCCGGCGCACCTTGCCCAGCTCGTCCATCAGGTTGCTCTGCGTATGCAGGCGGCCGGCCGTATCGATGATAAGAACGTCGGATCCGCGGGAGCGGGCCGCGTTCACCGCGTCAAAGGCGACCGAACCGGGGTCGGCTCCTTCGTTCGAGCGGACGATCCCGGCCCCGGCACGCTCGGCCCAGGTGGTCAGCTGCTCGGCCGCGGCGGCCCGATAGGTATCGGCCGCCCCCAGCAGGACTGAGAGACCGAATTCGTTTTTCAGGTGCCAGGCTATCTTTCCGATCGAAGTGGTTTTGCCGGTGCCGTTTACTCCGGTCATCAGCACTACCGCCGGATCGTGACTCAGGTCGATCGGTGAGAGGCCGGTCGAAGCGATCTCGGCGAGTATCTCGATGAGGCGTTCCTTGATCGCCTGGCCGTCCGGCGCGACCTCGCCCGATTCAACCTCGCGCTCGAGCCGCTCGACCACCCGAGCGGTCGTCGTTGCTCCGGCGTCGGCCAGAATCAGAGCCTCTTCCAGCCGCTCCCAGGTTTCTTCATCGATCCGATCGAAAAGGCTGGAGGTGATCTCCTCCGAGAGCGCCTTCCGGCTCTTGGCGAGGCTCTCGCGCAGCCGCTTGAAAGCCCCACGACGCTTCGGGGCCTCTTCTTCCGAGCCGGGCGGCGGTGCGCTCTCCGGAGTGGCGCGGTCGCCGAGGTCGAGGATGTCGGTCCAGGTTGTGCTCACTGTGATTCGAGATCTTGCCTGATGCCGGCGAATCCTGCGGGACGCCGGAGAAACCGCCGGGCGGACCCCGGTCAGGCCACTTCCTCGAGCGGTGAGCCGTCGATCGTCTCGATCTTGCGCGGCAGGCGCCGGGAAACGACCTCGGTCACGCCATCGCCTCCCATGCTCACCCCGTAGAGCACATCGGCAGCCTCCATGGTCAGCTTCTGGTGGGTGACGATCACGAACTGGGTGCGGTCGGAGAAACGGCTGATCAGTCCGAGGAAGCGGTTGATGTTGGCGTCGTCGAGGGCCGCCTCGACCTCGTCCAGGATGTAGAAGGGACAGGGCCGGGCGAGGAACACCGCGAAGACGAAGGCCAGGGCGGTCATCGCCTTTTCACCGCCCGACAGCAGGCTCATCTGGCGCATCCGCTTGCCGGCCGGGGTGACCTCCAGTTCAACCCCGAAATCAGCCTCGGAATCTTCTTCTTCGTCTTCGGCGGATCCCTCCCCGGAGTCGCTCCCGTCCGGGGAATCGCCGCCACCTTCCGGCTCCGGTTCGGGGACCGGCTTGAGATCGACCGCGCGCAGGCGGCCACTCCCTCCGGGAAAGAGCTCGGCGATCATCTCTTCGAAGTTTGCCGCCGCGGCGGCAAACGTCTCGTCGAAGGAACGCTTGATCTCGGCGTCGATATCCCGGATCACCTTTTCCAGCTCCCGCATGCCGCGCTCGGTGTCTTCGCGCTGGGCCACCAGCTCCTCCACGTACTGGCGGGCCTCCTCGTACTCACGTTCAGCCAGGGGATTGACCGGACCGATCTTCTCGCGTCGCAGCCGCAGGCTGGTCAGCCGGCGGTCGATCCTCTCCCGTTCTTCATCCGTGAGCAGCTCGCCGGCCTCGGTCACTTCTTCACCCAGCTTTTCGGCGATCCTGGCCAACTCGCCGGCCGCCTCGCTGCGCCGGTCGCCGAGATGGGCGGCCTCGACCTCGGCCGCGGTCACCTGCTCGGCGACCGACCTCAGCTTCGACTGGACCTCGACCTCACGGTCAGAGCAGGCTTTGAGTTCGGCCGCGATTTCGTCGGCGTCGCCCTGGTCGCCGATCACCGTACGTTCGGCCCGGGTAACGCGATCGCGAACCGCCTGACCGGCCAATTCCGCAACAGAGGCGAGATCGACGATCAGCTCGATCAGGCTTTCGACCGCCGCCATCCGCTCGCCGAGACGTTCGCGGTGGCGCTCTCCCAGCAGGCCCTCTGCCCGCCGGGCGTGTCGGGTCGCCCGCTCGGCGCCGGCGTGAACGTCGGCGAGCGCCTCCAGGCGATCGCCTTCGGCTCCTTCGGCCCGGGCCTGCCTCAGCCCTTCAGCCGCAGTCGATAGACCGGCATCGACCTCGGACAGCTCTTCGACCAGCCGGCGGGCGCGCTCGCTGGCACTGGCGCCCGATCCGACATCAAGGGTGAGCGGGGCAAGCTCGAGCCGCAGGGTCTCCAGCCTGGCTTCGAGCGCGCGGCTCCTTTCGCCTATCGCCGAGGCGCCGATCGCGATCTTTTCCTGACCCGAGCGCAGCCGATTGAGGATTCCCCAGATTTCGGTTCGTTCGCGGTCGCGCTCGGCAAAGCGCTCCTCGGCGGCCCGCCTGCGGTCGGAGACGCCCGAGAGCTGCTTTTCCAGCTCGTCCCTGACGGCCCGTGCCTTTCTGGCGGCCTCGCGGGCGGCCTCGAGCCGGCCTTCGCCGAAGCGCAATTCCTCGGCGACGAGCCGGGCCCGGAGCCCCAGTTCCTCCCGCTCGATCCGGGCGCCGATCTCGGCCGCGTTCGCCTGCTGCTTGAGCGGCCTCAGCGCCCGCCGCGCCTCGCGCTCGACGTCCAGGGCCCGGTCGAGGTTGTCCCGGGTCGCATTCAGTTTGAGTTCGGAACGCCTGCGCCGCTTGCGAAACTTGCCCAGGCCGGCGGCCTCCTCGATCAGCAGGCGGCGTTCCCGGGGCTTCGAGTGCACGATCGAATCGACCTTGCCCTGGCTGATCACCGAGTGCATTTCGCGGCCGAGGTTGGCGTCAGAAAGGATCTCGACGATGTCGACCAGCCGGCAGCGGGCCCCGTTGAGGCGGTATTCGCCCTCCCCGTTACGATCCAGTTTGCGGGTTATCGCGATCTCGGTGAGATCTGTCCCGAGCCGGCCTTCGGAATTGTCGATCACCACTTCGACCTCAGCCTCCGAGCGGGACCCGACGTCCCGGCCGCCGACCGAGATCACGTCCTGCATCGAGGCGCCCCGCACCGCCCCCGGGCTCTGTTCGCCGAGCGCCCAGAGCACTGCATCGGTGATGTTCGACTTGCCCGATCCGTTGGGGCCGATGATCACGCTGACGCCGGGGTCAAAGTGGAGTTCGGTCCTTGTCGGGAACGACTTGAACCCCTTCATGGTCACTGAGCGCAGAAACATGCGCCCCTAAGGCTGCCGCACTGGTCGGACGTTCCCGCGGTCAGTCACCGAGGGCCTCCAACGCGCGGGAGGCCGCGGCCTGGCCGGCCGCTTTCTTGCTCCGGCCCTCGCCACGCCCGATCTCCTTGTCGCCGAGCCGGACCGACACTTGATACGTGAGCTGGTGTGCCGGTCCGCTGGAGCCGACAACCTCGTAGGCAACCGTTTCCCCACGGCGGGCGACGATCTCCTGCAGAGCCGACTTGAAGTCACTCCTGTTCGCCTGGACGGCCTCGATCCGTGCTCCGAATGCGTCGACCACGGCCGTAGCCGTACGTTCGTACCCGAAGCTCAGAAAGCAGCGGCCGATCATCGCTTCGGTGATCTCGGGCAGAGGCCGCTCCCCCTCGAGCAGGATCCTGGCCGGAGTCTGCTTGCCGTCGGCCGACCCGGGGTCGGCCTCGAGCAGCATCTCGGGTATACCCAGGTAACGACCGACCGCGGCGCAGGATTCGCCACTCACTGCCTGGTTGAGGATCTTGGTCAGGGCACCCGCGTCAAGCTCGGGCAGCGAGCGATAGAGCTCGTCGGCGATCGCCAGTCCGAGCACACTGTCGCCCAGCAGGGCCAGGCGTTCGTACGAACCGACCCGTCCTCCGGCCCACGAAGAGTGGGTCAGCGCTTCCCGTCTCGCCGTCTCCGGCAACTCGGCGATCAGACCGGAGAGCGCCCTGCTCGAACCGTCCGGGCCCTTTTCGTCGGGCCCCCTTTTTCGATCACGGGCCCTTTTTAGCCACGACAAAGTCAATCGCGTCTCCCACCGTGATGATCTGGCTTGCTTCCTGTTCGGAGACGGAGATCCCGTAGTTGTCCTCGAGCTCCATGACCAGTTCGTACAGGTCGAGCGAATCGGCGTCGAAATCCTCCTTGAAGCGCGCCTCCTCGGTGATCCGGTCGGGCTCCAGTTCGAGCTCGGCGGCCAGGTGGTCTCTGACCAGGGTCATGACTTCGTCGCGGTTCATGTTCCTGTTCCTATCATGAGTCCTCTCCCGAGTTGATCGCGCCCCGGTTGGCCCCCACCCGGTGCAGCATTTCTTCGGTCCGGCCCGGCGAATCGACCGCGGCCGCGCGGGCCGCAACCCTGATCGCATTGGCCACACCCTCGGCACCGGAGCTGCCGTGGCCGACAACCGCCACCTTGCGCAGCCCGAGCAGGATCGCCCCCCCGGTCGAATCCGGATGCAGGTCCCGCCGGAGACCCCCGAGAGCCGGCTTCATCATCAGCCCGCCGACCGCCGAGACCGGGTTCTTCCTGGCTGCGCCGGAGATCGCCAGACCGACGGCTTTCGCCGTCCCCTCCATCGTCTTGGTGACGATGTTGCCGGTGAATCCGTCGGTGACCACCACGTCGGCGGTACCTGCCGGGATGTCACCACCCTCTACGTTGCCGACGAAATCGATCTCCGGCGACCGGCTCAGGATCGCGTTGGCCTCAACTACCGAGTCGCGGCCCTTGCCCTCTTCCTCGCCGACAGAGAGCAGGCCGACCCTGGGCGACTCGACCCCGAGAACGGCCCGCGTGAAGGCCATGCCGAGCCAGGCGAACTGGACCAGATGCTGGGCACGGACGTCGAGATTGGCCCCCACGTCAAGAAAGAGGACCGCCTTTCCCGGAACCGGAACCTGCGCCGCAAGCGCCGGCCGCTTGACCCCCCGGGACCGTTTCAGGCCGAAAGTCGCTGCCGCCATCGTCGCCCCGGTCGAGCCGAGGCTGACTACACCCTCGGAATCGCCGGCCGCCGCGTCAGCGACCGCCCTGACGATCGAAGCGTCGTTCCGCGATCGGACCGATGACACCGGATCATCCTCATTGGTGATCGATTCGACGGTGTCGATCAGGGTCACCCCTTCGATCCCCCCGAGGTCCAGCCGGTCTTCGGGCCCGAACACGCGCAACTTCACGCCGTCGGCTGCGGCCTCGCGAATTCCCGCCTCGAGCACGTCGAAGCCGCCTTCGACTCCGAAACCGTCGAGCGCGACGGTGGTCCCGCTGTAGTCCAATTACTCGCCCGAAGGAGCGGGCGCACCGGTTTCCGGGGTGCGCTGGGCGATTACTTCACGCCCGGCATAGTCGCCACAGGTGGGACAGACCCTGTGCGGCAGGCGCGGCGAATGGCACTTGGAGCAGTGATTGACCCGGGCCTTCTCAGCCCGGTGAGTCGCGCGGCGCTTGTCCCGGCGTGTTCTGGAAGTTCGTTTCTTTGGTACGGCCATGGGACGGGGCAGTCTAGACGAAGCCGTGCCGATTCGGCCTCTCGGCGCGGCATCAACTGATGTCGCGCAGCTTTGCCCAGCGCGGATCCAGGGCCTGGCCATGCTCGTGATCAGCAGGATCGGCCCCGTTGAGCGATTCGCCGCACCCGGGACAGAGCCCGAGGCAGTCCGGCCGGCAGAGAATCTGGTTGGGCAGAGCGAGGATCAGCGCGTCGTGAGTCCAATCGAGCAAACTCAGGATCCCGTTCTCAACGTAGGGACTGACCAACTCGGCCGCGGTCAATTCATCTTCCTCGTCCCCGGCCGCCGCTTCGGCCCTGCGGCCGGCAGCCGGTTCCGGTGGCTGGTCGACTTCCCGGGCGTCCACCCCGACTGTGGCGACCGCCGGTTCGAGACAGCGCACGCAGGGCCCGGCCAGCCCGACTTCGAAGCGGAGCCGCAGGGCATAGCCGGAGCTGGTCCGGGAGACGTCCAGCCGAAAGCCGGTTTCCGCCGGATCGGCGACATAGGTCTGGCCCCCGAGCTCAACCGGCTCGGGCGAGACGACGCCGCCGATCCGGGTCGCGTCGCCGTAGATGAGTCCGAGGCCGTCGAGTTCAACTGTTTCGAATTTCATGGTCGGTGCTCCAGATTGGCAGACGACTACGATGTCGGCTCACGCCTAGCGTAACGCCATGACCAGACCTGACCCGACCGACAGCAACTACCTCGAAACCGTCCGCTCCCAGGTCCCCCGCTACGACCGGCTTCAGGAGGCGGCGGTAGCGGCGATTCCGTTTGAGCCCGGCTCGGTTCTGGATCTGGGCATCGGCACCGGCGAGACCAGTACTCGGGTGCTTTCACGTTTTCCTTCGGCCCGGATCACCGGCCTGGACTCAGATCCGGAAATGGTCTTCCGGGCCCGCCGGCAGGTCAGCGACGTCAGACTCGCCCGGATCGAGGATCCGCTTCCTGACGGACCGTGGGACCTGGTGATCTCAGTGCTCTCGATGCACCGGTTGACCGACGAACAGAAGCGGACGCTTTTTCGGCGGGTCCGCCAGCACTCGAAGGCTCTCGTGATCGGCGACTTCGTGGCCCTCGAAGACGGGACCGGCGAGACCGAGGTGCCGGGAACGGCCTACCCCGACACCGCGAGCGAGTTGGCCACCTGGTGCGGCGGTGAAGTGACCTGGTCGAGCGACGATCTCACGGTCGTCGTCGCCGACTACCGCTGACCGGCCTACTCTTCGAGTACGTCCGGCGGCTCTTCATCGCGTCCGGCGAGCCGGTCGCGACCGCGCTGGACGGCGGCGGTGAATTTCTGGAGGTTGACCTCGAGCGTGTTCAGGATCTCGTCGGCGTAGTCCTCGGCCCCCAGCCGGATCTCACGCTCGCGGGAGCGTGCATCCTCGACGATTTCGTCGGCCGCACGTTCCGCCTGCTTCGTAACCTCTTCATCGGAGACGAGCCTGGCCTGTTGCTCACGGGCCTCGCGCACGACTCTTTCCGCCTCGCGCTTGGCTTCCTCAAGCATCTCCTGGCGCTCTTTGACGATCCAGCGGGCCTGTTTGATCTCTTCCGGGATCGTGGCGCGCATCTGATCGAGCAGGTCATAGATCTCTTCGCGGTCCACCCTCACCTGGTCGGTCAGGGGCACCGGCCGCGCGTTGTGGACGAGATCATCGAGCTTGTCTATGAGGACTAGGACATCCATGGCTCAGGGAACCCTATGCGTCTCCGTGGTAGTCGGGGTCTAAGTAGCTGATTTCCTCCATATTCTGCATGAAATCGCCCACTCCTTTGCGGAACCCCGAGGACATTACTTGCGCCCCAGTCTATCCGCCAGAGCGGCCGCAACCGGTGCCGGGACCAGTTCGGTGATGTCGGCGTTGAAGATCGCCATTTCCTTGACGCCGGTCGAGGAGAGAAAGCTGAAGTCGGATCGGGCGAACACGTAGACGCTCTCGATTTCAGGGTCGAGGCGGTGGTTGAGCTGGGCCATCTCGTTCTCGTACTCGAAGTCGGAGATCGCCCGCAGGCCCTTCACTATCGCGCCGGCACCGACGCTGCGGGCAAACTTGACCAGCAGGTCGGAGAAAATCTGGACCTCTACGTTGTCCAGATCGCTGACGGCGTCGAGGATGAAGGCCTGGCGCTCTTCCGCGGTGAACAGGGTCGCGTCCTTGCGCATTGACTTGTTGACCACGCCGACCACGACACGGTCGAAGGTCCTGGAAGCCCGCCCGATGATGTCGAGGTGGCCGTTTGTCACCGGGTCGTAGCTGCCCGGGCAGATCGCTATGCGCTTAGTCATTTCGCCCATGTACGGGCAAGGTACAGGTGGCGGGCGGTTCGGCACTTCCCGGCCGTACGACAAGGCGGAATTACTCGCCCGTCTGCCGCTGCCGGTGAAAGCTGATCAGGGTTCGACCGTAGCGGCGCTCGCGGATCGGCTCCAGTGAGGGAAGCTCGAGCGGGCTCCCGGCCGCACTCTCGGTCACGACCCGTCCTCCGCCTGCCAGCGCCCCGGAAAGCGCCCGGTCGAGGGCGACCGCGACGTCAGGGGCGATCCGGTAGGGCGGGTCGATGAAGATCAGATCGAATTCCCGGGCCTGCCCGGCCGAGCCGAGCCAGTTCACCGGATCGGCCCTGAGCAACTCGACCACGTCGCTCAGGCCGAGGTTGTGGACGTTGCCGAGCGCCGGCCGGGTGTCCCGGTCGACCATGACCGCGCCCGCGGCGCCGCGGGAGATCGCTTCGATTCCGAGGGCGCCGGTGCCGCAGTACAGGTCGGCGACCGCAGCCCCCTCAATCGGCCCCAGGGCCGAGAACACTGCTTCCCTGACCCGCTCGGAGGTCGGCCGGACCTTCCATCCCCGCGGAGCCAGCAACCGGCGACCGCCCAGTCGGCCGGCGATCACCCTCACCGGCGGATCCCCTCAGGGCCGAAGCGGCTGCCGGCCAGCTCGGCCAACGGCGAGAGCGTCGGGGAATCGAGGTCGCCATGTTCCCCGAGCAGCCGGTCCAGGTCGGCCCGCGCCTGTTCGAGCAAATCCGCGTCGCGCGGCAGCTCGGCCGCCCGGAAACGGGGCAGGCCGTGCTGCCGGGTCCCGGCGATCTCCCCCTCGCCCCTCAGCTCGAGGTCTGTCTGCGAGAGCCGGAACCCGTCGGACTCTCCGGCGACAGCGGCCAGCCGGCGCCGGGCACCGGTGCCCGAGGGACCGGCCATCAGAAAGCAGATCCCGCCATGGTCACCACGTCCGACCCGCCCCCGCAGCTGGTGCAGCTGCGAGAGGCCGAAACGCTCTGCCCCCTCGACGACCATCACCGTCGCGTTGGCAACGTCGATGCCGACCTCAACCACGGTGGTCGCCACGAGCACGTCGGTCCGGCCGTCCGCGAAAGCGGCCATCGCCAGCCCCTTCTGGTCCGCGTTCATCTGGCCGTGGACCAGACCGACCTCGAACTCGCCGAGCTCACCAGACCGCAGGCGCTCGGCCTCAGCCACGGCAGCCCTGGACTCCAGCCCGGCGGAATCCTCGACCAGTGGGCAGACGACGAAGGCCTGGCGACCGCTCGAGACTTCATCCCTGACCCGCCTGAAAACGGCATCACGATCGGATTCCCTGGCGACCTCGGTGTCGACCGGCCTGCGGCCGGCGGGGAGATCGTGGAGTGCGGTGATGTCGAGATCTCCATAGGCGGTCAGTGAGAGGGTCCTGGGAATCGGTGTGGCAGTCATCTGGAGAAAGTGAGTCGAGTGTCCGGGAGGAGCCTTTCCGGCCAGCCTGGCCCGCTGGGAGACCCCGAAACGATGCTCTTCGTCGACCACGCCGAGAGCCAGCTTCCTGAAGGTGACCGCATCCTCGAGCAGGGCGTGAGTACCGACGACGATATCTATCTCGCCTGCTGCAAGACCTTCGAGGATCGCTTTCTTCCGGCCCTCAGGTACCGCTCCGGTGAGCGACGCCATGCGGACTCCGGTCCCGGCCAGCAGTTCGCCGAGCGTGGTCGCGTGCTGTCTTGCCAGAACCTCGGTCGGCGCCATCAATGCGGCCTGGGCACCGGCCGCCGAAGCCCTGAGCATTGCCTGCACGGCGACAACGGTCTTGCCGGCCCCGACCTCGCCCATCAGCAGCCTTCGCATCGGGTGACCGGAGGCGAGATCGGCGTCAATCTCACCGATCGCCCGGACCTGGTCGCCGGTCAAATCAAACGGCAACCGGCCGGACCATCCCGCCAAGGCCCGCGCCCGGTCCGTGTTCGCGCTCTCCAGAGCGAGCGGCAGGTCCGCCACCCTGCGCAGCTCGACCCGCCCCCGTCTCAAGACCACCTGGTGAAGCAGGAGCTCTTCATAGGCCAGCCGTCGCGTCGCCAGCTCCGAACGCTCCGCGGAACCCGGGAAGTGTGCCTCCCTGATCGCCGCCGCCGCCCCGGGCAGCCGGTGTCGCGAAAGCAGGCTTGCCGGCAGGGGCTCGGCAATTTCTCCGGCGAGAGAGGAAGCCTGCCAGACCCAGCGCCGCCAGCGGGCCGGCTTGAGCGATTCGGTACCCGGGTGACGGCCACGGATCCCCTCCTGCCCGATCCCGGGTGGATCGCCGGATCCCCATCCGGCCGCCGTCTGGTCCGGGCGGCTGCCCCCGGTCTCCGGGTCGCCGGACGGCGCGGCCCCCGTTGATGTTGTTCCTGTCGTGGTGGGCTCGAGCGCCGATACGGTGAAGCCCCTGGCTTCAAGGCTGCCTTCAAGCAGGTAGTGGCTTCCCGGAACCAGCCGGTCAGCGACCCAGGGCTGGTTGAACCAGACCGCTTTGACCTCCCCCGAATCGTCCGCCACCCTGGCCTCGATCACACTGAGGCCCCGCCGCCGGACCCGCACCCTGCGCGCGCTCAGAAGCTCGATCGCGATGATCGCGGGCTCGCCCGGCCGAAGCCGGTCCAGGTCGACCCGGTCCGGGATCTCGCCATAGGCCCGCGGCACACGCCAGAGCAGATCGAAGATCGTCTCGACCCCCGCCTCGGCCGCCTGAGAGGCCAGCTTCGGTCCAACTCCCGAAAGCTCGCCCAGTGATAGCCCCAGCCTCGCAGGCCGCGGCCACCTGACCGGTGCCGCCGACAGCGCCGCCCGCGACGGCCTCGCGCCACCCCCGAAGGGAGGTGGCGCTACTGCCCGGCTAGCAGCCACCACCAGCTCGGCTGGCCGCCGTCATGCAGTTCGAGCTCGATTTCACCGTCGATGTAATCCTCGATCTCGTCAAGCGGGATCGGTGCCGTGTCCCCGGCGATCACCGTGACCAGCTCTGCGCCCTCCGCCATGCGCCCGATCGTCGCCACCAGGGTCCGGCCGGAATCACCCCAGGCGACTATCTCGTCTTCGACGAAGCCGACCGCATCGCCCCTCTGGAACCGTCCCTGAGCATCGTCTCGGGCGGCCGGGGCTATTCCACCGACCCTGAGGTCGGCGATCGCGTCGCTGAGCCGGCTCCGGTTCACGTCAAGTTCAGCTGACCCGTCAAACTCGATCAGCGCGAGGAGTCCGCCCTGCTGGGTCCGGGTCGGGATTACTTGCGCTTTCTTCTCCGAGAGTTCACAGGCCCGTTCGGCGGCCATGATCACGTTTGAGGAGTTCGGCAGCACCAGGATCCCCTCGGCAGAAACCTCCCTGATCCCGGCAAGCAGTTCGGCCGTAGACGGATTCATGGTCTCACCACCGGATACGACCTGAGCGCCCATCTCGGCGAAGATCGCCTCCAGCCCCCGGCCGCTTCCGACGACGACCACGCCGGTCAGCTGGTCGGGTCCGAGCCGCGCCTCGCGATCGGCTACCTGCTTGCGCATATCGGCGACGTCCAGATTGGTGACTGAACCCGCGTCGACGAACACCCCCATTGCCGACTCCGGATCGTCGGTGTGGACGTGGACTTTCAGGGTGGCCTCGTCCCCCACGACCAGGACTGAATCCCCGAGCTCCTCGAGGCGGCCGACGAACTCTCTCGGAACCAGCCCGGAGCCCGAGACGATGAAGTTTGTGCAGTACTGGAACCGGCTGTCTCCGTGATGGGGCTGGCCGGTCCGGGCCGGTGAATGGTGTTCGATCACGGGCGGATCGGCTTCTTCGCCCCGGAGCGCGGCAAGGACCCCGGCCAGGATTAGCACCAGCCCATACCCCCCGGCGTCAACCACGCCGGATTCGGCCAGAACGTCCAGTTGCTGGGGCGTCCGATCGACCGCCTTTTGCCCGTCGGTGATCGCTTTTTCGAGAACCTCGGCCAGGACGTCGTCCTGCTCGTCGTCGGTTGCATTCGGACTGAGTCTCTGACGTTCGGGGTCGATATGGGCCAGCTGTCTCGACATGGAGTGGGCCATTTCGCGGAACACGGTCAGCATGGTTCCTTCGGCCGGCTCGCGAACCGACTCGTAGGCAGCATCAGCCGCGGTGGCGAAGGCCGATGCCACCAGCACCGGATCGACCAGCTCTCCCGGCCTCGAGGCCAGCTCCTCGGCTGCCCCACGCACGATCTGGCTCAGAATCACCCCCGAGTTCCCGCGGGCGCCCATCAGGGCGGCCCGGGCCAGTGCCGAAACCATCTGCGTGCGGCCGATGTCGTCCAGTGACTGGCCGTCGTCGAGCCGGTCGAGTTCGTCCATCACGGCCCGCATGGTCATCGCCATGTTGTCGCCGGTGTCGCCATCGGCGACCGGAAACACGTTCAGGTCATTGACCTCCTGGCGACGGGCCTCGAGGGAACCGCAGGCGGCCGCGACCACCCGTCTGAACCTCTCAATGCTCGGATCAGCCACAACTGCCGATTCTAGGGCAAGGCTTGGCGGCAAACGGGGAGTAAGGCATCAAAGTCGCTTCGCTTCGCTGTGCGACCTGGATGGTGGTCGCATGTAATCGCGGGCCTGTCGTGGCCTACCGGTTGCTGATGCGACCGAGATTTGCCTCCAACCGGGCATTCTCTGTCGAATAGGGGGTCATATCCGGCCCGAATCCGACAGAGAACCGGTCGGGTGCTCCGGCCAGACTCACAGACCAACCGCGCGAAGCGCGGAGCGAAGCGAGCAAGTCAGCGAGACTCTGCGATTGCACCACGCAAGTGCTTTCCCGGGCCGCCGGGGCGTGGCCGGCGAGGAGTGAAGCGAAGGTCGCGGAGGTCAGTGCGGGATTACCGGCAATCTGGTTTTCCAGCGCCGAAGGCGGTGGACGTGCCGGTCGCCGGTCGCAGCAGGTGACCACCATCCAAGTGGCACAGCGAAGCGAAGCCACCTGGATGCCTTATCCAGGTCCGGGCGCGCATCCGGTGGTTCCGGAGAAGTGCTTGCCCTGCGTACCGAGACCCCGCGGCGGCCTGCTGCGAGGCAGCAGCCCTAGGCCTTGGAGACTTTGTTGGCCTTGAGGCAGCGGGTGCAGACGTTGACCCGCTTGCGGGCGCCGCCCTCGACGATCCGGACCTTCTGCAGGTTGGCGTCGAAACGGCGCCTGGTGGCGACCATTGAGTGGCTGCGCGAGTTTCCGAATGACGGACCCTTGCCGCAGCTGTGACATACGCGAGCCATAAGAACGGGCATCCTAGCCGATCGGAACCGCGGTCAGCTTTCAGATCGGGGGGACCCCGAGCGGCACTCGCCCCTCATCTCGTTCATCCGGAGGACGGCCCGCGCGGCGTTGGCGCCCTGGTCACGCTTGCCCCCAGCCGTCCGGGCCCAAGCCTGTTCCATGTCTTCGACCGTGAGCACGCCGAAACCACAGGGGACCCCGGTCTCGAGCTGGACCGACTGGATGCCCCTGGCGGCTTCACTGCAGACGAAGTCGTAGTGGTCCGTTTCCCCCCGGATGACGGCCCCCAGGCAGGCGACCCCGCTGAAGCGGCCCGAAGTCGCGCAGTAGTGAGCCGCTAGTGGCAGCTCGAAGGCACCCGGGATCTCGAAGATCTCGAGGTCCTGCTCGGCTACGCCGGCCGCCGAAAACTCGGATTTCGCGCCTTCGACCAGCCGTTCCGCCAGATCTTCGTAGAAGCTTCCGACACAGATCGCGAAGCGGTCCCGGTGGGAGTTGCCGGGCTCAGCCATCGAGACCGTCTTCGACTTCTGCCCGGCCGCCACCATCCGACCTCTCACCTTGCGACCCGCCGGATGAACCGCCGGATGAACCGCCGGACTCTGCCTGCCTTCTCGCCTCCGATTCCTGGTCCTGGAGCTTCTCGCCATGGAGCATCTCTTCGTCGAAGGCCAGACCCTGATGGTGGAGGATGTGGCCCAGCTTGTCCCGCTTGGCCCTGAGGTAGGACTCGTTGTGCGGGTTGGGCGGGGCCTCGATCTTGATCTGTTCGGTCACTTCGAGGCCGTGACCCTCGAGCCCGATGATCTTCTTCGGGTTGTTGGTCAGGATGCGGATCTTCCTCAGGCCGAGGTCCCTGAGGATCTGGGCGCCGATGCCGTAATCCCGCAGGTCAGCCGGAAGTCCCAGCTTGAGGTTGGCGTCGACCGTGTCGAGCCCCTCCTCCTGGAGCTTGTACGCGCGGAGCTTGTTGAGCAGACCGATGCCCCTTCCTTCCTGCGAGAGATAGAGCAGTACTCCGCTGCCCTCGCTCTCGATCATCGCCATCGCCGCCGCGAGCTGTTCACCGCAGTCACAGCGCATGCTGTGAAATACGTCTCCGGTGAGGCACTCGCTGTGCACCCGCACCAGAGCCGGCTCACCGGTACCGACCTCGCCCTTGACCATGGCGACGTGGTGTTTGTCGTCTACCAGGGAGCGGTATCCGACCGCCCGAAAATCGCCGAACGAAGTCGGCAGGGCGGTTGAAACAACCCTCTCGACCAGTTTCTCGTTGTCGCGACGGTAGGCGATCAGATCGGCGATCGTGATCATCGTGAGATCGTGCTTTTCGGCGTAGACCGCCAGGTCGCCCACCCGGGCCATGGTCCCGTCCTCGTTCATCACCTCGCAGATCACTCCGGCCGGCTCGAGCCCGGCCAGGCGGGCCAGGTCGACGCTTGCTTCGGTGTGCCCGGTCCGTTCCAGCACGCCGCCGTCCTTGGCCTTCAGCGGAAAGACATGGCCGGGGACGACGATGTCGCGCGGGCTCGCCTGGGGATCGATCGCGACCTGGACCGTGCGGGCACGATCCTGAGCCGAGATCCCCGTGGTCACGCCCGCGGCCGCTTCGATCGAGACGGTGAAAGCGGTCTCGAGCGGGGCCTCGTTCTTGGCGGTCATCAATTTGAGCCCGAGCTGGTCGCAGCGCTCGGAGGTGAGGGCCAGGCAGACCAGGCCGCGTGCTTCCTTGGCCATGAAGTTGATCGCCTCCGGAGTGGCGAACTGGGCCGCCATCACCAGGTCGCCTTCGTTCTCCCGGGCCTCGTCGTCGGTAACGATCACCATGCGCCCGCGCCGGATGTCCTCGAGGGCGCTCTCCACCGTCGAGAACGGACCGCTCTGCTCGGT
This sequence comes from Thermoleophilia bacterium, assembly GCA_016649615.1. GTDB lineage: Bacteria > Actinomycetota > Thermoleophilia > Solirubrobacterales > 70-9 > 67-14. Next base: position 17,434 of record JAENXK010000020.1, read on the forward strand.
CAGGCCGGATCGGCCGGGACTGCCTGAGGCTTCACTCATCGCCTACTCATGCTCGCTCTCGTCGTTTGCCGGGGCATCTGCTGACCCGGGGCCGCCGGGTGCGGCTTCTTCTGGTGCATATGGTGACACCATCTGCTCAACGTATTTGGCGATTACGTCACACTCGACGTTGACCGGCCGACCGGGGGTCAGCTCGCCCAAGGTGGTCCGCTGCCGGGTTTCCGGAATCAGGGTGACTTCGGCCCATCCCGGACCGGTTGCGGAGACGGTCAGGCTGACCCCCTCGATCGTGATCGAGCCCTGGGCCACCACGTAGCGGTTGAGCGGCCCGGGAATCCCGACCCGGACCCGGAGGGAAAAGCCCTCTTCCTCCAGCCATGAGACCCGGCCGACACCGTCAATGTGTCCCTGGACGAGGTGTCCGCCCAGACGCTGATCGGCCCGCAGGGCGAGTTCAAGGTTGACCGGAGACCCGGACTCCAGTTCTCCGAGCGAAGTCAGGTCGAGGGTCTGCTGCATCGCGTCGGCCGAGAAGCCGTCGGCGGTGACTTCGGTCGCGGTCAGGCAGGCACCGTTGACCGCAACCGAATCACCCGGCTCGACGTCCCCGGCCAGCGCCGTCCCGATTTCCAGCCGCACGCCATCAGCGTCGGTCCGCACGGTTTCAATCCGCCCGATGTCACTGACCAGCCCGGAGAACACCGGTCACCACACCTTGATCTTTCCGCTCATCAGTACATCTTGACCGACCCGGGTCACCAGAACCCCCGGGACCCTGGTCGCGTCGGCCATCAAATCCGGGCCGGGACCTTCGATCGCCCCCCGTCCGCCCCCGATGATCACCGCGGCGATGAAGAATTCGATCCGGTCAATCTCCCCGGCTGCCAGCGCGGTCCCGGCAAGGGTGGGACCGCCCTCGAGCAGCAGCGATGACACCTCACGCTCGCCGAGTTTCCGGAGCCCGTCGGAAAATCGCGCGGCCGGGTCGGGGCCGGTCGCGATCACGGTGGTTGCTCCGGCCGATTCCAGCACCGCCAGCTTCGCCGGGTCGGCGTCAAGTCCGGTGACGATCACGACCGGAGCGATGTCGATATCGCCGAACAGCGCTGCGTCGGGAGTGACCGACGGTGCCGAGTCGAAGATCACCCTGACGGGCTGGTGGACGTCCTGCGGGCCGGGTCGGTCCGCGGCGTCGTCCGAGACTTCCGGCCGGTCGGACCGGCTGTCCCCGGTTTCGCCCGGGCGGGCGGTCAGCCTGGGGTCGTCGGCCCGGAAGGTGCCCGAGCCCACCGCAACTCCGTCCGATTCAGCTCTCCAGCGGTGGACCAACTCCCGGCTCTGCGGGCCCGAGATCCAGCGAGCGTCCCCGGTTCTGGTCGCGACCCTGCCGTCCAGGCTCATCGCCATCTTGAGAGTCACGAGGGGCTTTCCGGTGAGGGCGCGCTTGCGAAAGTCCTGGACCAGATCGCGGCACTCGGCGGCCACCCCGGATCCGGCCCAGCGCACCTTCACTCCGGCGGCAGCCAGGCGTTCCGGGCCGATGCCCGACGTTTTCGCGGTCGGGTCATCACAGCCGATCACCACCTCGCCGATCCCCGCATCGATCAGAGCCTCGGTGCAGGGAGGCTGGCGCCCGGTGTGAGCACATGGTTCGAGAGTCACATAGGCGGTGGCCCCGTGAGTGTCGCTGCCGCGCTTGTACGCGTCGGCCAGCGCCACCCGTTCTGCGTGGAGATCGCCCCTCCGTTTGTGCCAGCCTTCGCCGATCATCTCGCCCTGCCTGGCCAGGACCGCACCGACCACCGGATTCGGACTCACCGCTCCACTGCCGAGCCGGGCGAGGGCGATCGCTCTGTCCCAGAAGCGCTGTTCGGAAGGTGGAGTATTGGCCGGCATGGGAGAATCTTGACGACTTATGAAGGTAATCATCCAGATCCCCTGCCTGAACGAGGAGGAAAACCTCCCCGCGACGCTGGCCGACCTGCCCACGGAGATCGACGGGATCGACCTGATCGAGACCCTGGTGATCGATGACGGCTCAACCGATTCCACGGTCGAAGTCGCCCTCGAATGCGGTGTTGACCACATCGTCAAGCTGCCCAACAACCGGGGTCTGGCGACCGGATTCCAGGCCGGCCTGGACGCCTGCCTCAAGCTGGGGGCCGACATCGTGGTCAATACCGACGCCGACAACCAGTACTCCGGCCAGGACATCCCCAAGCTGATCCGGCCGGTGCTGGACGGCGAGGCCGAGATGGTGGTCGGCGACCGGGAGGTGGCCGCCATCGAGCATTTCTCGCCGGCCAAGAAGTGGCTTCAGAAACTGGGCAGCTCGGTCGTGCGCCGGCTTTCCCACACCGGAATCAGTGACGCGACTTCGGGCTTCAGGGCCTATAGCCGCGAGGCGGCGCTGCAGTTGCTGGTGGTCGACAACTTCACCTACACCCTGGAGAGCCTGATTCAGGCCGGCAAGACCCGGGTCGCGGTCGACGAGGTGCCGATCCGGACCAACGCGAAAACCAGGGAGTCGAGGCTGTTCGGCTCGACCTCGGCCTATGTACGCCGAAACAGCCTGGCGATCCTGCGGATATACACCCGCTATGAACCGCTCAAGGTCTTCTCGGCAATGGCCGCGATCTCCCTTGTTGCGGCCATCGCCGCCTGGATGCCGTTCCTGATCGACTGGATCGCGAACGGCGACCGCAGCGGCCACATCCAGTCCCTGCTGCTCGGCGCGGTCCTGTTCATAGTCGCGATCCAGCTCTTTGCCCTCGGCATCATCGGAGACCTGCTCGCCGGACAGCGGGTCATGACGCAGAGGGTTTTCGAACGCGTCCGCCGGATAGAACTCGAACTCGGGGTAGAACCTACCCATCAACTCCGGACGGCCCGGCAGTCCGACCAGCCACGCGACCGCTCACCGGTCTAGGCCAGCTTGGAAACAGAATCCCCCGAACCGACCGAGTCGCCGGCCAACGGGCGGACGAGCAGCCGCGAATACGGCAAGACGGCCGGCTTCCTGACCATCGGAGTCGGGCTGACCGGGCTGCTGACTTACGTCTACTTCTTCATCGGGGCCCATGACCTGAGCAAACAGCAGTACGGCGAGATAACGGTCCTCTGGTCGGCCGTGTTCATCACCGTCTCGACCCTCTACCGGCCGGTCGATCAGCTGCTCTCGCGTCACATCTCGGAGCACCTGGAAAGGGGCGAGCCGGACACCGCCACGGTCAAGGTGGCGGCCAAGATCCAGATCAGCCTCGCCCTCGCGTTCGCGGTGATAGCCCTGATCTTCAGGGGGCCGCTTCAGGACGGTCTGCTGGAAGGCAATTCGGCGCTCTACTGGGTCTTCTTCAGTTCGGTGCTCTTCTACGCGGCCAGCTACTACGCCAGGGGCTACCTCGCCGGCCATCAGCAGTTCGGCCTGTTCACCACCCTGATCCTCTCGGAATCGGTATTCCGGACCATGTTCGCCGTCGCGGTTCTGGTCGGACTGCTCACCGGCCAGACCATGTTCGCGATGGGCATCGTCGCCGCCCCGCTGCTCAGCCTGATGGTGGTCCCGTTCGCGATAGCCCGTCGTACCCGGCGCGAATCGGCCGCCCTTGAAGTGGACGAAGGAGCGGAAGGGGTCCCTGAAGAAACCGTTTTTTCGTTCGCTCACGGGGCCGGCTTCGTCGGCTCGGTCTTTCTGATCATGTTCAGCGAACAGGTCTTTCTGAACGCAGGCCCGCTCGTGGTCAGGGGGATCGAGGGAGCGGCCGCGGCAGGGTACATATTCAACGTCCTGATGATCGCCCGGGCTCCGCTCCAGCTCTTCCAGGCGGTTTCAACCAGCATCCTGCCCCACTTGACGTCCCTTCACCACAGCAGGGAACCCGGCTCCGACGAACAGTTCCACCACTCGGTCCGGATGGTCCTGCTCGGGCTGCTCGCTTTCACGGCAGCCGTCGCGGCAGTTGTCCTGGTGGCCGGTCCCCAGCTGATGCAGCTCGCGTTCTCGGACAAGTTCACCTACGACCGTCCCGACCTGCTGCTGGTGACCGCGGGCATGGGTCTGTACCTGGCCGCGGTCACGGTCAACCAGGCCTGTCTGGCCCAGGGGCAGGCCAGGCGGGCCTCCATCCGGTGGATCTCCTGCGCCGTCTTTTTCTTAGCCTGGACCCTGCTGCCGCTGATCTCCGACGGAAACCTGAGGGTCGAGATCGGTTTCACCCTCACCGCCCTGATCCTTCTGGGCCTGCTGGTTCTGGTTTACCAGCGACCTGATGGAGTCGGCGAAGATCTCCCGCTTGAAGGCAGCAGCGCCGAAATCGAGACCCGGCTGGCCGGTCTCGAGGAGAGCAACCTCTAGCGCCTGCCGGGACAGACTCTCAGCGCCGTATCTTCAGCTTCTGGCTGGTGACGACTTTGCCCGAACCCTTGCCGAAGGTGGCATTCGCCCAGACGGTGGCCCGTCGCTGTCTGCGAAGAAGGGCCTTGCCAGGACGGGTCAGCTTGAACTTGGCCGAGCCCTTCTGGCCGGCGCCGACTTTGAACTTGCCGGCGGCATACGTCCGGCGCTTCGCCGATACGATCGCCGCGTTCGGGCTCCGGCGATCCTGGAGAACCAGGCGGCCGCTGCAGGTGATGGTCACGTTGCAGACGAGCGGGATGCGGACAGAACCGCCACGGCGGTTGCCGGACCCCGTCCCGAAGAGCGGCGCACAGCGTCCGCCGGCCGCCGTCACCGCGTGGCCCGCCGTGCCGGCCCGACCGGCCGCTGTTCCCGCAGCGCCTGCGCCACCCACGCAGATCGGAGTCACTTCGGCCCGGATCAGGAGCTGGAGGCCGCCCAGGCCGCTGAGGTCGACCCGTGATTCCCCGGGGCGGATGTGAGGAAAGAAGCCGCCTGCGCCGGGGTTGCTCAGGTTCCCCGGGTTTCCGATTTCGTTTGCCGGGATCGGTACGCCCGGAGCCAGAACCGAGATTGCCAGGTAGTCCTGGGTGATCAGCCCGTTGACCCCGTCAACCTCCGATACCAGGGGCAGGCGTACGTTCACCGTGGTGATCCCGTTCCGCCCCGGCGTGAAGACCTGCGACTGGCCGGCGAAATGACAGCAGGTGAAGCCGACTGTCTTCGAGCCGAGCTGACAGGCCACGGTAATCCTCATCGGCCCGGTCACGTCCCGATCTTGAGCTGCACCCTCGTCGCAATGCTGGCGCCCGACGGGGCGGCGGTACCTTCAGAAAAGTTGCCCAGTTACCCGGTCGGCACGTAGGTACAACTTGTCTGTCCGCTGGGGAAGAACTGCCTGCCGCCGAGAGCCGTGATGCTTGGAACCAGTTCGCATCCGTAGGTCGCATCAGCGGGCCGGTTCAGATCGGCACCGATCGTGAGACCGCTTGCGGCTACGGGCAGCACCGACAGCAGCGCCACCGCTGCTGCGGCAGTTCCAACTGCTGCGAGAAACCTTCCTGCCCGCTGCCTTTCACAGTTGCCATTGACAGCCCGTCCCGGCCAAAAGGTCAATCTCCGGCCGAAACGCCGACGGCGGCCGCGATCTCGGAGTACGCAACCGCCGGATCGTCGGCTCCGAAAATCGCCGATCCCGCGACGAACAGGGTGGCCCCGGCTTCGGCCATGCGGCCGACCGTCGCGGTCCCGATACCCCCGTCCACCTGGATCAGAGCTTCGCCCGAAATGTCCTTGAGCCGCCGGACCTTGGCCGGTGAACTTTCGATGAATGCCTGGCCTCCCCAGCCGGGGTTCACCGTCATCGCCAGAATCAGGTCCGCCATGCCGTCCAGCTCGGCCACCGCCTCGACAGGGGTGCCGGGGTTGATCGCCACGCCGGCCAGACATCCGAGCTCGCGGATCGCGCCCAGCGCCCGGTGGGAGTGCGGGGTCGCCTCTTCGTGGAAGGTGATGCAGTCGGCGCCTGCCCTGGCGAACTCCGAGAACTGAAGCTCGGGCCGCTCGATCATCAGGTGCACGTCCAGCACGCCGCCGGCCTGGTGGACCTGATCGGCGATCGCAGAGGCGACCAGCGGCCCGATCGTGATCGGCGGGACGAAGTGGCCGTCCATCACATCGAAGTGGATCACTCTTGCGCCGGCATCCATCACCTCGGCAATCGCCGATCCGAGCCGGGCAAAGTCGGCCGAGAGGATCGACGGGGCGATGCGGATTCCCGAAAATGCGTCGCTGCGGGCCGCGGTGCCGACGGGCCCACTCATATCGGACTCAGCATCGAGCCACCGCAGGACTGGCAGGTCATGTCCTCGGTCGTACTCATCCGGGCGATAGTCTGGTGCACGCCGCAATCCGGGCATTGTGAAACCAGTTGGTAGCGACTGAGGCAGTAGACGCAGCGAAACCGCCCGGGGAGCTGGGTCGGCCGAAGCCAGGGCTCACCGCATCCCGGACAGTTCGGGCGCCGCTCCACAGTTGTGACGGAAGCTTCCGGTTCGTCGGCCATGACCGGCATTATCCCGATTCGTCCGGCGGGTCTCGTCTTATGCCGGCTTTTTCCTGAGCCGGGCGATGAAGAAGCCAGTGGTCCGGTCGCGATCGGGCAGCAGCTGAAGGCAGCGACTGTCGCCGGCGTCCGCCAGGGCCGGGGCCAGGGCGCCGAGGTCGTCCACCTCGAGATCACTCCGTTCGGCCAGCCTGCTTATCTGGAGAGCGTTCTCGCGCTCCGAGATCGTGCAGGTCGAATAAACCAGGGTGCCGCCCGG
>JAENXK010000211.1 GCA_016649615.1 Thermoleophilia bacterium
ACGAGATCGGAACCCGGGAGTCGCACCGGATCATCTTGACACGCCCAAACGCCTATAGGCTCCGGCCATGCCTACCGTGCGTGAAGCGACCTTCGATCTGTTCCGCGAGCATGGGATGACGACGATGTTCGGCAATCCCGGCTCAACCGAGTTGCCGATGCTCGCCGACTACCCGGACGACTTCAAGTACGTGCTCGGACTGCAGGAGGCGGCCGTGGTCGGCATGGCCGACGGATACGCCCAGGTGACCGGACGGCCGAGCCTGGTCAACCTGCACACCGCCCCGGGGCTCGGAAACGCGATGGGCGCGATCTTCAACGCCCAGGCAAACCACTCGCCGGTCGTGATCACGGTCGGCCAGCAGGTCCGGGCCCAGATGACGATGCAGGCCAACCTGACCCACCGCGACGCAGCCCGGGTTCCGCACCCTTACGTCAAGTTCTCTTACGAACCGCCGCGGGCCGAGGATGTGCCACTGGCCCTCGCCCACGCGATCCACCTGGCGTCGCTACCGCCACGCGGCCCGGTGATGGTCTCGATCCCGATGGACGACTGGGGTGTCGAAATGGACCAGCTTGATGCCGACCACGTGATCGGCCGTCAGGTCGATGGCCGCTCCGCAGCGGATCCCGCCGCCGTCGCCGCGCTGGCCGAGCGGATCAAGTCGGCTTCCAACCCGATCATGATCGCCGGGCCCGACATCGACGCGACCGGTGCCTGGGACGAAGCGATCGCCCTCTCCGAAAACCAGAACCTCGGTGTGTGGGCCTCGCCGGCGCCCGGCGGAGGCCGGCTCGGCTTTCCGGAGAATCATCCGAACTATCGATCGGTACTCCCCCCGGCGATCGGCCCGGTCGCCGAGACCCTCGAGGGTCACGACCTGATCCTGGTGGTCGGCTCGTCGGTCTTCCCCTATTACCCGCACGTCCCCGGACCAAAGCTTCCCGAAGGGGCCGAGCTGGTCGCGATCACCTCCGACCCGGATGAAGCCGCGCGGGCACCGATGGGTGACGCGATCGTCGCCGACGTCAAACTGACCCTGACCGCGCTGCTCGCCCACCTGGACGGCACCGACCGTGATCCGCCGCCCGAGTGGCCCGGGCCGGCGCGGGTGGACGAGAGTGACCCGCTCAACGCTTCGACCGTGCACTCGATCCTCAGGGAGGAGATGCCGGAAGACGCGATCATCGTCCTGGAATCACCTTCGAACACGCTCGCCCTGCGCAACCAGTTGCGGATCTCGAAGCCGAACAGCTACTTCTTCGGGGCCGGTGGTGGCCTCGGCTTCGGCCTCGCCGCCGCGGTCGGGATCGGGATCGCCGAGCCGGAGCGAAAGGTGATCTGCGTGCTGGGCGAGGGTTCGATCCAGTACGCGGTCGCGGCCTTCTGGACCGCCGCGGCCTACAAGGTGCCGGTCACATTCCTGGTCCTGCGCAATGAGGAGTACGCGATCCTCAAGTGGTTCGCCGAAGTCGAGGAGGTGACCGGCTCGCCCGGGCTCGACCTGCCGGCACTCGAGTCGGCGGCGATCGCTTCGGGCTACGGAATCGAGAGCACCATGGTCAATTCGGCCGGCGAAGTCGAGGCGGCGCTGCGGGAGGCGATCGCCGATGACCGGCCCAGACTGGTCGAGGTCCCGGTCCAGCCGGGAATGTCGCTCTTCTAGGAGGACTCGAAGATGCCACTGCTCGAGCCGGACGTTTCACAGATCACCCCGGAGCCGAGTCAGGCGGCTCCCGACCGCGCCCCGGAATGGGTCGCGGGCGGCACCCCGGAGCCGCTCCGCTCCGATCTGATCAACCTGCTCGGTGAGGACCGGGTGCTGGCCCGGGCCAGCGACCTGATCCGATACGCCTCCGACGCCAGCCCGTATCGCAAGCTGCCCCGGGCGGTGGTCATGGCCCGCGACTCCGGCGATGTGGCCAAGCTGCTCGCCTTCGGCCGGCGAGAGGGAATCGGCGTCACTTTCCGCTCCGGCGGGACCAGCCTCAATGGCCAGAGCCAGACCGACGGGATCATGGTCGACGTGCGCCGGCACTTCACCGGGGTCGAAGTCCACGACAGTGGCCGGAGCGTCACGGTCGGCCCGGGCACGGTCCTCAGCCACGCCAACAAGGTGCTGAAGCCGTTCGGCTACAAGCTCGGCCCCGACCCCGCTTCGACCGACATCGCCACGGTCGGCGGAGTCGTGGCCAACAACGCCGGCGGAATGCGTTGCGGCACCAGGCTGGACTCCTATTCGACCGTTACCGCGATGGAGTTCGTACTCGCCTCGGGGACCGTCGTCGACAGTGCGGCGCCCGACGCCGAAGAGAGGTTCGCCGGCGATGAGCCGGATCTGGCCCGCGGCCTGATGGCGATCCGGGAGGAGATCCTGGCC
>JAENXK010000177.1 GCA_016649615.1 Thermoleophilia bacterium
CACGGCCGCAGCACGAATCCGACCCCGCGAACCGTGTGGATCAGCCTCGGAGAACCCGAGACCTCGATCTTCCTGCGCAGATAGGAGATGAACTGATCGACCACGTTGCCGTCGACCTCGAACGTGTATCCCCAGACCTGCTCCAGAAGCTGCGCCCGGGAGAGAACGATGCCCGGGTGGCGGGCCAGGACCTCGAGCAGCTCGAACTCCCGGGCGGTGAGATCAAGCTCCCGCTCCCCCAGGCGAACCTGTCGGCGGGCCGGATCGATCCGCAGTTCCCCCACCTGGATCGGAGAGCTCACCTCTGAAGGGCGGCGTCGAAGCAGTGCCTGCAGGCGGGCGACCAACTCCTCCAGCTCGAACGGCTTGATCATGTAGTCGTCGGCCCCGGCCCGGAGGGCCTCTACCCGGTCGGCCACCTCATCGCGGGCCGAAAGCACGCAGATCGGCAGATCGTGGCCCTCGGCCCGCAGACGCTGGATGACCTCGATACCCGAGATCCCCGGCAGGCCCAGATCGAGCACCATCAGGTCCGGCCGCTCCCTTTCCGTAGTGGCCAGCGCGGACTCGCCGTCGGCCGACGTGGACACCGAGAAGCCCTCGAGCCGCAGGGCGCGGTCGAGGGCTTCGCAGATACCGGGGTCGTCGTCGACCACCAGGACGGTCGGGGCTGACATCACGGCCAGATCCTTTCATCCGGAGTCCCGGCAGTCGTCCCGGTGCGCTTCATGCGGGATCAGACACCCGCGTCCGGAGCCGACTCGCCGGGCGGCAGGCCGGGTCCGTATCCGGCCCCCGGGCCGCCAGGGGCGCCGCCGGGACCGCCCGGTCCGGGGTGACCCCCGCCGGGAACCGGTCCTTCACCGCTCTCGATCTGCTCGCGGATCTGGTCTGCCTGCTCCTCGGTCAGCATTCCGTCCTCGACCGCCTGGTCCAGCCGGCTCTCCTGCTCGGCCTGGTGGGCCTTCTGGATCTGCTCGACGCTGACCCCGAGCTCGTCGGCGAGCTGCTTGTCGACCTGCTCCGGGTCGGGCCGGGTGCCTTCCGTCTTCAGCGTCTCGTGAACCCTCTCCAGAGCCGATTTCGCCTGTTCGACGCTGACTCCGTCGAGCTGCCCGGCGAGGCCTTCGGCCCGCTGGTTCAGCATCTCTGCTTCCCGCTCGGCGTGGACCTCTTCGAGACCCTGCTCGACCTGGTTGGCGTTGACTCCGTCGAGGCGCTGGGCGAGATCACTGGCGAACTCCGCCTGGCGCTCCTCCGGATCGCCGCCGAGGACTCCGCCTCCCGGTGCCGCGATCGCGGTTCCGGCCGCCCCGAGGGCGATCACCGCTGCTGCTATTGCGATTGGTTTCTTCATGACTTCCTTCCGTTTGACTTTTCTCCGGCTTGTGACCGGTACTGAGTCGATCGTGAAGGACGACCTTGAGAACTCTCTGAGAGAACTCTCTGGAGTTTCTGAAGCCGGGTTCGCCGCTCAGCGGGCCGATGCGAGGATCGAAGCGGCGGCCCGTTCGCCGGACACCACCGCACCTTCGAGGTAACCCTGGTTCGTTGTGGCGGTGTGTTCTCCGGCAAAGTGGATCGCGCCCTCGGAGCGTCCCGCGTAGCCGTAGTAGCGGGTGAACTGACCGGGCAGGTAGGCCGCGTACGAGCCGCGTGCCCAGGGATCACTGACCCAGCGGTCGGTCCACGCCTTGCCGTTGAACCCTCCCTCGAGCCCGATGATGCCGGTGCCGCCGTTCTGGCCGAGGCTCTTCAGGTTGCGGGCGGTCTCCCCCGGCAGAGTCGGCGCATGGGGGACCGCGGCCGGCAGCCCCGCCGCCCCCGAACGGCCACCGAATAAGGTGGTCACGATGCTCGATCGGCCGGGCTGGCCCAGGGTGCTCTCCCAGGTCAGCAGGTAGGGGGAATCACTGGTCAGGTAGCCGTTCCAGTAGCCGTAGCGCCTCGGCCGGCGGTCGAACTGCATCAGCAGCTTGGCGTTTGTGCCCATACCCAGTTGGTCGATACAGTCGCGCCGCCTGCGGGGCAGCCCCGAGCGGCTCAGGTCAACTTCCCGCAGAGTGCTGAACGGAAGCGCCAGCACAACCTGGTCGGCGACGACCTCGTCGGCGATGCCCCCGAAGCGCAACCCGTAGGTCCCTCCACGGCGTTCGTAGAGCGCCTCCAGTGGCGCGTCGGGCCGGACAGTGCCGTCTGGAAGCGTCGCGGCCAGCGCATCGACCAGCCGGTCATTGCCGCCCCGGATCGTGTAGCGCTCGTCGGCGCCGGACGCCGGGATCACGTACTGAAGGAAGAGGTTGATCGCGCTCAGCCGGTCCGCGTCGAGGCCGAACTCGCTCGCCAGCTCGGCCCAGACCAGCCTGCCGACCACGCTGGCGCTACCCCCGGGGATGTTCGCGTCCAGCCAGTCGGCCGCGCTGAGCTCGTCCAGGGCCCTCGCCGCCGGGGTCGCACGGTCAAAACGGAAGAGGCCCGCCCGGCGGGCGGCGGCGGATAGCTCCCGCTCGAACTGCTGCCACCCCGGTTGCCGGCGGATCGCCCGGCGGCGCCTTCCTTTGAGCCACCGGCGGGACGTGCCGGGGTCGGGAGCAGCGTAGGTATCGGTCAGCTCGAGACTGAATTCCCGCGCGAGCGACCGGATCCTGCGGTGACGCGAATCTATGAACTCGCCCCCGTGCTCGGCCGTCTGTTCCTCGGCGAAGCCCCGTGCCGTCCAGCATCGCCCTCCGAGCCGCGAAGGATTAGCTTCGTAGAGCGAGCAATCCAGTTCCCGGCGGGCCAGCCGGTGGGCACAGCTCAGGCCGGCAAGCCCGGCGCCGACGATCACGATCCGCGGGCCGTCCCGCCGCCGGTCACTCCCGGCACACGCGAGGGAGGCGGGGAGGGCCAGCGCGGCCCCCGCGAACGCTCCGCGCCTCAGTAGTTCCCGCCTTGAGCATCCGTCGCTCACCGTTGCCGATACTAGAATGCCTGGCGGAAGGAGAGGCATACCGGATCTGAGCGGAGATGAGCGAAGAAGAGATCCTTGAACGGCTGGCCCGAATCGAATCGCAACTGGACGACCTGAGTCTTGAGCCGCCACTGTCCGGCCAGATCGAGGTCAGGCTGGCCGAGATCGAACGCAGGCTGGACTCGATCGAGAAGACCCTCGACGAGGGAATCGACTACGTCATCTGAGCGCGCTCGGGCGCCGGGCCGGGCAGCCGACTCGGGTGCCGTGCCTCCCCGCCGGCTCGCGCCGGTCCGCACCGGGTTCAGACGGCGAAGCCGCTGATTGCGTCGCCGATCAGCTTGGCCCCGATAACCAGGAGGAGTACGGTCATGATCGCCGCGTTGTGCGCGGTCATCCATGACTTCAGATCACCGAGAATCCTCTCGGAGCGATCGCCCGTGAAGAAGTAGATTGCGACCGGGATC
>JAENXK010000190.1 GCA_016649615.1 Thermoleophilia bacterium
AGCGCCGACTGGATCAACTCGGGCCGAATCCCCCGGCGACGAAGCGTCTCCTCGATCCGGTCGTTGCCCCAGCCCGAAAGTTCGCGTTTGTCGGCGGTGAAAACCTCGGCGAAGCGGGCATCGTCGAGGGCGAGGTTTTCGGTCAGGTAGGCGATCACCCGGTCCTTTTCGTCGGGCCCGGCATCCTGCTGCTCCAGCCACCGTTCCATCTCGGCGACGGTGCGCTCCCTGCGACCGATCGCCGCCAGCGCCCCGGCGAGTATCTTGTCCGACAAGACGCCCCTGACGTCCGCTCAGGCGGCGCGCTTTTCTTCAGCCACGGCCGTCTTCGGGCCGTCCCCGGCCTTGGCCGGCTTCCCGTTCCCGGTCGCCGTGTCTTCTTCACCGGTGGCCTCTTCCAGAGCGCCGCCGCTGCGGGTTATCCCGAGCGTGCCGAGGATCCGGCTCTCGATCTCGTCGGCGATGTCCGGGTTCTCGGCCAGGAACTGCTTCGAGTTGGCCCGCCCCTGACCCAGCCGGGTATCCCCGTAGGAGAAGAAGGAACCCGATTTCTGAACCAGGTCGTGGTCGATGCCGAGGTCGATCAGGCTGCCCTCACGGGAAATCCCGAGGCCGTACTCGATGTCGAACTCGGCCTGCTTGAACGGAGCCGCCACCTTGTTCTTGACCACCTTGACCCGGACCCGGTTGGCGATCGCCTCGGTACCGTCCTTGAGGGTCTCGATCCGGCGGATGTCGAGCCGCTGTGAGGAGTAGAACTTGAGCGCCCGGCCGCCGGGCTGCGTCTCGGGAGAGCCGAACGACACCCCGATCTTTTCCCGGATCTGGTTGGTGAACAGGCAGAGCGTGTTGGCCCGGCTGAGATTCCCGGCCAGCTTGCGCAGAGCCTGTGACATCAGCCTCGCCTGGAGGCCGACCGTCACGTCGCCCATCTGGCCCTCGAGTTCGGAGCGCGGGGTCAGCGCCGCGACTGAATCGATCGCGACCACGTCGACTGCCCCCGAACGGGTGAGCACATCGACGATCTCCAGCGCCTGCTCGCCGTAGTCGGGCTGCGAAATAAGGAGTTCATCCGTGTTGACCCCGATCCGCCGGGCGTACTCGGGGTCGATCGCGTGCTCCGCGTCGACGAAGGCGCAGACTCCACCCCGCTTCTGTGCCTCGGCGATGATGTGGTAGACCATCGTCGTCTTGCCGGACGACTCCGGCCCGAAGATCTCGACAATGCGGCCCCTGGGAATGCCTCCGACCCCCAGCGCGATGTCCAGCGGCAGGGCTCCGGATGAAATCGCCTCAATGTTCAGCGCCGCCCGGTCCCCCAGCTTCATCAGCGAGCCTGCCCCGAACTGTTTCTCGATCTGGCTCTTGGCCGCATCCAGCGCTGCCGTGCGGGCCTTGATCTCCTTGTCGGTGGCCGGCTCCATATCGTTCGTGCGGTTCTCGCTCATCTCTTAATCACCTCGCCGCCGCCCTTTGAAAGGCAGCACTTGTCGTCCGTTTTCTGGAGTCTGAAGCGAACATAGGTTCGAATCAAAATCCTATGCGCTCGATCGGACGTAAAATCGGACGTCCGACAAGTCCGCAGATTCGCCCGGTCAGCCTCACAAATGTGTGTCTGGGACAACGATTCCCGAAACCCGGTTCGGACGCCGAGCCGGATCCGGATGCCCTGCCGACGGGAGATCGCCGCTACCCGTTACCGGGGAGCAGCTTCGGAAAGAAAGTCGTCGAGCACTTCGAGATAGCGGTCTACGTCGTCCTCCGTGTGGGCGATCGAGATCGAAGGGCCGGAGGTCGCGATCGCATCCCAGACCCCCCGATTGGCCAGATAGGTGCTTCGGGCGGCCGCGAGCAGGGGAATCAGGGAGTGCCCGGCCTCGGCTTCGTCGGCCGGGAGCTCGGGGGCCAGGCAGTAGCCGCTGCGACCACCGAACCGGTGGGCCCTCCAGGGGAGCCGGTGTTCGGCGACCACCGCGTCTATCCCGTCTGCCATGCGTTCACCCAATTCCCCGACCCGCAGGTAGGCTTCTTCGGTCAGCAGTTCGGTCAGGGTGGCCCGGGCCGCCGCCATCGAAAGAGCGTTGGCGAACAGAGTCCCACCGGTTGCCACCCCGGGCTCGACGCTGAAGTCGCTGTCGCCGTTCTCCTCCATGAGTTCAGCCAGCCGGGGCGTGATGCCGTAGGTTCCGATCGGGATCGCGCCGGCGATTCCCTTGCCGCCGGTGACGATGTCGGGCTCGAGCCCGAAGTAGCCGGTGGCGCCTCCCCAGACTGCAAACTGCGTGTGGGTCTCGTCGAGGATCAGCAGCGCCCCGTATTGATCGCAAAGCTGCCGCAGGCCTTGGTGGAAGCCGGACTCGGGGAGCACCACGGTGCAGTTGGTCAGCACCGGCTCGGCGATCACTGCCGCCACTTCGCCCTGCCCGAGAAGCCGCTCGACCGAGTCCAGGTCGTTGAAACCGGCGACAAGCGTGTCGGTCCCGGCATCTGCGGGAAGGCCAAGGTATTCCTGTTCGGGCCGGCCGTCGGCGGTGGCCTGAAGTGTGTCGTGGATATGACCGTGATAGCGGCCGCCGAATACGACCGTCCGGCTCTTGCCGGTGGCCAGTCGGGCCAGACGAAGCGCCTCGGTGTTCGCCTGGGAAGCAGAGAGCGTGAACTGCCAGAACGGCATGCCGAAGCGCCGGGCCAGCTCTCCGGCTACGACCTCGTCGTCCTCACCGGGCAACAGGAACTGGACCCCGCGACCTGCCTGCTCCGAGACCGCCCTGGTCAGGGCCGGAGGTGCGAAGCCGACGAAGGTCGAGAGGTCGCAGAGATTGAAGTCGAGATAGACGTTGTCGTCCACATCCCGGAAACTTGATCCCTCTCCCCCCGCGGCGAAAACCGGCGGATTCGGATAGAGATCGGCCATCCAGCCCATCGGCACCCCTCGGGGCATCCGC
>JAENXK010000019.1 GCA_016649615.1 Thermoleophilia bacterium
CACCGATACCACCGCATCGCTCTCTCAGGAAGACTGCGACCGGCTCGACGTCAGCGTGGTCAGCCTCTACGTGATCCTCAACGGCGAGGAGCGACGGGAGAGTGAAATAACCGACTACGCCTCCTTCTACAAGGCCGTGCTCGAGAGCCCCCAGATGACCACCACCTCGCAGCCTTCGATCGGTGACTTCATGGCGGTCTACAGGCCCCTGCTGGCCGAAGGCAGGGAAATCGTCTCGCTCCACCTCTCGGGAGCGATCTCGGGTACCTGCGAAGCAGCCCGCCAGGCAGCCGAGCAGCTCCGAGCCGACGGAGAGGGCGGTGAGCGCATCACCGTGATCGACTCCCGCACGACGGCAGGAGGACTCGCCTTCTGCACGCTCGCCGCGGCCAACGCGATCGCAGCCGGCAAGTCGGTCGAAGGGGTCGCTGAACAGATCGAGTCGACCCGGAACGGCGTTGACACGCTGATCATGGTCGACACGCTCGACTATCTGCGAAAGGGCGGCCGGATCGGCGGCGCTCAGGCATGGATCGGCGGCGCCTTGAGGATCAAACCGCTGATCACGCTCGAGGAGACCGTCAAGCCGGTCGAAAAGGTACGAACCCGCTCCCGGGCGATGCAGCGGTTGAAGGACCGGGCCAGCGAACTGGCAGCATCCGGGGAGATGACCTGGACCGCCCAGCACATCCAGGCGCCGGAGCTGGCCGGCGAGCTGGCCGCACACTGCCGCGAGGTCTTCCAGTGCGAAGGCGCGTTCCTCGACGAGATGTCGACCGTCCTGGGCTGCCATGCCGGGCCCGGGCTGGTCGCGATCGGCACCGTGGCGACTGACCGGGTCGGATCCAAGTTTTGAACCTGGCGGTGACCGCCATCGGGCGCGACCGGCCGGGCATCGTCGCCGCGATCACCGGGGTGCTGCTCGATGCGGGGGGAAACGCCGACGACTCCCAGATGTCGATTCTCCACGGCCACTTCGCGGTCATGCTGCTGGTTTCGGTGCCGGACGAGACGGCGATCGAAGAGCTTTCCCTCCGGCTCGAAGAGGTCGGCCGGGAGTTCGGCCTGGGAGGAGTGACGGTGAGTCCGGTCGACCGGCTGGACCGGGGTGCCGAACCGACCCACGTGCTGACGGTGTACGGGAAAGACCGGCCCGGGATCGTCCACGAAGTGGCCGAGCTGATCGCCGCCCGGGGCGTGAACGTGACCGACCTGCGCACCCGGCGCACCGGTGACGCAGACTCGGCGCTCTACACGATGATGATGGAGCTGGCCGTCCCCGACGATCCGGCCGGGCTGGGCCGGGCATTGGACGAACTTGCCACGGAACGCAAGGTCGAAGTCAACCTGGCCGAGCTCGACACCGAAGTCCTCTGAGCCACCGTGGCGGTTCGCGAGGTCCTCACCTATCCGGACCCGCTACTCAAGCAGGTCTGCGCGCCGGCCCAGGGCGAAGAGATCGAACGGGTCACAGAGGATCTGGTCGACACGATGCGCTCTTATGGACACTGTGTGGGCCTCGCCGCTCCCCAGATCGGCGAGCCGGTCAGAATCGCGGTGGTTGACCTGACCGGTCATCCGAAGGTGAAGGAGCCCCACGGTCTGGTGGCCATGGTCAACCCCCGTGTGGTCGCGCGATCGGAGGGAGGCAAGGTCAGCCGGGAGGGCTGCCTCAGCCTGCCGGATCTGACCGCCAACGTCAGGCGCCCGCGCGCAGCGACGATTCGCCACGCCGGAGGCGAAATCAAGGTCAGGGGTTTCGAAGCGCGGTGCTTCCTCCACGAGATCGACCACCTCGACGGCATCCTCTTCCTCGACCGGGTCGCCTCGATCACCGACGATATCTTCCGGCGCCAGAACTACGGCTGAGCAGGCGGCGACGGGCCGCCGGGTCGAGTCAGCGGCGGCGGAGGGCCATCAGGCCACCGGCCACGAAGCCGGCCGCGACCGCGCCCACCACGATCTTCTTGCGATGCTTGCGGATCTGGCCGCGCCAGTCGGTCAGGTCGTTTACCCGGTCCCGCAGGTGATCCACGGACTGCCCGAGTTGCTCCCGCTGGTTGTCGATGTCGGCACGAATCTGGGCAGAAGTCCGCTTCGGTCCGGGAGCGGCTGCGCCGGCCGGAGCACCGGGGTGACCCTTGTGGGCCAGACCGGCGGATTCCGGCCTGGCGGCCGGAGAGTCAGGACCGGGAGTCCCGGCCGGCCGCGAACCCGATGAGGGTCCGTCGCCCGGAGACGCCGGCGAGCTTCCCGGGGGACGCTTGAACGGTTCCGATTCGGGTTTGTCGGTCATTCCGCCTCCTCGCCGCCGGTCAAGAGTTCCTTGGTCTTCTGAGCCTCGTTGATCGCCTCGGTCGGAACCGGCGCGCCGGTCTCCTCGAACGAACGGTAGGCAAACGCTCCTGCTCCGACCGCGATCAGTATGAACAGAACGGCCTCGACCAGATACCCGGCCCACGGCTCACCCTCGAAGAAGAGTGAGTTCAGCCCGAGCGCAAAGGCGTGCATCAGGAGGATCAGGGCGAGAAAAGCGAATACACCGGCGGCAATCCCGACCACCGACCCGCGGATCAGAGTCTCTATCTTTTCGCTGACCTCGGTCTTGGCCAGCTCGATCTCCTCCCGGATCAGGATGGAGGTGTGCTCGCTGACCTCGAAGAAGAGTTCGCCAACTGTCTTGTCGGCGTCGGGGCGGTCCGGATCCGGGGGGCTCAACGCTACTCCGGAGGATCCTCGCCAAAGAAGCGGCGGTAGGCGACGGCGGTGAGACGGGCCGCGATCAGGCTGGCGACCGCGCTGGTCACGGTCAGCATCGCGCTCCAGGTCAGTCTTTTGACGATGTCGTTCTCCATATCAACAGGCACAATACCCGCCTGAACCGGCGGACATGTCTCAGCGTTTTTCGAGCCCTTCGCAGATGGTCCTGACCACCAGTCCCCGGGCCTCGTCCAAGTCCCGGTCGGTGGCAGGAATCAGACCGAAAATCCACCCGGACAGAAGCTGCTCGATCGCCCCGTAGAAGGTCATCGAGGCGAACCTCGGATCGATGTCATCGCGAAAAACGCCTTCTGCCTGCCCCTCGGCCACGATCTTGGCGATCAGGGTGTAGGCGGAGTTGATCTGCTCCAGGTGCGTCCTCCCGAACGAGTCGGCGGCCCGGGTGACGTCGACGATGATCACCTTCATCAGTTCCGGGTCGTAACGGTAGGAGTCGATGATGAATCCGGCCGCCACGGCCAGCTTTTCCCTGGGGGTGGCCGGGCTCTGGTCGGCCTCGCCGATCGCCTCGAGCAGCAGTGACCAGCGCTCCTGGAACAGATCGTTCAGCAAGTTCTCCTTCGAGGAGAAGTAGTGGTAGACCAGACCGTAGGCGACGTCGGCCTCTTCGGCGATGTCGGCTACCCGGGTCGAGTGGAACCCCTGACGGGCGAAGACCCGTACCGCCGCGTCGAGAATCTGCCTGCGGCGCTCGGGCGCGGCCTCACGAGCCATGGGGCACCTCGTCCGTGACGGGAGGAATCGGCCGGCGGTGATCCACGGCCGGAAACCGCGAGCGTGTATCTGCCAGGTCGGCGAAGTCGAGCTCGGCGGAAGCGAATCCTTCACCCTCGTCCACCAGGGCCTGGACCCTGCCCCACGGGTCGACGATCATCGAGTGCCCCCAGGAGTCGAATTCCGGCGCGGCCCGTCCGACCTGATTCGCGGCCAGCACGAATGCCTCGTTCTCGATCGCACGCGCCCGGACCAGCACCTCCCAGTGGTCGCGGCCGGTGGCCGAGGTGAAGGCCGAAGGCACCGTGAACAGCGTCGCCCCCAAGTCCAGCAGCGCCCGGTAGAGCTCGGGAAAGCGAAGGTCGTAGCAGACGGTCAGGCCCAGCTTTTCAGTCTCCGCGCCCGGTAGCTCAAGATCGGCGATAACGATCCGGTCACCGGCCTGCTCGAACGCGGACTCCCGGTAGGTGACGCCGCCCGCTTCAACGTCGTACATGTGGAGCTTCCGGTAGAGGGCCAGGATCTCGCCGTCCGGCGAGATCAGAGGAGATGTGTTGCTCGGCAGGGTGCCGTCCTCATGGCTTTCGGTGAAGCTTCCGGCCAGCAGGTGTATGCCCGATTCGCGGGCCCAGGATCGGGCGGCGGTGATCGCCGGCCCGTCAATCGGCTCCGCCCCGGCCAGGAGTTCCTCCCCGGTTGCCAGGAGCGGCCACTTTTCCGGCAGCACGACGATCCGGGCGCCATCGGCGGCAGCGTTCTTCACCTGGGTCGCAGCAACCTCGAGGTTGCGATCGCGATCGCCGGTGGAGTTGATCTGAACGACGGCTGCTTTCATCGAAAAACCTTCAACGCGTCAAATTGATTGACCTGTCAATCGGTGGCGTCAGTATAGGTATCTGCCTAGGTCGGATGCCCTGCTGCCGGCCGCCGCAAACCCATCTTCAGTCGGGTCATGACAGGTCGACCAGCCGAACGAAATGACCCAACCTGCCGGCCGGGGCGGGCTCGGATGCCCCGCCCCGGGCGCTGCCCGCTCAGGTCCTACCAGCCGCCCTTGTTGACGGCATTGGAGCCGCCGTTGAGCTTGGTCACCTTCAGGCCGGGTGCCTTCTTCTGCTGGCTGTTGCAGAATCGATCGGTCACCCACTGACTGTCGGAGAACAGCTTGGTCTGGTCCGAATAGTGCTTCGACTTCTCGTCTGTCGCCGCCTGCGAGTAGGTCAGGATCGTCTTGACCGGCGGGCATTTCGCTCCGGTCAGCGAAGCCTGGATTATGAAACTCGATCCGTGTCGCACGTCGTCGTAGACGCCGGTGTCGTCGTTCCTCACCGCCGAGATCACGTTGAACACGCCCTGGCCGCCGGAGCCGCCGGGGATCGGGATCTTCTCGCCGTTCCTGGTGACGTACTGGTAATCCCGCCAGGAAGCGTCGAGCGGGATGCCGTATCCCGCCATCTCGGTCACGGCGTCTGAAAGCGCCAGGCCGACCTCCGGCTTGCTGGTGTCGAGTCCGTTCGGCGTGTGTACCGGATCGCCCAGTGAGAAAGGCGCCGTCCACGGCCCACCGGGGACCGAGAGCAGGTTGCGGATCACCCTGCGGCCGAGGTAGGACCCCGGATCGTCGAGATTCTCAGTCAGACCCCAGTTGGCGAGAGCGGAACAGGCCGCGCTTACATTGACCCCGTCGATGATCGGGTTCCCCATGCAGTAGGTCACCAGCGGCGGGATCAGCAATTCCGCACCGTAGTGACGATTGTTCGTGGTGAACTTCCGCATCTGCGGGAAGGTGTACTTGTTGCCCGACTGGCCGTCGGTTCCGTTGAGACGCTCCTCGATCTGGTTCAGGCCGTTGCGGGTCCGCAGTGAGCGGGCGCTTTCTTCGTTGCCGATGATCGAGGGGAAGCCGGTCAGCGGCGCGTTCGGGTTCGACAGCCAGTAGCTGTCATTCATGTTCGAGCCGTAGTCGTTTCGGATCTGGAGCGGCATCTGCTCCGGCCCGAGCACGCCCGCGATCACCGCTCCCGGCGCCTTCTGCATATCGCAGGACGATGTCGAACCGTCGAGAATCGCCACCCTCAGACTGGCCCAGGCCGCAGCTCCGAGTCCGGGAGTGTTGCACTCGGCGACCCGCTCATCGGTCAGGTTGGGAACCACTCCCCGGTCCGAGTAGAGCGCTCTGCCCTTCGAGTCGGCCGCGATCGTATTGACCCACGGCACGCCCTGGACCTCGTTCAGGACGTTCTTCAGGTCGTTGACGCTCTGCGCCTGGTTGGCCTGGAAGAAATGATTGATGAACCGGAGTCCCTCCGCATTCGGATCGGTCATCGCGTAGGCGTATTCATCGGTCCACGGGATGAGCGGCGTCTTCTGCACCGAAATGGAGACCGGGCCGTGCTTTGTCTCGTAGAGAGTCCTGGTCTCGCTTTTCAGCGTGCCGTCATCCTGCCGCGCCTGGACGGTCACTTCGGTCGAGTCCATCTTCACCGGTTCGCCGTCGACCATGTAGGAGGTCGGATCCCCGGGGGCCAGGGTCTCGCGGGTGAATGAGAACCGCCGGGCGGTCGACACCGTGTGGCTCCAGGCAAGCTTCTGAGTGTGGCCGATCAGCACCACCGGAGTGCCGAGCAGGCTGGCGCCCGAGACGTTGAACTTGCCCGGGATCGTCAGCTGCGACTGGAAGAAGCGCTCCGATCCGCTCCAGGGGAAGTGCGGGTTGCCGAAAAGCATCCCCTTGCCGGAGTCGGTTGTTTCACTGCCGAGCGAGACCGCGTTTGATCCGATGTCGGGCAGGTTTTCATCAACCGACTTGAGGTCTGCGACGGTCGCCTTCTTCAGTGGCTGAGCCTGGTCGACAGAAAGAGGCGCTCCGGGAGGGGCAGCGTTGGCGATGCCGTCAACTGCGGCTCCCCAGCCGGCCATCGTGCCCAGCTCAAAGAACCGCAGATAGACCTGCTGCTTGTCGATCTTCTTGACCCAGGGCTCACCCTTGCAGGTCCCGTCCGGGATGTTTTCGACCCCGGTGTTGTTCAGGTAGCGGTTGTAGCCCTTTACGTAACCGTCGACGATCTTCTTGACCTCGGGTGCCGGGCCGTTCGGCGGGTCCAGCTTGAGCAGCCGGTCGACGGTGCCGTTGTTGATGATCCGCTTGTGGGCGAAATCTGCCTCGAGGTTGGTGTACGGGATTCCGTTTCCGGTCAGCATCCATTCTTCGTCGGGCCCGAAGTATTTGGAACGCTCGCCGCTGACGGTCGTGTAGATCTGGGCCATCGAGCAGATGTTCCGCTTGGCCAGGGTGAAGCCGTAGCCGTAGCCGAGTCCCCGGAAGTTGCCGGCGATGATTCTCGGAACGCCACCCTCGGTGGTCCGGATCGTCACCGGAGGCCGCTTCTTGTTCTGCTCCTTCTGCCGCGCCTGCTTCTTCTTCAGGCGCTTCTTCTCTTTCTTGACGCACTTTTTCTTCGCCTTGCCGTGCTTCTTATTGCACTTCTTCTTGGCCTGCTTGGTGATGTTCCCGCCGGCGGTGGCACTGGTGGCGGCAGCCCCGAAAACCATCGACATTGCAATTGCGGCGACGATCAGACGAATCAGCTTCAAAACGGTTCCTCTCCAGATATGAAGTTGCCGGTTGCCCGGCCCCTACCCCTTTGCGACATGCCACCCCCGGACTGGTTCGCAGACCGCGAAGCGGCTGACATGAGCATACACCAATTCCCGCCCCACCGGGGGGAATTTCCGGTCCGCGGAATCGATAGAAATTGCCGATTCCGGCCGCTGAAAACAACCGGTCGCCGTCATCTGCCGCGCGCCGATCGCCTACCGGCCGATGTAGTCTCGGCCTGAAATGAAGTCGTCAGACCCGAAAAGGAAAGTGCCGAAGGCGGTCGCCCCCAGTCGCATCTTCGAGACCCGGACCCACGCCTGGCACGAGGTCGGCCTCGGCGACGAGATCAGCGAGGAGAACCCCCGCCGGGCGTGGCCCCGACTGATCATCTACTCGATTCTGATCGCCGCTGTTCTGGTCGCCTTCAATCACCGACAGGAATGGTTCCCCGGCTACGGCACCGAGGCCAGGATCCTGACCGCGATACTGCTGTTCGCCTTCGGCTGGGGCTTTGCTTCGGCTCTCGGCAAGACGCTCACTCCGTCGCTGATGAGGCGCCTCGATCCGGGAACCGCCGGAACGGTCATATTCGCGATCAAGCTGCTCGCAATCGTGCTTATCGGCATTGTCGCCCTCAAAATCGCCGGCGTGAAGACCAGCACCCTGGCGGTCGGGGGTGCGTTCACCGCTGTCGTGATTGGCCTCGCCGCCCAGCAGACCCTCGGCAACGTCTTCGCCGGCGTCGTTCTGCAGGCGACCAGACCGTTTCAGGTGGGCCAGCGGGTGCGCCTCTCCGGAATCGGGGTCGCCAATCCGATCGAGGGCACGGTCAGCTCGCTCGGCCTTTTCTACGCGACCTTCCTCGAAAACGAAGAGCGCACCCTGATCCCGAACAACATGCTGCTCAACCTGACCGTGGTGCCGCTTCGCGAGCCACCCGGGATCGACATCAAGGCCCGCTTCGACAGTCACGTCACCCCGGCAGATGTGCAGGAAATGCTGGCCCGGGCGATCACCGTTCCGACCCGGCGTCCGCCTTCGATCTGGCTGGACGAGATCGACCGCGACGAAGTCGTGCTGCGGATCATCGCCACCCCGGTGGACCCGGACGACGGCGCGACCCTGGCCGAGCAGATCGTCTCGGTCACCCGGGGGACCTTCGAGTTCGAAACCCCTCCGAAGGAGCCTGACTCGGACGTCCCGCACGGTCACGCCTGAATCAGCGCCGGCGCTCGACCTCTTCGACCATCAGCCTGGTGTGGATAGCCGCGATCAGGTCGCGCAATGGCTCAGCCCCGGCCTCGATCAGCTCTACCGCCCGGTCCGGTGGCATCTCCCCTTCCAGCCGCTCCATCAGCACATCCACCTCTTCTTTGACCAGGGCCTCGAGAGCCCGTTTGTAACGCAGCGTGTCATAGACGGTGAAGCCGATCTTCTCGTCGTAGCCACTGGTCCGGAATCGCGAAATCGCCTCGATGATGGTTACGTCCGACGGTGAATACCCCTTCGAGTTCGGCTCGAGAATCTCGATTTCGGCCAGCCGGTCGAGCACCTCGTCCGGCACCCCGTAGGTCCGTCGTACCTCGGCCACGCTGGTCCTCGTGCGCTCCCGGGCAAGTGCCCTTTCGAGGATCCGGTCCTCGACCTCGAGCAGCGCCCGGGCCCGTTCCGGACCCTCTTCGTCCAGTACCGACCGGATCGCCTTCAACGGCATGTACCGCTCCTCCTGGAGCCTTTTGATCAAGCCGATCCGGTCGACCGTCTCCGGGAGGTAATAGGCCATGTTCCGGCTGGTCTTGACCGGCTCCGGCAACAGACCCTCGCGCAGGTAGTGCTTGATGGTCGCACCCGGCGCGCCGGAGGCCTCCACCAGCTCCGACATCCTGAGCAGCTTCTCGCCCGAGGCCTGCCCGTCGCCCGCCGCCGTTCCCGCTTCGACCGTGCTCACGCGCGAAACCCGGTTGCGCCGAAGTCGCCGCCGGGCCCGGCCGCTTCGCCCGCCTCGAACAGAGCCGTGATCTCCTCACCGGAAAGCCCGGCCGCCGAAAGCACGTCGGCGGTGTCGGCCCCGATTGCCGGTGCCGGCCGGGTGGTCACCGCCGGGGTCTCGGAGAGCTTGACCGGGTTGCCCAGCTGGCGCACCGGCCCGATCCCGGGCTGGTCGAACTCGACCACCATGCCGCGCGCGGAGACCAGATCGGATTCAAGGGCCTCGTCGAGGTCGAGAATCGGTTCGATGCAGCAGTCGTGCTCATCGTTGAACGCTTTCCACTCGGCCCGGGTCCGGCTCAGGAAAAGCCCGGCCGTCTTTTCCCAGCCCGGGCTGCCGGGCCGGTCGAACTGGGCTTCAACCAGATCGGGCCGGCCGACCCCGCTGCAGAAGGCCTGCCAGAACTTCGGCTCGAGCGCCCCGCAGGCGACCCAGCCGTCGGCGGCTTCGTAGGTCAGGTAACAGACCAGCCCACCGGCCAGTTCAAGCTCGCCGCGCTTCGGCACCGTGCCGTCGGCAAAGTGCCTGCCGGCGACCATAGCCATCCAGGAGAGCGCGCCGTCAGTCATCGAGATGTCGACCATCTGGCCGAGGCCACTCCGCTGCTTCTCGAACAGAGCCGCCATCACCCCGATCGCGGCCGGCAGCGCGCCGCCACCGAGGTCGCCGACCTGGCCGGCCGGCTGGACCGCCGGTCCACCGGCCCGGCCGGTCAGTCCGAGCATGCCGGTGGCAGCCAGGTAGTTGATGTCGTGGCCGGCCCGGTCCCGATTGGGACCATCCTGGCCGTATCCGGTGATCGCGCAGTAGACGATTCCCGGATTGACCTGTTTAACGGTCTCATAGTCGACCCCGAGCCGAGCATTCACCCCCGGCCGGTTGCCATCGAGAATCACGTCCGCCCCGGACGCCAGACGGATGAAAGCCTCGCGGCCACCGTCGCTCTTCAGGTTCAGGCGGATCGAGCGCTTGCCCCGGTTCAGCGACAGAAAAAGCGCCGAACGGGTCCCGGAAGCATCGAGCCGGTCCTCCGGTTTGCCCTCGCCACCGGTCTCCTCCCCTTCGCCGGCCTGCTCCCCTTCGCCGGCCTGCTCCGGTTCGTAGAAAGGCGGGGCGTGGCGGATGTAGTCACCGGCGCCGGTGTCCTCGACCTTGATCACGTCGGCCCCGAAATCGGCCAGCAGCTGTGAGCAGAAGCCGCCCGGCAGCAACCGGGTCAGGTCGAGCACCGTGATCCCGTCCAGCGGCCCCGCTCTTCCTCCGGATCCGGTTCCTCCGTCGGATCCTGACGTGCGGGCGGGCTCGCCTGTCGGGGCGGAGCTCAATTCAGTCTTTCGCCAGGCCCAGGAGTTCGCGGGCCTCGGCCACCGTGGCGACCTTGCGGCCGGCATCCTCGACCATCTGCCGGGCTTTGCCGATCAGGTCGCCGTTCGAGCGGGCCATCGAGCCATCCGGCAGGTAGAGGTTGTCCTCGACCCCGGCCCGCACGTTGCCACCGAGCACTATCGCCGCTCCCAGCAGCTTCCACTGGTCCCTTGAGATGCCGATCGTCTGCCAGTTGTGGGGTCCCTCCGAACCGCCCGGTATCTGGTCGGCCATCACCTCGACGTTGCGTGGCGTCGGCCGGATGCCGCCGGTCACACCCATGACCAGGGAGATCTGGAGCGGCCCCTCGAGCAGGCCCATGTCGATCAGTGGATCCAGGTTGGCGACGTGGCCCGCGTCGAAGCATTCGTGCTCGGGCTGGATCCCGATTTCGTTCATCGCCGTGATGAATTCGATGATCGTGTCGAAGCTGTTCTCGAATACGGCCTTGAAAACGAAGTCCTTGCGCCGGCGCGAGTACTTGGCGTAATTCATCGAGCTCATGTTCAACGCCGCGACGTCCGGCTTCAGTTCACGCAGGTACTCGATCCGTTTCTCGATCGGGACGCCGAGGGCCCCGGTCGAGTAATTGATGATCACGTCGCCCACCTCGGACCGGATCGCCCCGGTGATCGCGCGGAAGTCCTCAACCTCGTATGAGGGGATGCCGTCCGGGGTGCGGGCATGAATGTGGATCTGGGACGCGCCTTCGTCGACCGCCCGGCGGGCCTCGGCCGCGTACTCCTCAGGCGTGTACGGAATCGCCGGGCATTGCTCGCGATTGGCGATTACCCCCGAGATCGAGTTGCTGATGATCACCGGGTCTTCAAAGCGGCTCATGCCTCCTCCTCCGGGTTGTCGGAAGCGGCCGCCTCGACGGCAGCCGCGAACTCCTGCAGTTTCGGTCTGTCTTCTTCCCGCGGGTCGATGACCTGGGTCCAGCCGGTCGAACCTGCCCGCCCCCCGAAGCGTAGGCATGGCGCCGAAAACACTCCGGCTTCGAAGTTGAGCTCGACCTCGCCGATCTGCCGGACATGGAGCCGGACCGAGTTGTTCGTTCCGAATCCGAAGACCTCGACGACCTTGCCGTCGAAGGTGAACATGCCGGCGCTGGCCGGATGCTTGTGGGGAATAACAACCTCGATGGTTTCACCGCTCATCTGTTTCACCTCTCATACGGGCATCACTCCGTGCTTCTTCCAGGGCCGGTCGACCGTCTTGTTCTTCGACATGCGCAGTCCGTTGATGATCGTCGGCCGGGTCTCCCGCGGATCGATGATGTCGTCGATCATCGCGTTGCCGGCCGCGATATAGGGGTCGATCTGCTGGCGGACCGCGTTCAGCATCGCCTCCCGGGTCGCCTCCGGATCATCGGCCGCCTCGATCGCCGAGCGGCCGATGATGTTGACCGCCCCCTCAGCTCCCATGACCGAGATCTCGGCCCCTGGCCAGGCCACGATCAGGTCGGGTTCGTAGGCCCGGCCGCACATCACGTAGTAGCCGGCCCCGTATGCCTTGCGGACCAGGACCGTGATCTTGGGCACGGTGGCCCTTGAAACGGCGTAGAGCATCTTCGCGCCGTGCCGGATGACTCCCTCCTGCTCGATCTTTGATCCGACCATGAACCCGGGCACGTCCTGAAGAAACACGAGGGGAATCGAGAAGGCGTCGCACAGGTTGATGAACCGGGCCGCCTTGTCGGCCGAGTCGACGTCCAGGATGCCGCCCAGCTGCTTCGGCTGGTTGGCCACGATTCCGACCGGCTGTCCGCCGAAGCGGGCGAAACAGGTGATCAGCGACTTGGCGAACTTCGGCTTGATGTCAAAGTAGTCGCCGTCGTCGACGATCTCCCTGATCACCGCGTACATGTCGTAGGGAGTCCGGGGGGATTCGGGGATGATTTCGAGCAGCTGATCAGAGCCGCGGTCTTCGGGATCGCCACTCTCGATCTCGGGAGGCTTCTGTTCGCAGTTGGAGGGGAAGAAGGAGAGGTACTTCTTGATCGCCTCGATGCACTCCGGGTCGTCTTTGACCTCCAGGTCGCCGACCCCGGACTTGCGGCAGTGGACCCTGGCTCCACCGAGATCCTCCATGTCGATCTCCTCGCCGGTCACAGCTTTGACCAGATGCGGTCCGGCCAGTGCCATCGCCCCCTGTCCGACCACCATCGGAACGAAGTCCGAGAGGCCCGGGATGTACGCGGTTCCCGCCGCGCACGGCCCCATCATCGCCGCGACCATCGGGATCACGCCGGACATCTGGACTTCCTCCCGGAAAAGATGGCCCGAGCCGGCGAAAAGCGACCCCGCGGCCTCCTGGATTCTGGCGCCGGCCGAGTCGAGCAGCCAGATCAGCGGCATCCTCTTCTGCAGCGCCATCTCGCGAATCCGGGTGACCTTGATCTCGCCGGTCTGGCCCATCGAGCCGGCCATCACGGTGAAGTCGTAGGCGACGATGGCGCAGGTCCGGCCGTCGACGTCACCCCAGCCGGTGATCACGCCGTCGGCCGGGGCGTCCCGGTCCTTGAGGGCCGGCTGGGAGAAGTGGGGCCGGCCCTGGATACCGATCTCGTTGAAGCTTCCCTCGTCGACCAGCAGGTCGAGCCGCTCGCGGGCGGTCAGCTTGCCACGCGCGTGCTGGGCTTCGATCTTCTCCAGTCCACCTCCGAGCCTGGCCTTCGCCCGCCGCTCGTGAAGCTGTTCGGTCAGCTCGGTCAGCGGCGCCGTGCCCGGCAGCTTGTCTGCGGTATCTCCGGCCGATTCCTCCTCGACCCGGTTCTCTCCCTCACTCATCAGCGGCCCTTCCATTCCGGTTGGCGTTTCTCGAAGAAGGCTTTGACGCCTTCGATCGCGTCTTCACTCGAGAGCTCGATCGCCAGCTGCGAACGCAGGTAGTCGAGCGCGTCCGCCAGGTCCATGTCCATCTGGCGCCAGATCGCGTCTTTGCCCATGCGCATGATCAGCGGTGATTTGGCTGCCAGCATCGCGGCCCACTCGGCCACCGCCGCATCGAATTCCCCGGCCGGCACCACCCGGTTGACGATCCCCTCCCGACGGGCCTCCTCGGCGGTCAGGCGCTCGCCCAGCAGCAGCATCTCGTTTGTCTTCTTGCGACCTACGTTGCGATAGATCAGAGCCATGATCATGAATGGGAAGAGCCCGACCGTGATCTCGGGTGTGCCGAAGGTCGCCTCCTCGGAGGCGATGATCAGGTCGCAGGCCAGCGCCAGACCGAGCGATCCCGCGAGTACGTGGCCCCGCGCAGCGACGATCGAAGGCTTGCCCAGCTGTCCCAGCAGCTTGAAAGACTCGACGAAAAGGTCGGCCCCGTCGAACTTCTCGACCGCATTCGCTTCGTTGCCGAACGCGGCCAGGTTGCCTCCGGCCGAGAACACCTTTTCGTGGGAGGAAGCGAGCACCACGACCCGGACCGACTCGTCGTCCCGCGCCGACCCGAGCGCGGCGACCAGTTCCCCCAGCAACTGGTCCGAGAGCGAGTTGCGTGTTTCCGGATCGTCGAGGGTGATGGTCGCCACGAAGTCGGCGACTTCGTACTGGATCTTCTCGAAGCTGTTCTCGGGTCCGGTCATGGTCGGCAACGATACCAGTTACTAAGGAGTAAGAAGTGTTACTCTCTACTTTGTCCTAAGGACAACCGCAGAACCGACCAAGGAGAGAGACCGTGACCGAGACCGTCATCAAGCCCGACCACGAGACCGGCCGCAAGAGCCAGATCTTCACCGATGAGCACGAAGATCTGCGCGCCTCGATGGAAGCCTGGGTCAAGAAGGAGCTCCATCCCCACCGCAACGAGTGGGAAGACACCAAGTGGCCGGACGAGGCCATGCGACGGGCCGGCGAACTCGGCTACCTCGGTCTCTGTTTCCCGGAGGAGTACGGCGGACAGGGCGGCGATTACTTCTACTCGCTGGTCCGGGCGGAAGCGATGAGTTATTCGGGGTCGGGCGGGCTCGGCATGGGCTTCGCCGTTCAGACCGACATGGTCCTGCCCCCTGTCCATCTGCTGGGTAGCGAGGAGCAGAAGCAGCGCTACCTAGTTCCCGGGATCCAGGGCACCAGGATCGGGGCCCTCGGCATCACCGAACCGGGCGCCGGTTCGGACGTCGCCGGGATCCGCACCACCGCGGTCCTCGACGGTGACGAATACGTGATCAACGGGGCCAAGACTTTCATCACCAACGCGGCCCGGGCCGATTTCATGGTGCTGGTGGTCAAGACAGACCCCGACGCCGGCCACGACGGCATAAGCCTTCTGCTGATCGACATCCGCGACGAAGACGGCAACGACCTGCCCGGCTTCTCGGTCGCCAAGAACCTCGAGAAGATGGGCATGAACGCCTCTGACACCGGTGAGCTCGCCTTTGATGACATGCGGGTTCCGGCCGACTCGGTCCTCGGCCAGATCGGCAAGGGCTTCTACCACATCAGCTGGGAGCTGCAGGGCGAGCGGCTGGTCGCCGCGGCCGGATCAAACGCCGGCGCTGAGCGGATTTTCGAGACAACCCTCGAGTACGCCAAGGACCGCCAGGCCTTCGGTCGGCCGATCGGCAAGTTCCAGGCGATCCGCCACAAGTTTGCCGAGATGGCGACCAAGATCGAGACCTCGAAACAGTTCACCTACTCGGTCGCCTGGCAGATCAACAACGGTGAGTACCCGGTGCGGGAAATCTCGATGGCGAAGCTGCTCTCGTCCCGCATGGCCTGTGAAGTCGCCGACGATTGCATCCAGATCCACGGCGGCTGGGGCTACATGAAGGAGTATGAGATCGAGCGCCACTACCGCGACATGCGCCTCAACCGGATCGGCGCCGGCACCGACGAGATCATGCTCGAGGTCATCGGACGGTCCTACGGGCTCTAGCCCGGCCTGATCGCCGCGGGGCGCCCCGGGACCGTCGCCCCCGGGCGGCAGTGACACCTCGGGCGACCGGTGCGAACTGCGTGCCGGCCCGGCCGCCGCCGGCGCGGTCGCGATACCGGTGACCGACGGGCCGCCCGCGGGCGACGCGGGGTCCGGGCGGAAGGAGGCGGCAGGCTCGGACGGACGGATAAGGTGCCGCACTATGCCGATGCTGAGCGACAACCCGATGTGGGACGAGATGGCGATGAGGGCCGTGGCCCTGACCAACTACGGCGGGGCCGAACTCGGCGAGTGCATGGCGGCGGTCAAGGCGACCGGCGACGGTGGACCCGACCAGTGGCACGACGCCTGGAACTCGATGGCCCAGAGACTCGACGACCGGGGACGGGTATCGGCGGTCGAGGGTGACCCGGTCAGCGCCACGGACTCACTGCTCAGGGCTTCCACCTACTACCGGATCTCTTACTGCCCGCTGTTCGGCTCGCCGGTGGACGAGCGACTGCGGATCTCGTTCGAAGCCGAAGAAAAGGCGTTCGCCAGCGCCGCCGACCTCGGCGCCGGAAACCTGCGCGGTTTTGAAATTCCGTTCGAGGGAACCTCGCTGCCGGGCTACCTTGCCGCGCCAGACCGGTCCGGAGAGCCCAGGCCGACGATTCTCCAGGTCAACGGATTCGACTCGAACGTTCACGAGATGTACTTCTCCAACGGACCGGCCGCCACCGGCCGCGGTTACAACTGGATCGGCGTCGACGGCCCGGGACAGGGCCGCAACCTGATCCGCGACGGCCTGCCCCTGAGACCGGACTGGGAAAACGTGCTCGGCCCGATCCTCGATCACGTCGAAGGACTGGACGAGGTTGATTCCCGGAAGATCGTGCTGACCGGCTGGAGCCTCGGGGGCTTCCTCGCCCCCAGGGCCGCCGGCATCCACAGTGGCCGGCTCGCCGCGCTCATCGCCGACCCCGGTCAGTGGGATCAGCGCGACAACGTGGTCGGCAACCTGCCGCTTTCGGACGAAGAAAAGCGGCGGTTTCCTGACATCGATCGCTCGAAGATCGACCAGATGGAGGAACAACTGCGAAGCGAGGATGCCGATCCGATGCTCCGCTGGCGGCTGATCGACCGTGGGCTCTGGGCGACCGGCACCGACTCCCTTTTCGACTTCTTCGCCCGGATGTCCGAGTTCGAGCTTTCTTCGGTGGCCGGTGGAATCTCCTGTCCGACCCTGTTGACGATGGCTGAAAACGACCTGATATCGGCCGCTGCCCCCCGCCTGCTGGAGGCGATCCCGGGCCCGGGAGAACTGATCCGCTTCACCGACGCCGAAGGAGCCGGAGGCCACTGCGAGGGCGTGGGACGCCGGGTCTATCACGACCGCGTCTTCGACTGGCTCGCTCAGGCTCTCGCCTGAAGGCATCTCGGGCCATTGCCCGCACTTGCCGGGCGGCACGATCGCCATATAGTGCGAATCACGCTTGGCGTCGGCGGTAAAGACAGGTCGGCGCCCACAACGACAAGGAGCTTTTGACTGATGGGACTTTTGGAAGGCAAGAACGCGATCGTCACCGGTTCGGCCCGGGGCATCGGCCGTGCCACGGCCGAACTTTTCGCCGCGAACGGCGCCCGTGTACTGATCAACGATCTCGATGCCGATGCCGCTGAGCAGGCCGCCTCCGAGATCCAGGGCGAAACCGCAGTTTACGCCGGCGACATGACAAAGGAAGACGCCGCCGACAAGCTGGTCGCGACCGCACAGGAGGCCTTCGGCTCAGTCGACATCGCGGTCAACAACGCCGGTTATACCTGGGACGGAGTCGCCCACAAGATGAGCGACGAGCAGTTCCAGGCGATGCTCGACATCCATACGATCGTGCCGTTCAGGGTCGCCCGCGCCCTGGCCCCTCACTGGCGCGAAGCGGCCAAGGCCGAGGCGGCTGAGGAAAAGGAGTACTTCCGCAAGCTGATCAACGTCTCGTCGATCTCCGGCACCATGGGCAACGCCGGCCAGGTCAACTACAGCGCCGGCAAGTCGGCCGTGGTCGGCATGACCAAGACCCTGGCCAAAGAATGGGGTCAGTTCAAGATCAACGTCAACGCGGTTGCCTTCGGCTTCGTCGAGACCCGCCTGACCGCTGCCAAGGATGACGAGGCCGAGACGGTCAAGGGCCCCGGCGGAGAAGAGATCCAGCTCGGTATCCCGGAGCAGATGCGGGCGATGGCCTCGATGATCATCCCGCTGGGCCGCCCGGCAAGCCCCGAGGAGGCATCCGGGCCGGTGCTCTTCCTCGCATCAGGGCTCGCAGACTACGTCCATGGTCAGGTCCTCAACGTGACCGGCGGCCAGTTCGGCGGTATGTACACCTGAGATCCGTCGTCGGCCCGGCCGAGCCTTCCGGGGCGAGCCGGGCCGGCCTAAATCTTGCGGGCTTCGGCGGGCGGTTCGCCGCCCTCGCCGGATATCGCCGCCGGTGGCCATGGGCCGAACCAGTTGTCGCGGCCGCCGTCGAGGGTGATCACCGAACCGGAGTGAAAGGCGCCGGCGTCGCTGGCCAGAAAGGCCAGCAGCCAGGCCATCTCCTCGGACTCTCCCACCCTTCCCATCGGGATCGTCTTGTGGATGGTTTCGACGATCTCTTTCGGATACTTGTTGACGAACGTGTCGGTCGCGAACTGCCCGGCGGCGATCGCGCAGGTGCGGATCCCGAACCGTGACCATTCGGTCGCCAGGGTCCGGGTCATGTTCTCGACCGCGGCACGAGCGGCGCCGGAATGGACCATCCCGGGCATGCCGTTGTGCGGTGAAAGGGTGACGCTGAGCACGGCTCCTTTCCCCTGCGGGATGAATGCCCGGGTCGCGGCGGCGTGAGTCATCAGCCAGGTCCCGGTCACGTTCAGATCGATCACCGTGCGAAAACCCTTCGGGGTGATCGCCTCGGCCGGGCTGAGAAACTGGCCGCCGGCGTTGTTGACCAGCGTGTCGATCCGATGGTGGCGTGCGACCACCCCGTCGATAAAAGAGTCGACCGCGTTCTCCTCCCGGATGTCGACCGCCTCGAACTCGAAGCTGCCGGGCAGGCCGGCGGCCAGTCCGGCGGTCTCCTCGAGCGGTTCGGTCCGGCGGCCGCAGCCGGCCACGGTCGCCCCCAGGCGGATCATCTCCAGCGCGGCCTCCCGGCCGAGGCCGGTCCCGGCGCCCGAGATCACCACCACCCGGTCGCGGAGCAGATCGTCTCTGAAAATCCGGGATCGTATGGATTCGCCCATCGGTAGCGCTGAACCCTACCGTTGCCGCGGCGGCTGTAAGGTCGGCTCGATGTCCGTGCACGCCGAAACTCGCCCGCTGGTGACGCCCCTGCCCGGAGGCGGCAGCGGCCTCACCGTGACGGTCGAGCCGATGATCACCGGCACCTTCAGTTCCCCCGCGATAATCGGTTCCAGTCCCGTCGGCCGGGTCGGCACCCTGAAGTTGCTCCAGGAGGCCCGCAAGGAACAGCCGCCGATCCCGATCCCGGCCTTTCTGATCCGGCACCCGAAGGCCGGGCCGATCCTGGTCGATACCGGCCTGCATCCGTCGATCGCTTCCGACCCGAGCAAGAATCTCGGCCGCCTCGGGACCTGGTTCTACAAGCCGGATCTCGAACCCGGCGACGATGTCTCGGCCCAGCTGAGGTCGAAAGGCATAGACCCGGGCGCGATCCGTCTGGTCATCCTGACCCACCTCCATGTCGACCACGCCTCGGCGATCGCCGACTTTCCCGACTCGACCCTGATCGTCACCGCCAATGAATGGCGGGCGGCCACCACCGGACTCTTCCCCACTTTCCGGGGCTACCGGCGACAGCAGATCGATCACGCCTTTGACTTCAGGACGGTTGATTTCGAGGGCGAGCAGGTCAACTCCTACGCGACTTTCGGCAGGACGATCGATCTGTTCGGCGACGGTTCGATCCGGCTCGCTTCAACCCCGGGCCACAGCGAGGGTCATCAGTCGGTGATCGTGCGACTGAAGGACCAGGACATGGTGATCTGCGGCGACGCGATTTATCTGGCCGACCAGCTCGAAGCGGGTTCCGACCTGCCCGGGCTGATGGCCGACCCTCACAACTACCGCAGAAGCCTGCAGGAAATGCGGCTTTTCCACCAGCAGTATCCGGAGTCGGTCATGACCCCCGGGCACGACCCCGCTTTCTACGAGAGCGCCCCGGAGAAGTTCACCTAGGTTCCGGCTTCGAAGCCGCCCGGTTACGAGCGGGGTGAGGGCTCTCCGGGATCCGGCGCAGGAAGCTGCTCCTTGAGAGCCTGCTTGACCCCGCGACGGCCCTTCTCCTCGATACCGGAATACATCAGCTTCACCTGGTCGAAAATCCTGTTGGAGGCGAGTTGCTGCTGCTCACGGTCCGGCTCGGGGTTGACCGGGAAGGTGATCGGCTCGCCGAACTGGACCGTGACCTTGGGGAAGGCCAGTTTCTTCCACTTGCGGACGGACCCGGATCCGTAGATCGCGACCGGGACCACCGGCACTCCTGACTCGAGCGCGATCTTGCCGATCCCGGGGCGTGGCTCACCCAGTCCACCGGTCCGGGAGCGACCACCTTCGGCGTAGACCAGAACCGTGCCGCCGCGATCAAAGATCGCATTGACCGTCTTGAAAGCCTCATCGTCACGATGACCGCGCCTGACCGGGAAAACTCCGCCATGGCGATAGATCCAGGTAAGCCCGGGTGGTCCGAACAGTTGTGACTTGGCCATGAACCGGATTTTCCGGCGCAGATAGACCCCGGCCAAGAAATGATCCAGCTGGCTGAAATGATTCGGCGCCAGCAGAACCGGCCCCTCCGACGGTACGTATTCGGTGCCGATCGCCCGGGTGCGGTAGACGCCGAGCAGTAGCGGGGTGACCACCGCCCGCACGACCTCGTACATCGCATCGGGCTCCCGGGAACGGGCCCGCTCGTGGAACTGATCGAAGTATTCGGCGGGACGGGTGTCCTTGTAAACCTGCGGTTTGATCTCGGCCATTGGCCGAAGAACCCCGCTGCGGCGATCCGGTTACTCGCGGACCCAGTCCCGGGAGCGCTCGAGTGCCCGATGCCACTCGCCCATCAACTCCCCGGCCCGGTCCCGGCTCATCTCCGGCTCGTAAGTACGGCTCGCCTGCCACATCCCGGCGATCTGATCGCGCTGCCAGACACCGGCTCCGATCCCGGCCAGAAAGGCCGCCCCGAGCGCGGTCGTCTCGGGAATCTGGGGAACCACGACCGGGACCCCGAGCAGATCGGCCTGAAACTGCATCAGCCACCGGTTGGCGACCGCGCCGCCGTCAGCCTTCAGCGCCTGAAGCCGTCGGCCGGCCGTTTCTTCCTGGGCCCGGACCGCATCGACGGTCTGGTAGGCGATCGACTCCAGCGCCGCCCGCGCGAGGTGGGCCCGGCCGGTTCCACGGGTCAGCCCGACGATCGTCCCCCGGGCGTAAGGATCCCACCAGGGCGAACCCAGACCGGTCAATGCCGGGACGAAGTAAACGCCGTCGTTGCCTTCGAGCGAAGCTGCCAGCGACTCGCTCTCGGCCGCCGTTTCGATGATCCCCAGGCCGTCACGCAACCACTGGATCGCCGCCCCGGTGACGAATATCGAAGCCTCGAGAGCGTAGGTGACCTCATCGCCGATCCCCCAGGCGATGGTGGCCAGGAGGCCCGCCTCCGGATGAGGCACGCCGGTGCCGGCGTTGAGCAGGACAAAACTCCCGGTGCCGTAGCTGTTCTTGGCCGCCCCGGGCCGGTCGCACGCCTGTCCGAAGAGAGCCGCCTGCTGGTCACCGGCGATCCCGGCCACCGGAACCTCACCGCCGAACTCGGTCGTGGTACCGAAGATGTGAGCCGAGGGCAGAGCCGTAGGCAGCGAGTCCGGGTCGACCGAGAACAGTTCGCAGAGGTCCGGGTCCCAGCGGCACCGCCCGATGTCGAACAGCATGGTCCGTGAGGCGTTCGAGAAATCGGTCGCATGCTCCCCGCAGAGCTTGTAGACCAGCCAGGAGTCGATCGTGCCAAAGCTCGCCCCGGCCGCCCCCTCGGCGTTGGCCGACAGCCACTCGATTTTGGTCGCGGAGAAATAGGGGTCGAGTATCAGGCCGGTCCGCTCGCGGATCAGGGGCTCATGCCCGTCGGCCCTGAGTTCGTCACACCGCCCGGCGCCGCGGCGGTCCTGCCAGACCAGCGCATGATGGATCGGCCGGCCGGACCGTCGATCCCAGCCGACCACTGTCTCGCGCTGGTTGGCGATGCCGATCGCGTCGAGTTGCCGACCGTCGACTCCGGCTCCGGCCAGGGCCCTCCGGGCCACGGTCCGGGTCACTTCCCAGATTTCGTCGGCGTCATGTTCCACCCAGCCCGGCTTCGGGAAATGCTGTGCGAACTCGGCGTAGCCTCTTCCGACCACCTTTCCGTCACCGTTGAAGACGAACGAGGTCGAGCCGGTGGTGCCCTGATCGATCGCCAGAATCATCGTCTTGTGACGTAGACCCAGGCGAAGTCGATCAGCTGCCGGAAGCGATGGATGAAGCCACCGAGGGTGCGCCCGGTTGCCCGGTGGACCAGGTCCAGTTCGTACTCGCCCAGCCTGTAGCCGGCCCGGACCGCATCGATGGTCATCCCGGTCTCCGTCCCGTACCTCGGAGCGAATGGCAGCACCGCCCGCAGGACGTCGATACCCATCGCCCGCTGCCCGGAGATCGGCGCGACCGGCGTGGCGCCGCAGCGCTTGCGGATCACCCAGCCAGAAAAGTTCAGCGCCACTCCGAAACCTCCGCCGACCCGCTTGGCGAAAGTGGCGACCGCGAGGTCGCATTCGTCCGTCCGGACCGCGTCGACCAGCCGGCCGAGCTGTCCGGCCGAGTCCCCGAGGTCGGCGTCGCAGAGCAGCACGGTTTCGGGTAGATCGGGAGCGCTCAGCATCGCTTCGGCACAGGCGGTCATATTGCCGCCCTTGCCGTGGCTTTTTCCCCGCCGGATCAGGTGCGCGCCGGACGACATCGCGATGTCGCCGGTTCCGTCCGTCGAGGCATCGTCAGCCACCCAGAGGACGGCACCGGGAAAGGTCCGGCTGAGCGATCCCAGAGTCGCCCCGATCGCGTCCGCCTCGTTCCGTGCCGCGACCAGGACCGCCAGGCCTTCGCCGCTTTCGCCGCCGGCCCCGCCCGCGCCGCCGTCAACTCCCTCACCAACACTGTCATCGCCCGCGACCATCTGGAACGTGACCCTACCGGCGGATCGACAAGCGCGACATTGGGCCTTGCGACGGCGCCCCGGCTCTGGCCTCTTTCCGAACACTGGTTGGAATATGGTTCCTGCCCTATGCCGAACATCGAAGCTCACATCACGGGAAATGTCTGGAAGATCGAGGTAGCAATCGGGGACGAGATCAGCGAAGACGACGAGGTGATCATCCTCGAGTCGATGAAGATGGAGATCCCGGTGGAATCCGAGGATGACGGCGTTGTCAAAGAGATCAAGTGCGCCGAAGGTGATTCGGTCAATGAGGGCGACGTCCTCATCGTGCTCGAATAGAGCGGCGCCGCGGAAGCAGTGATGGGCAGCCCGGAATCAGGCCCGATCGATTCGGTCACAACCGGCACCGACAAACTTCTGATCGATTTTCCGGCCGAGGCAGTCGCCCGGCTGACGATCTCGATCCCGGACAAGCGGAACGCGCTCGACCACGACGTGCTCGACGCGATCAGCTCGACCCTGCCGCGGCTCGACCGCGGGATCGATATCCGCTGCCTGATCGTCACCGGCGCCGATCCTGTTTTCTCGGCCGGCTACGACATCAGTTCGATCGCCGACGAAAGCTTCGAAAGGGATGCCGAGGCCCTGGTCGCCCACCCGTTCACGGCCGCGCTTGAGGCGCTTGACGCGTTTCCCTGGCCGACCGTGGCGGCGCTCAACGGGCACTGCCTGGGCGGCGGCCTCGAGCTGGCGATCACCTGCGACCTGAGGATCTGTGCGGCGGGCGCCAAACTGGGCATGCCGCCGGCCAAACTCGGCCTGATCTACGGCCACACCGGATTGATGCGGTTCATCGAGACGATCGGGGCGCCGCGCACCCGTGAGCTTTTCTTCACGGGGAACAACCTGGAGGCGAAGCGGGCCGAAGCGATCAACCTGGTCAACCGGGTAGTCCCGGACGGCGAGATCGGCCCGGAATCGGTCGAGCTCGCCAGGGGCATCGCTGAAAACGCCCCCCTCTCGACCAGGGGCAACAAGCGGGCGATCGCGACCATCGTCGCCAACCCGGTGCTCAGCCCGGAACAGGAAGCCGAACTGGTCGAGCTGCGGGAGTCCTGTTTCGCTTCCGCGGACTTCCACGAGGGGATCGCCGCCTTCGGCGAAAAGCGCAAGCCCCGCTGGACCGGGCGCTGAGCAAACCCGCCTGAGGCAGGTTGGGAGTACTAACGACCCAGGTCGGAACGCAGCCGGAGGATCCGGCCGACCGATCTGCGGAACTCCCGTCGATCCAGCTTGCCGGAAACGACCCGGTCGGTCAGGGCGTCCTCGCCACTGAGTGCTTCGCGGTAGTCGGTGAACAGCAGCATGTCGGTACCGGCCCTGGCCGCCGCGATCGCCACCCGCCTGCTTCCTCCGAAGCTGCGAGCCGCGACGGTACCGAGCGCATCGGTGATCGCCACCCCGCGAAAGCCGAGCCGACGCCGCAGTTCACCGGTGACGATGTTTTTTTCGAAGGCCGCCGGTTTGGGACCGAGGGCGGGGTAGATCGCGGTACCGACCATCACCAGCCTTCCGCCGGCGTCGATGTAGGGCCGGTAGGGCTTCTCATCGATCCGGCGGATAGACTTTTTCGGCAGCCTGATCCTCTGCACGGCTTCATCGGTATTGAGCGAGGCGGCACCGAGCCCGGGGAAGTGCTTGGCGGTAGCCGCTACGCTCTGATCCTGGAGTCCCCGGGCAAACGAAACGGCGGTCTGGGCCACCTTGGCGGCGGTCCCGCCGAATCCCCGGTTCGTCAGGTCAATTTCGCCACCGGGCCGGGCGACGTCGAGGACCGGGGCCAGATCCACGTTGATCCCGGCGTTGTGCAGGTTGCGGCCGGTCAGACGCCCCTGGTTCCGGGAGTAGCCCGGCCCGCGGCGGCCCATCTCTGCGGCCGAAGCATTCGGGGCCCCCGAAATCCGCTTGACCAGGCCACCCTCCTGGTCGGTCATGATCAGCAGCGGATACCGGCGCAGGCTGCCCGGGCGCCTGATCTTCTGCAGCCCTCTGGTCAGCGAGCGCAGGGAAGACCGCGACCCGATGTTGTCGGAAAAGAGGATCACCCCGCCGATTCGGCCCTTCCTGATTCCCTTCTTCAGCCCGGCAGTGATCGCGTTCCCGTCGAAGCCGGCGACGATGCGCTGCCCGGCCAGCAGGCCACGGGGGATCTCCCTGCCGAGTGCCGCGATCGTCGCGCCCTCTCCTGACCCTGCGGCGTCCGGAGCCGCGGTCGTCCCACCATCCGCAAGAAAGAGGAAACCGGTCGAACTCGAGCCGGTGGTCAGACCCGCGACCAGGGCTAGACCGGCGAGCAGCG
>JAENXK010000026.1 GCA_016649615.1 Thermoleophilia bacterium
CGCGAGGTCAACGTCGTCTTTGACTCGGATGTGATGACGAAGGAATCCGTCCATGGCGCATTGGCGCGCTTCGGCCCCGCGCTGGGCCGCGGCTCGTTTGAGCAGGTCCCTTTCCTGCTTGAGTCTCACGTTCTCTCTTCGAAGCCGTTTGAGCTCTTCGCGCTCCTCGGTCTTCAGACCGTCGGCACGGATCCCCTGGTCCCGTTCATAGGTCCTCACCCAGTTGGTGACCGACTGCGGCGAGCAGCCGAGGGCTGCCGCGACGTCGCCGGCCGATCGGCCGGCGCGGACCATCTGCACTGCCTCGGACTTGAACTCCTCGGGGTATGCGGGGTGTGTTCTTGGCATCTTCGGTACCTGTCTTTCTTGGCTTTCATCAGAAAGCCTTCAGGTGTCCGAATTAGCGGGGGAGTTCCAGTTTCGTAGACCGACGCTCGGTTCGTTTGGACTGCGGATCAGGGCCAGTTGGAGGCAGTATCCCTAAGGCGGGAAACGGTCTCCCTGACGAACATAGCGGGGACCCGCTACTCGTTCCGGGGGGTGATCCGGTCGAGCTCGACCTCGCCGCCCTCCTTGGTGTCTTCGGTGACGACGTAGCAGAGCGGCGGACCGCCGAAGAAAGTCGCGTTCTCACCCTCGCCCACGAATATCCCCGGACGGGTGGACCCGTCGGCGTTGTGGATCCAGATTTTCTGACCCTTCTCGAAGCCCTCGATCGCCATGAGCACAATCTACCGGGGTCGCCGGCCCGGGAGCCCCCGAGCGAATGCCCGGGGCGCTGCAACGCCGGCAGATACCGCCGCCACCCCGGCAGATATATTCGAGGCCATGTGCATCGTCCAGACTGAAGGTCACCTCCGATGATCTCCCGCCGCACGGTCATACTGGCGGCCGCCTCGGCTCTGGCCACGCTCACACTCGCAGGGTGCAGTTTCTCCTGCAGCATCGGTGAAAAGACCGCGAGCTCAAGTGAGATGAACAGTCAGCTGACCGATTCCTACGAACAGCGGACCGGGATCCCGCTGACCAGCGTCGACTGCCCGGAGGTCAAGGCCGAGGTCGGCGAGCAGTTCAGCTGCACCGGCACCAACGAGCGCGACATCGATCTCGATATCGACGGCAAGGTGACTTCGGCCGACGAGCCAGACGACAAGATCAAGTTCAGGTGGAACGTGGTCAGAGCAACCGCCCCCGGTGAGCTTTACTCGACCGCCGCCAGAAAGTCGCTCGAGCGCCAGAGCGGCAGGCCGCTGAAATCAGTCACCTGCCCCGACCGCATCCCGATCAGGGAGGGGGCCGAAGTCCACTGCACGGTTGAAACCGCCGACGGCGAGCAACTCAGCGCGACGCTCACCCTGACCGACCTCGACGGTGGTTTCAGGATCAACGTCGATCAGTCCGGGTCTGTTCCGGCGGACACTTCCGGCGCCTGACCCGGCTCCAAATGCCTGTCCCGGTCGGCGCGACTTGTCCGAGCCGGACCCCGACAGCCATATGCTTGGTGGTCGAGGCCGGCAGGTCCGGCGACTGTCCAGATTTCAACACACAAAGCCAGGAGAACCGAAGACCACGATGAGCGAACCCGAGACCCCCGAATTCAAGCCCGAAACCATCGCCCTTCACGCCGGCCAGGAGCCGGACCCGACCACCAACGCCCGGGCCGTGCCGATCTACCAGACCGTCTCCTACAACTTCAAGGACGCCCAGCACGCCCAGGACCTGTTTGCCCTGGCCGAGCCGGGAAACATCTACAGCCGGATCATGAATCCCACCTGGAACGTGCTCGAGGAGCGGATGACCGCCCTCGAAGGCGGGGTCGCCGCGCTCGCTGTCGCATCAGGCCAAGCCGCCGTCACCTACTCGGTACTGAACATATGCCGGGCCGGCGACAACATCGTCGCTCTCTCGACCCTCTACGGCGGGACCTACAACCTGTTCGCTCACACGCTGCCGCAGTACGGGATCGAGGTCCGCTTCGCCGATCCCGACAAACCGGGTGAGCTGGCCGGGATGGTCGACGAAAAGACCCGCCTGGTGTTCGGCGAGACGATCGGCAACCCCAAGCTGAACGTGGTCGACATCGCCGCCTGGGCCGAGGCCGCCCACGGCGAGGGCCTGCCGCTGATAGTCGACAACACGGTCCCGACCCCGATCCTGACCAACCTGTTCGAGCTCGGTGCCGACATCGCGGTTCACTCGGCGACCAAGTTCATCGGCGGCCACGGCACCTCGATCGGCGGGGTGATAGTCGACTCCGGCAACTTCGACTGGGACGCCCAGAAGGAGCGCTACCCCGGTCTGACCGAACCCGATCCCTCCTACCACGGGGTTGTCTGGACCGAAGCGATGGGACCAGCCGCCTACGTGGGACGAACCCGGACCGTAATGCTGCGAAACATGGGCGCCGCACTTTCTCCGTTCAATGCCTTCCTGCTGCTCCAGGGAATCGAAACCCTGCCTCTGCGTATGGAGCGGCACAGCGAGAACGGGATGGCGGTGGCCCGCCACCTCGAGGGCCTCGAAGGCGTCACCTGGGTCCTGTACCCGGGGCTGGAGAGCTCGGAAACACACGAAGTCGCCAAGCGCGTGCTCGACGGGGGCTTCGGCGCACTGGTCGCCTTCGGGATCGAGGGCGGTCGCGAGTCGGGCCGCAAGTTCATCGACTCGCTGGAGCTGTTCTCACACCTGGCCAACATCGGTGACGCAAAGTCACTGGCGATCCACCCGGCCACCACAACCCACTCGCAGCTCGACGAGGGCGAGCTGTCCGAAGCCGGGGTGAGCGATGACATGGTCCGGCTCTCGGTCGGGATCGAGAACATCGATGACATCCTGGCCGACATCGACCAGGCACTCGGGAAAGCCACTTCAAGCTGAACGATTTGCCCAACTCGGTCGGCACAGTCGAGACACAGCGGGCGGTCGTCTTCGACCGCGACCGTCCGCTGACCCTCGATTCGGGGGCGGTGATCGAGCAGGTCGAGGTCGCCTACGAAACCTACGGCGAGCTCAACCCGGAGCGCTCCAACGCGGTCTTCATCTGTCACGCGCTGTCCGGTGATGCGCACGCGGCCGGGGTCCACCCGGGCGACGATCCCGATCGGCCCGGCTGGTGGGACAACATCGTCGGCCCCGGCCGGCCGCTCGATACCGATCGGTTTTTCGTGATCTGCGCCAACGTACTCGGCGGATGCAGGGGGACGACCGGACCTTCCTCGACCGACCCCGCTACGGGTCAGCCTTACGGCCTGCGCTTTCCGCTGCTCCAGGTCCGTGATCTGGTCACCGTCCACCGGGCGCTTCTGGCGAAACTCGATATCGAAAAGCTGTTGGCCGCGATCGGTGGCTCGCTTGGCGGCATGCAGGCCCTGCAGTGGTCGATCGACCACCCCGGCGAAATCGACGGCGCCCTGGTCATCGCCGCCTCGGCCCGGCTATCGGCCCAGAACATCGCCTTCTCGGCGGTCGCTCGTGAGGCGATCATGCGAGATCCCGACTTCGCCGACGGCGACTACTACGAAAATGAGCGCCGGCCGGATCGCGGGCTCGGCCTGGCCCGGATGATCGGCC
This sequence comes from Thermoleophilia bacterium, assembly GCA_016649615.1. Taxonomy (GTDB): domain Bacteria; phylum Actinomycetota; class Thermoleophilia; order Solirubrobacterales; family 70-9; genus 67-14. Next base: position 3,571 of record JAENXK010000026.1, read on the forward strand.
ACATCACCTACCTCTCGGAACAGTCGATGCGGGAGAAGTTCGGCCGCCGGATCCAGGACGCCGAGACGCCGAGATACGGCTTCGACGTGGACTTCCAGGTCGAGAGCTACCTTCATTACCAGGGGCAGTCATTCGTCGAGCGCTTCGACGCCAACACCTATCTGTATCTGGGAAGGGCCATGGACTACTTCAACCCTTTCGACGACCCGGTCGAGGTGCAGCACCGGCTGGAAAGCGGCAAAACCGGATTCCTGGTGCTTTCGTTCGATTCCGACTGGAGGTTCTCGACCACTCACGCCCGCGACCTGGCCGGCGAGCTCCGGGCCGCCGGGGGCCCGGTCACCTTCCGTGAGATCTCGTCTTCCCACGGACACGACTCGTTCCTCTTCCCCACCCCGGACTACCACCGGACCGTGGCCGGCTACCTGGACCGCCTGGCGGCAGCCGCGGGGATCGCGAGCGGCTGACCGTGCGGCCCGACCTTGACATCGTCGCCGGACTCGTCGGCAGCGGGGTGCGTGTACTCGACCTCGGCTGCGGCGACGGTGCCCTGCTCGAAGCCCTGATCGAGCAGCACGGGTGTGACGGACTCGGGGTGGAACGTGACCTCGATGACTTCCACGCCTGCATCAGCCGCGGGGTGCCGGTCACCCACGGTGACCTCGAAGCCGAACTGGCCGATACCGAATCCGGCAGTTTTGACTGCGCTGTGCTTTCGCTCACCCTCCAGGCGGTCCGCCACCCCGACCGGGTACTGACCGAAATGAAGCGGGTCGCCCCCCGGCTGATCGTCTCGCTGCCCAACTTCGCATACTGGCGCCTCAGGGCCGAGCTCTTCTTCCGCGGCCGCATGCCGGTGACCCTTTCTCTGCCCTACCAGTGGTACGACACCCCCAACATCCACCTCTGCACGCTCCGGGACTTTGAAGCGATGGCCCAAGATCTGGGCCTGGCGATCGATTCACTGGTGCCGCTCAGGGCCAACGGCCGCCGGGCGCCGGGCAATGCCCGGCTGGCCCGCAACCTGCTGGCCGAGCGGGCGGTCTACGCGCTCTCGGCCTGAACCACTTCTGCCTCATCCTTTCGGGGCCGCCGGTTAGGATCGGACGGAGTCGAGCGATCCCCCCGAGCAATGCCCTTGAGGGAACTATCAACCGAAGAAGACTTGGCATGGCCCTGAAGGCGCTGTTTCTGAACTGCATCCTGAAGTATTCACCTGGGACTTCCAACACGCAGGCGCTGATTGACAAGGTCGCCGACCTGATGAAGCCGATGGACGTCGAATGCGAGACGGTCCGCCTCGTCGACCACGAGATCGCCTTCGGGACCGAATCCGACATGGGAGACGGCGACGAGTGGCCAAAGATCTACGACAAGATCAAGGCGGCGGACATCCTCATCCCGTCGATGCCCGTATGGATGGGCGTACGGTCATCGCCGTGCCAGTTGATGGCCGAGCGGCTCGACGGCTCCTATCGGGACCTCGACCCAAACACCGGGCAGTACCCCCTCTACAACAAGGTCGCCGGGGTGATCGTGACCGGCAACGAGGACGGCGCCCACGACTGCAGGGCGACCACTCTCTACAACTTCACCCACTACGGCTGCACCGTCCCGCCGAATGCCGACTGCTACTGGGTCGGCGACGCCGGACCGGGTCCGAGCTACATCAAAGCGGGCCAGGGTCATCTCTACACGAACCGGACCGCTCGCTTTCTCGCGAGCGGCTGCGTCTGGATGGCCAGGATGTTGAAGGAGCACGGGCCAGTCGGCACAAACCTGACGAAGCTAACCGAAGAGGCCCAGAAGGTCAGCACCGACACCGCACCGGCGGGCTGACGGCGGCGGAGGCGGCGCCTTGGATCTGCCCGGGCCAGAGCTCGGACGCGCAGCGAAAGCCGACCTTGCCCGACGAGGATTCGGGGCGGATTCCGCCGCGTCAAACGGATCGTAACGACTCGTGACGAGTGGAGCCAGCCGGAATCGAACCGGCGACCCCCTGCCTGCAAAGCCGGCACGGGGTGTTTCGGCTTCTCGGCTCTGCGGCTGGCATTGCCACTACTGAAGCCGGAATCTGCCGTTCAGACACCTGGCACAGATACCTTCGGATTACCGCCGATAACCGTGGGTTCAGGCAGAAGATCGTGATTCTGCCTTTTGGATTTCTACGCTTCCGGCTAGCCTCGCCGTCCCGGGCCACCAGTCACCTGAGGTGCGAGCGGGGTGGTCAGTTGCCGTCGCCCCTGTAGAAGGCGATCGCACCGGTCTTTTCAAGGTCGCCCTCGTGGATCGCCTCCAGGCCGAGAGCTATACCGATCTCGTTGGAAACAACGACGCCGCCGCCGGGGAGTTCGCCCTGCCAGGAGACACCGAAGTCGTGGCGGTTGATCCTGGTATGGGCTTCGAAGCCGATCCTGCGCATGTCGCCCTTGTTCTCGTCGCCCTCCCAGAACGGGGTCACCCACTGACCGAGGTATCTGATTTCAAGCGGGACAGTCTGCGTGGTGCCGCGAATCGTCAACTCGGTCTCACCCCTGAATTGAGCGACGCCGACCCGCTCGGTGACCAGACCGGAGAACTCGATCTGCGGATACTCGTCAACGTCGAAGAAGTCGGCGCTGCGAAGATGTGCGTCGCGATCCGGCTCGCCGGACCACAGCTTGGTCGCGTCGATCACCCCGGTGAAGCTCGCGCCTACCGGGTCCTCGAGATCGAAGTTGATCTCACCATGGACGTCCTTGAACATGCCGTTGACCCAGCTGACCATCATGTGGCGGGCCCGGAAGCCTGCCTCGGTGTGTCCCGGTTCGAATATGTACTTGCTCACTATTTCTTCTCCTCCTATGGGCGGTACTGGGCTCGACTGTGGGCGGTACTGGGCTCGAACCAGTGACCCCCTGCGTGTAGAGCCAGTATGGCGTAGTCCGCTTGCTTGGCTCTGCGCCGGGGTTTGCCAGCTCTGAAGCCGAGAATCGGGCCTCTTCGCGTCGCGCGGATACCCGTCGATTCGGTTGGATTGCCAGTTGGAAACGGCGGTCGAATACGGACACATACCCTCGAACCCGGCTGCAGGCAGGCGACGGCGGCTCAAGGCTTCCAAGCCCTCCAGACCGCATGTCGAACCCGAGCAGCTCATGGCACTCTTGACAGCCGCGGAGAAGCTTGACGGGGCCTACCGGCCCGTTGCGCGTCCGATCCTTGCCACCCTGGCCGGAACCGGTCTCAGGATCGGTGAAGCGCTGGAGCTTGAGTGGCGTGATGTGAATCTCGGGGCAAGGACGCTCAGGGTGAGGCAGTCAAAGACCGATGCCGGTGTCCGCGATGTTGATCTCACCCCGGCGGTGGTCGAAGAGTTGGGCACGCTCAAGGAATCACCCGGCAGGAGGGCGGCAGGTGATCCGGTGTTCGCATCGGTTCACCGCTCCCGCCGTGACCAGAACCGTCCTACCAGGCTGGACCGGCACCGTGTGCGCAGCAGGAGTTTGCTGCCGACAATCAAGGCAGCGAACGGGATTCTTGTCGAGAAAGGCATCGAACCCATTGGGGCGGTGACTATCCACGGCCTGCGCCGCACCTACGCAAGCCTCCGATTCGCCGCCGGAGACGATCCTGTCTACATCGCCCAGCAGATCGGCCACACCAGCTCTCGTTTCACGATGGATGTCTACGCGAAGGCGACGAAGCGCCGAAACAGGCTCACGGGCGAGACCCGCATCGCCTTCGAACGAGCCATTCAATGGGCAGAAAATGGCAGAATCGCGGACCAGAACGATATCGGCCCCCCCGGCCTCGACTCGTTCATGGGGCGAGAATCCGCTGAGTCATCGGGGTTCTAGGTAGTGGAGCCAGCCGGAATCGAACCGGCGACCCCCTGCTTGCAAAGCAGGTGCTCTGCCAACTGAGCTATGGCCCCTCAGGGAAACGCGTTCAGGGATTGTAGGACCTGACCGGCGCCGGCACCGCTACGCGGCGGCCGCAACGGTCAGTCGCCGAAATCGAAGTCCTTCGGTTCCTTTTGCTCGAACCAGAGCTTGTCATGCTCCGGGGTTTCTTCGAGGAAATCCGGGGTGTCCTCGAGCACGTCTTCCTCTTCGCCCTCCGACTCGACGTCTTCAACGGGGCTGTCCGCGTCGGGCTCGGTGGCCTCCTGATCTAGATTCTCGTCCTTCTCGTCCGACGCCGACTCGGGTTCGGACTCCGGCTCGACTGCCGCTGTGGCTTCAGCCTCCGGCTCGGAAGGGCCGTCGAGCGCCCGGTCGAGTTCGTCCGAGAGGGAGCTCTCGCTGAGTACGTCGATCTCGTCCTCCTCGGCGATCGCCGCGTCAACGTCGTAGTGCTCGGTCGGTTGGCCCGCCAGGTTCTCGCGCTCGCGTTCGAGCGCGTCGCCCGCGTCGCCGCCTTCATCCCCGACCGCTTCCGGCGCGGCATCTTCCTGCGGAGGGGGCCCTGCTTCCGCGGTCTCGGCCGCCAGCGCCTCCTCGGCTGGAGGCTCTGCTGAGGTTTCCTTCGCGGCTCCCTCTGCGGTTTCCGACTCCGGAACGGGGATTTTGTGTTCCCCGGCACTCGGCTCGGCTTCGGCCTCGGCCTCATTGCTCGCGTCAAAGACCTTGTCGAGCTGGTCGCCCTCGCCCGCCGGTGCGGTCAGACTCGAGCCGGGGCTGATTATCCGGGTCTCGGCCTCGGCTTCCGGCGCGGTTGCGTCCGGGCGGTCAGCCGGACCAAAGGCTTCAGCCTCAAGCCCTTCAATCTCGGACTCCTCCGCGCCGTGGTCGCGCTTCAGGTCCAGATGTTCTCGAATTGCCTCGTCGAGGATTCCCATATTGCCTCAGTAGCTAACGGTAGCGACAAAGACTATGCGCTTTTGGCGGATGTTTGGCGCGACATCATTTATTTGCACGCCGAGAGTCCGTATCCTTCGCCGCCGCGGGGCTATAGCTCAGTTGGCAGAGCGCTTGGATCGCACCCAAGAGGTCGCCGGTTCGAATCCGGCTAGCTCCATATCTACCCGTTCCCGCTGGGACTCCGGGTCAGACCAGTGTCGAGCGCCGTGTTGCTCGGGCGGGCACAACACGATTGCCGGCTACGCCGAAACGAGCCCGGGGCGCCGGCAGTTCCTGATCGCCCGTTTTCGTCGCTGAGTCTTCCGATCAGCTCTAAGAGACTGCTTCGTAAACCGTGACCACAGCCGCCCCTCCCAAACCTATGTTGTGCTGGAGGGCGACCTTCGCTCCGTCGACCTGGCGCTTGTCAGCGTCGCCCCGAAGCTGCCAGGTGAGCTCGGAGGCCTGGGCAAGCCCGGTTGCTCCCAGCGGGTGGCCCTTGGAGATCAGGCCACCAGAGGGGTTGACCACCGGGCCGTCGCCGCCATAGGTGGTTGCCTCGGACTCGACCAGCTTGTGACCTTCGCCTTCCTCGGCGAGGCCCAGAGCTTCGTATGTGATCAGCTCGTTGGCCGAGAAACAGTCGTGGAGTTCGATGACGTCAACCTCGTCGACCCCGAGCTGCGCTTCCTCGAGGGCCTGCTCGCCGGCAAGCCGGCTCATGTCCCCACCGACTACTGAAATTGACGATTTGTCGTCGAAGGTGCTCTTCATGTCGGTGACCATGGCCTGTCCGGTGATCTCGATGGCATCGTCCCAAAGGCCGTTTTCTTCCACGAGCCGCTCCGAAGCAACGATCACTGCGGCGCTGCCGTCACTGGTCGGCGAGCACTGCAGCTTGGTCAGTGGCGAATAGATCTCCCTGGCATCCTTGATTTCCTGCAGCGAGAACTCGTCCTGGAACTGGGCGTAGGGGTTGTTGACCGAATGCCTGTGGTTCTTCCAGCCGATCCAGGCGAAGTGATCGGGAGTCGAGCCGTACTTCTCCATGTGTTCGCGGCCCGCCATGCCGAACATCTGCGGCGCCGGAGGCGCGTCCTCCCATTCGCGAAGCTCCAGCAAAGCGGCGACGTGCTTGTCCATCGGGTTGACCCGGTCGGTGAACTTCACTCCCAGCGAGCCCAGCTCCATCTTCTCGAAGCCGAGCGCCAGCGCACATTCGGCGAGGCCGCCCTTGACCGCCTGGCGTGCAAGGTAGAGAGCGCTTGAACCGGTGGAGCAGTTGTTGTTGACGTTAACTACCGGCACGCCGGTAAGGCCCAGGCCGTAAACCGCACGCTGGCCGGCGGTGGAGTCTCCGTAGCAGTAGCCGACGTAGGCCTGTTCGATTTGCTCGTAGGCGACTCCCGCGTCAGCCAGGGCCCTTTCCCCGGCCTCTTTTGCCCAGTCGGGATAGTCCCCGGCCTTGGTTCCCGGTTTGTCGAACTTGGTCATGCCGACTCCGACTACGTATGTACGGTTCATTGCTCCTTGTCTGCTTCGGGTTGAGGTTCTCCGGGATGCTATTGATGCGTTCCGGCAGGGTCCGGTTGGGGGAAGTGGCGCGGGCCAAACCTGAGCCGGCTGTCTACCATGGCCCGATGAAGCACCCGGCCGCCTACGGGTATGCGACGGGCCCGGCAGTGCGGGCGCCGGCTTCCGGCACTAGCCCTGCGGTAGCTGAATCGGGATCTCCAGTTGGCGTTCAATTTCTTCGATCGCCCGCTCGAGTTCGCCGGCCGCGGCCGCCGCCAGAGCACCCTGCAACTGTTGCTCGAGTCGCGCCGCGCCGCGCTGGAGTTGCGCGTTGAGACGGTCGAGCTGGCGCTGGGCGGCCTGCTGAGCCCGGCCGGCGGCGTTGCTCAGTTTCTGCTGAACCCCCTGAGCCGCGCCCTGGACCACCGTGGCCCGTTTTGACAGAGCCCTGAGCCGTGCTTTGGCCTGTGCGTTGCGGATCCCCTGGTTGGCACGCGCCCCCACCGCCGCCGCTCTGGCCAGAACCTGGGCCCGGAGAAGGCGTTTGACCTTCTGCTGCTTCGACTTCTGCTCTGCGGCAAGTGCGATCTGCTGGCTGGCCCGGTTGAGCTCGGCGACGCCCTGCAGGTAAGCGAGCCAGGCCGACGCCGACTTGACGGTCGCGTCGTTGTCGGCTTCAGCGGCCTTGACGGCGGCGTCAGAAACTGCCGCGGTGGCCACGGCGGCCTGGTCGGCCTTCTGGATGCGCTGCTGAGCCCCCCCCTCCGTGATGGCCTGTTCGGCGGCCGAGTTCGCGGAGTCGGCCTCGTCGTCGGCAATCACGAGGGCCCCCAGCAAAATGCCGCAGCCGACCAGGACTACAGCCAGTGCGATCATCAGAACTGCGGTCGCTCCGGTCGAGAGTCCATGCTTTTCCACGTCTGTCTCCTTGCCCGGCCGGCCCGGCCGACATTTTCACTTTGCCCGAGGTACGAAGATACGCCGTGACTCTCGAGCCGCTATCGAATCCTTACAGAATGCACTATTCGTCTCATGATCCACCTCCTTTCCCGGTTCAGGAACCGGAGGTCCGTGGACCCCCGGAGGCGGACGCGGTGTCATGGCGGGCGATTTTTCGGCGGTGCAGGGGTATCGCCAGCGCCCCGAACGGCAGCGGCAGCCAGAACGAGACGAGGCGATAGGCCAGCGTGGCGAGAATCGCGTCGGCCGCACCGACCCCTGCCAGCGCCAGAGTCGCGGTCAGCCCGGCCTCGACGAAACCGAGCCCTCCCGGGGTTATCGGGATCATTCCGAGCAGGCTGGCGGTGACGTAGGCCAGCAAAACGAGCGGCGGACTCGCGTCTACCCCGAGGGCAAGCAGGACGGCGAGCAATACGGCAAAGTCGAACATCCACTTTCCGATCGAGGCGAGCAGGGCCTCCCACCAACGCGAACCCAGCACCGAGCGGATCAGGTCGCGTTCCTCCACCAGGGTGTCGGGCAGGCCACGCAGCGGTTCGCGCCGGGGCAACAGACGGTTACGCACGGCTTCCACCAACCTGCCCACGGCGCGCAACGGCCGCTCCGTGCTTAGCACGACCGCGCCGAGAACGAACAGGAAAATGAACGCACCGAGCCCGATCCAGAGACCCCGGACCAGACCATCGGCGACATCGGCTCCGTTCAGCACCGCGGGCACCGCAAGCACTGGAAGTGCCACCAGAGTCCCGAAGGTCAGCAGTTGGACAGCGGTGAGGCCGGTGGCGATCGATCCGGGCGGTATTCCGGCGTCACGCAGCATCCGATACTGGAACGCACCTGCCGCGGCTCCGCCGCCGGGCACGACCCGGCCGAACGCGTTCCCAGCCAGCTGCGAAGTGATGATCGGAAGCCAGCGACTCGCCTGGAGCGCCAGCTTTTGCAGCAGCCAAAGCGACGCGAAGCTGCCGACCTCGAGTGCGAACATCAGCAGCAGCCAGCCGATACCGAGCTCGCGAAGCTGCGGCCAGGATGAGAACAACTCAACCAGGCCGGGTGCCAGCAGGTACAGGAAGAAGCCGGTCACCGCCAGGATCAGCGAGCGGCGAACCACCTGACGCCGTTCGAAGGGGCCGATCCTGGGTACCGCTTCGGGATCGTCGCCGGCGGCGCCGCTCATCGGTTCGAGCGCCCGCTCCCCTGTGGCTAGGCCCCGGGCTCGCTGCGCCCGGCGCCCAGGTTGGAGACGATCAGGGCAACGATCGTCACCAGGTAGATCTGGCCGGTGAGGGCAAGGGCGATCGCGAATGCGCGACCGACACCCTCGGCCGCGGAGAGGTCTCCGTACCCGACAGTGGTCATCGTCACGAACGAGAAGTAGAGGAAGTTGCCCGAGGTTTCACTCGCTTCGCTGGCGAAGAAGTTCGCCGAGCTGAGGTCTCCGATGACCTGGAATACCAACGCGAAGGCGAGTCCGAGTAGCAGGTAAATGCTGAGCACGCCGTACATCACATGCAGAGTGATCGTGCCCTCGATGCGCATGCTGCGGACAACACCGAGGATGATCACCAGCGGTGTAAACACAATCAGGGCGACCACCATCAGCGACGGCAGCACCTCGCCGAGCTCTATTCCCGGCGCCAGGACGACAATCCCGGTGCCGACGACAACCGCGACGATCAGTGCGCCACTTGCACGCCGCACGCCTTTCGGAATGCGGGCCGCAACCATGGCTGACCAGAGGATCATCGCCTGGAGCAGAACCGAAACGAAATCGGCCCACTCTTCGGAAGGAGCAGCCAGGCCGAAAATCAGCTGAACCACGATCAGCGCGAGGACTATGCCGAAGCCGGGCCCCGGAATCGAGCGAAGCCAGGGAGCGAGGTCCTCGGCGCGGGCACGCAGCGCCGTCCGGCGATCCTCCTCGAGGTGGGTAGACGGTTCATCGGGCATGGCCGACATCGGTTTTCGGCGCCGGACAGGCGTCTCCTTTACCCGCACAGTCCAATGGGGGCCGAACCTTCGCTGGTAGGGTGAGTTTCCGGAGAGGATTTTGTGGAGCACCGTAACCAGCAGAACTTGATCTCACGGGCCGAGGATGCTTCGAGGTCTCTCCGGGTGGCGGCCCGCATGGTCGAGGTCGTTGCCGTGATCGCACTGGTCCTGCTGGTGGCGTTCCAGCTGAACGGTGTCTATGGCTGGCCGCTCTTCACCGGCCTGGTGCTCACCGTGCTGACAACAGTCCTGCTGGTCGGCAGGGTGGCGCGGGCCCGCAGCATCGCGCTCGAGATCGCGGCGGTGCAGCTCGAACTCACCCTGAAGGCGCGGGCCGGTCCCCAGAAAACGGACGCGACCGAGCGGGCATCGGGCTGACCCGGAGGCCCGGCCGCGACGGATGACTTCGACTGCCGAATCAAAACGGGCGTTCGTGCTTGGGGGAGGCGGAATCCAGGGCGCCGCCGAAGTCGGGATGCTGCTCGCCCTCGCGGAAGCCGATCTCCGCCCGGACCTGATTCTCGGGACCTCGATCGGCGCGATCAACGGGGCGCTGTTCGCGGCGGACCCGACCAGAGACGGTGCCGGCCGCCTGGAACGGTTCTGGCGCGAGCTCGGTAGCGAATCGGTTTTCGGCAGCGGGCTGCTCGAACAGGTGAGGACGCTGGCCCGCGGGCGCACCCACCTGCATGGGAACGAGCGGCTGCGGCGGACGCTCACGGCGGCCCTTCCGGCACGGTTCTCGGAACTCGAGGTGCGGTTCGAATGTGTTGCGGCGAGTATCGAGCGGTCTGCGGCGCACTGGTTTTCCGAAGGACCGCTGATCGAGTCTCTGCTCGCATCTTCGGCGGTTCCGGGGCTGCTGCCGGCGGTTGAGATTGAAGGAGAGCACTACCTCGACGGCGGCCTGGTTCACAGCATCCCGGTCGGCCGTGCGGTCGAGCTCGGAGCGCAGGAGATCTACGTGCTGCACGTGGGCCGCGTCGACTCCCCGCTGGCAGCGCCGAGAAACCCACTCCAGGTCGGTCTTGTCGCGTTCGAGATTTCGCGGCGCCATCGATTCATCGGGGAAATGGAGCGACTCCCCGAAGGGATCGAGGTCAGGGTGCTTCCGACCGGCAGCGAGGGGCCGCGATTCAACGACAGCTCCCAGCTTCGCTATTGGGACGTGGCCGCGGTCGGCGACCGGATCGAGGCGGCCCGGGAAGCTACCAGCGCGTTGCTCGAGGATCTGGCCTGATGCCGCCCCGCTGGTTGCGGCGCCTCCTGATCGCACCGCTGATCCTGGTGATCTGCGTCGCGGTCCTGGTCTCGATGCCGCTGATCCTGGTCGCCGCAGCCGCCGCTTCCCTTTGGGTGCCCGGGCGCTGGCGTCCACTGAGACTGCTCCTGGTCGGGATCGTCTACCTCGCCCTTGAAACCGTCGCGCTGATCGCTCTGTTTCTGCTCTGGGTCTTCTCGGGGTTCGGGCTCTGGCTCGATCGGCCCTGCTTCGTCGAGGCCCACTACCGGCTCCTGAAGTGGGTACTGCGGCTGCTCATCGGTACCGCCCGGCGCGCATTCAACCTGCGGTCCGAATCCGAGATCGAGACCGTCCAGGGGTCAGGAGAGGCGCCACGGCTGGTGCTCTGCCGCCACGCCGGCCCGGGTGACTCGTTCCTGCTGATCCACGGCCTCCTGGTTGACGAAGACCGTCGCCCCCGGATCGTGCTCAAGGAAACGCTGCAGTGGGAGCCGATGATCGACGTCGTCCTCAACCGCCTGCCGTCACAGTTCGTCTCGCCAGGCGGAAACAGCCGGCAGCGCACAATCGACTCGATCGGCGAACTCGCGGCCGGCCTCGGCCAACGCGACGCGCTCGTGATCTTTCCCGAAGGGGGCAATTACACGGACCGTCGGCGGCTGCGTTCGATCAGCAAGCTCGAGGAACGCGGCGAGAGGGATCTGGCCGAGCGGGCCAGGGCGATGCGCAACGTGATCGCGCCACGGCCCGGCGGTACCCTGGCCGCGATCGACAGCGCCCCGGACGACACCGTCGTGGCATTCGTTGCTCACACCGGACTCGAAGATCTGAGTACGGCGGTGGATCTCTGGCGGGGACTGCCTATGGACGCCGCCGTCTGCACGAGCCTTTGGGAGGTTCCGGTCAGCGAGGTTCCGACCGACTACGACGGGCGGGTCGACTGGCTCTTCAGCCAGTTCGCCCGGATCGATGGCTGGATCGAGGCCCGGCGCGATCGGCCGGAGGTCCGGTCCGATCAGGCAGCGACAACCTGATCGAGCATCAGCGAGTACAGGATCACGACGATCGCCTGGCCGATGCCGATCCAGATCGCGAGTTTCACCTTCGGGATTCCCATGGCGACGCCGGAAATGACTGAAGCAAAGCCGCCGATCGTCATCGGGCCGATTATCCCCAGCCCCGGGGCACCGAATCGGTCGACCAACCCGCGCGCCTTGCCGGACTTCTCCTCGCCGGAATCGTCCTGCTCATCAGCCTCGTCATCTTTCGGACGAATTCGGCGGTAGAGCCGGCGGACTGCCGGCATTATGCGGTCGCCGACGAAGACCATTGCCACCGTGCCCCCGACGCTGCCGACGAACGCGGCGACCGCGATCACATTGGCGCTGAGGTCGAATCCGTAGCCGAGAGGAATCGCGACGTACATGTTGATCACGGCCACCACCGCAACCACGATTACTCCAAAGATCTGTTTCACCGGTTGCCCTTCCCTCGCTTCGGTTACCCGCTCAACCCGATCCCGCGAACTGCGTAACCGCCATTCTACGCCCGCCCTCCCCGGTCACTTCGGTCGGACCCCGCCGGGTCGGGCGTTGCGAGCGTTCCGAGCCTTACCGCGTTGACCACCATCCCGGCAAGCACCGCGAGGTTCGAAACGTAGAGCCAGATCAGGAAGACGACGAGACCGGCGAGACTGCCGTAGATGAGACTGAAGCTGGTCAGGTTGGCCACGAAGATCGAGAAAAGCCCGGAAGCGACCAGCCAGCCGGCGATCGCGACCAGTGCTCCCGGGAGCACGCGCCGGATGCCGGCCCGTCGCATCTCCTCCGAAGAGAGATACAGAATCGTCAGCATCGAGATTCCGACGAGGCCCATCAACGGCCAGCGCAGGATCTCGAACAGCTCCCGGCCGTTGCTGGACAGCCCGATCTCCCTGGCGACCGCGACGGCGACCGGTCCCGTAACCAGCAGAGCCAGGAGGGCCAGCGGCAGCAGAATGATCATCGCGCCGACCACCAGCATCGCCAGCCTCCGGCGGCGCCAGAAGAGCCCCGGTCCCGGCTGCCGACCCTGAATCCGATCCGTGGAACGACCGAAAGCGGCGACGTAGCGTGAAGCCGAAAAGAGGGCCAGCGCCATGCTTAATACGAGAACGACCCCGTTCATCCGTGTATCCGCGGCCATCGAATCGAGCGGCTCGGTGAGGGTCTCGGTGACCGACTCCGGCGCCACTTCCCTGATCACTTCGATCACCGAATCTGCCATGCCGTCTCCCGCGATCAGACTGACCACGGCGACCATCAGGGCGAGCCCCGGGAAGATGGAGAGAACCGTGTAGTAGGTCAACGCCGCGGCCGAGTCGGTGAGCAGACTGAAAGGGAGCCCGCGGACCCGGCTGATGGCTGTCGTTCGATCGAGCATCGGCCTGCGAGCGTACCCGTCGCCGAAGCGATCAGTACCGGTCGGCGGCCGGGCGGCAGAGGCCTCCCGCGACTGGCCCGGCTTCTCCTGTACGGCTCGGGAGTACCTGGATATCGGACGCCCCGCGGGCGAACCGGGTTTCGCGATCGTCCGAGTTTCTCGATATTTAAGAAACCCGGCGCGAGTTAGTGACAAGATCGCCTGACAGTGCTCCCGAGACTGCTCGTAATCGCAAAGGCCCCCGTTCCGGGACGCTCGAAGACCCGGCTCTGCCCGCCGTGTACGGCCGAGCAGGCGGCCGAGCTGGCGGAGGCCGCGATCACCGACACGCTTGACGCCGTGAGCCGGACGGCCTGCGGCGGCCGCACGATCGTGCTCGAAGGCGAGCCCGGTGACTGGCTGCCCGAAGGCATCGAAGTCGTGCCCCAGGTCGAAGGCGGACTCGGGGACCGGCTGGCCGCCGCCTTCTCGGACTGTGTCGGGTCGGCACTCCTGATCGGAATGGATACTCCCCAGGTGAGTCCGGCGCTCCTGGCCGACTCGCTGGCCCGGCTGGAGAGCCCCGGCACCGATGCTGTGCTCGGGCTCTGCGACGACGGCGGCTACTGGGCGATCGGCTTCAGGCGACCGTGTCCCGGGGCCTTCGAGGGAGTCCCGATGAGCACCGGACAGACCGGTGAGATCCAGCTGAGGCGCCTTCGCGGGCTCGGACTCACGGTCGGGGAGCTTGAGACTCTGCGCGACGTCGACCATTTCAGCGACGCCGCCCCGGTGGCCGCCGAGCGGCCCGACGGCCGCTTCGCCGGTGCGCTGCGAATGATGGAGCCCTCGTTTGACTGAGTTGACCCTGAAAAGCGCGACCGAGATTTATGAGAGAGGGCTGGACGAACTGCGCTCGACGACAGATCCGGCCTCCTACTATGCGATCAGCGAAGACGGCGCCCGGCGGCGGCTGCCGCTCAGGCGCTGGCTGAAACGTGCCCCCGAGGAAGAGGAAGCCCTGCTCGACCGTGCAGTAGGGCCGGTGCTGGATGTCGGTTGCGGGGCGGGGCGGCATCTCGAAGCGCTCCGCCGCCGTGGAACCGAGGCGACCGGCGTCGAGGTTTCCAGGTATGCCGTGGCGATCGCCCGCGAGCGGGCCGACGAAGTGATCCACGGCTCGGTGTTCGATGTGCCCGAGACGGAAAACTGGAATACGGCGCTGCTGCTCGACGGAAACGTCGGTATCGGCGGTGAGCCGGAGCGGCTGCTGGGCAAGATCGCCCGGCTGCTCCACCCCGGCGGCCGGGTTCTGGTCGAGCTGGAACCGCCGCAAACCGAATCGAGGGTTCTGAACATCCGCCTGGAGGGACCGGGCGATGTCAGCGACTGGTTTCCCTGGGCCTGGGTCGGTATCGACGCGATCGGCCCGATCGCCGCCGCGGCCGGATTGACCGTGGCCGAAACCTGGTCGATCGAGCGTCGCTGGTTCGCCCGGCTTCGTCTCGAATCCTTCGCATGAGCTCGTCCGGCCGTTCGCGGTCGCCTGCACGATTGGATCTGCCGGAGCTGGGCGGAGAGACACGACCGCCGCCGAGCGGAGACAGGGTGCCGATCATCGTCACGGCGATGGTCGGGCTGACCGTAGCGGTCGGGCTGACCGCAAAGGCATTCGGTGTCTACTGGGGGGCGCCGGCCCAGCCTCTGCTGATCACACTCGATCCGGTCGTGACCGGCTGGCTGGCAATCAGCGTCGCAGGCCTGGCGGGGGGGCTCTTTCTCGCCTTGCGCCTCGTCCGGGCCGAGGTCGGGGCCGGCCGGTTCGGTTTCGCCCTGTTCGGGCTGGCGCTGTTCACCAGACTTGCCCTCAACCTGGCCCGTTCCGGACCGGAAGAGTGGTACTCGGTCTACATCGTCCGTCCGGTCAGTGAAGGTCGTCTCGAATACCTGGGGGCACTGACCGAGCTGAAGGTCGGGATCGGCCCGTTTCTGGACAACTTCGCGTCGCTGGTCGCGACGCTGCCGATTCACCCGGCCGGGCACCCACCCGGTCTGGTGGTCACGCTCGATCTCTTCGGGATCGAGTCGCCCCAGGCGATGGCCGCCCTGACGATCGTGGTCGGGGCGGCCGCGACACCGGTGTTGTACGCGCTCGGCCGCCGGCTCTTCGACGAGAAGACGGCCCGGGTCGCCTCGCTGCTGTTCGTATTCGTGCCGGCTTCGCTTCTTTACGGGGCAACTTCGGCCGATGCGCTGTTCGCAACCCTCGGGCTGGTCGCGGTCCTGTTGATGCTCTCGAAACGGGCGCTCGTCGTCTTCTTCGGCGCCGTGTCGCTGGCCGTTGCCACCTTCTTTTCCTACGCGTTGCTGGCGATCGCCGGCTGGGCCGGGCTGGTCAAGTGGCGTCGCGACGGATTCGCAGCGATGGTCCGGCTGGCACTTCTCTGCGGGGCCGTGCTGATCGTCTTTTACGGAGTCCTCGCGCTTGCCACCGGATTCGACGTGGTCGCCGCCGTCGACGCCACCCACGACCGCTACTACAAGGGGGTGGCCGGCGTCCGGCCATATCTCTTTTACTTCTTCGGCTCGCCGGCCGCCTTCCTGGTCATACTGGGACCCGTGGCCTGGTTCGCATCGCGTTCGCTCGGCAGTCGCGAGATCACCGCCTTGGCCCTTGCGGCAGTGATCCTGGTCGCGGTGGTCGGGGGCTATACGAAGGCCGAGACGGAGCGCATATGGCTGTTCCTGGTTCCGCTCGCCTGCCTGACCGCGGCCCGGGCCTTACCCGAAAAATACCTGAGCCCGATGCTGCTCGCCCTGGCCGCCCAGGCCCTGCTGTTCGAACTGGTCTTCGACACCAGTTGGTGACAGACCCCACCCGGGGATCATCAGCGAAGCTCGGCCGTGGCGAACTCTTCCATCCCGGTTTCGAGGTCGATGGTAGCCGCGAAGCCGAGACGGTCCCGGGCCCTGCCGGCATCGGCAAAGACATGACGCACATCGCCGAGGCGAAACTCTCCGGTCACCCTCGGCGAGGGGGCCTCCGGTCCGGCGGCCCCGGCGAGCAGTTCGGCCATGTCCATGATCGTCCGCGGCCGGCCGCTGGCGACGTTGTAGACACCGGCCTGCCCCGCTCCGGCGTCGAGTGCCAGCAGATTCGCCCGGGCGACATCGCGGACATGCACGAAGTCGCGGATCTGCCCGCCATCTTCGAAGACTGCGGGTGCCTCCCCCGCGGCCAGGGAGCTCCGGAATATGCTGGCGACGCCCGCGTACGGGGTGTCCCGCGGCATCCTCGGGCCGTAGACGTTGTGGTAGCGAAGCGCCGAGTAGCGCACCCCCTCGCACTCGCGGGCAAACAGACCACACAGATGCTCCTGGTGCACCTTGCTCGCCGCGTAGACGCTCCGCGGATCGAGCGGGGCGTCCTCGGTGATCGAGTGCGGCTTGAGGCTGTCACCGCAGGTCGGGCAGCGTGGCTCGAAGTTGCCGGCCAGCAGGTCTTCGCGACTGCGGGCGTCTGGTCGCACGGCCCCGTGCCGGACGCACTCATAGCCGCCCTCTCCGTAGACGACCATGCTGCCGGCGAGGACCAGGGGACCGCTGAATTCACGGGCCGCCAGAGCCGAAAGCAGCCGGGCGGTGCCGAGGCAGTTGGCCGCGACGTAGTCCTGCGCATCCCCGAAATCCTTGCCGAGACCTACCATGGCCGCCTGGTGGCAGACCGCCTCGACACCGTCCAGAACCGTGTCGAAGGTGGACCGGTTCTCAACGTCGGCGGTGACGTACTCGGCCGCCGGATTCAGGTACGCCGGCCGGGTCTTGTGAGCGGCCGGGTGCAGGCAGTCGACCACCCGGACCTCACGACCGGCCTCGATCAGGAGGTCGACCACATGGGACCCGATGAATCCTTCACCGCCGGTGACCAGAACTCTGCCTGCCATCGGGCGACCTTAACAGCAAGCGTCGGGACGGGCGGGTGCAGTCCTTAAACCTTTGTGAACACTGTCCCGATTCACCGTTTGGCAAGAACTTTGCTGACAGAATCGGGACATGGGCAAGCAACCTGATCCTGGCTTGGGACGCCGCGGTTCGGAGTGCCGACCTCGATGAAGCTGAGGCCACCGAAACTGCCGGCCGAGCCGCCGCCCGGGCCGAGCCGGCCGGACTTCTGGAAAAGCCCGCTGAGAGGTCCCTGGCTGAGCTCGTTCCTCGGGTCGGCCCTGCTGCCGCTGATCGTCATCTGCGCGCTGACCGGCTTTCTTTCACAGCTCGCCTACAGCCCGGGGCTGGGCGACAACAACATTCTTCCCGACGGCGGGCTCGGCTTCGACCTCTTTCCGTTTTCGTGGCCGACCAACCCGGCCTGGCTCTACGCCCTGACCCAGGGCCTGCATGTGGTCTCGGGCGTAATCGC
>JAENXK010000014.1 GCA_016649615.1 Thermoleophilia bacterium
GGCTGGTACTGGAAGGCCAGGCGGGATGTCAGATTCCTCACTTTGGCATCGGAGACGATCTCGACCAGTGCAGCGCGACCTTCGGAATCGGTTTCGATCACCTCGGAAGAAATCATCGACGCCTGCCACTCGGGCGTATTACCGAGGTCGACGACGATTTCGTAACAGCGGGCCTTCACGACCTCGATTTCCACGGTGCGTGACGCTTTCAGTATTCCCATGGCGGCCAGCCTATACCGGAGTCCGGCGACCTCGCCACCGCGGCCTTCATAGACTCCCGGCGGATGAACCGGTACGAACCCCGCGAGATCGAAGGCAAATGGCAGCGCCTCTGGGCCGACGAAGGCACCTGGGAGGTCCCCAACCCCGGAGCCGATGGTTTCGATCCGGAGAAGCCGAAGGCGTACGTGCTCGAAATGCTCCCCTATCCGTCGGGTGAACCGCATGTAGGCCACCTCAAGTGCTACTCGGTCGGGGACGCGATCGCCCACTTCCGACGGCGCAACGGATTCGAGGTGATCCACCCGATGGGCTACGACTCGTTCGGGCTGCCGGCGGAGAACAACGCGATAAAGACCGGTGAACCGCCCCGGGTCGCCACCGAGCGGTCGATCGATTCGTTCCGCAGACAGTTCACCGAGTGGGGGGTCTCGATTGACTGGAACCGGGAGATCGCGACCCACACCCCAGAGTACTACCGCTGGACGCAGTGGATTTTTCTCCAGCTGTTCCACCGCGGGCTCGCTTACCGGACCCGGGCTCCGGTGCAGTGGTGTCCGAACGACGCGACCGTGCTGGCCAACGAGCAGGTGGTTGACGGCCGCTGTGAGCGCTGCGGAACCGAAGTCGAGACCCGCAACCTGAGGCAGTGGTTCTTCAGGACCACCGAGTACGCCGACCAGCTGCTCGCCGACTTCGAGAAACTCGACTCCTGGCCCGAACACGTGATCACCATGCAGAAGAACTGGATCGGCCGCTCGGAAGGAGCCGAAGTCGTCTTTCGCTGTGAGGAGGCCGGTCTGGATTTCCCGGTTTTCACCACCCGCCCGGACACGCTTTTCGGGGCGACCTTCTTCGTGATCGCCCCGGAGCACCCCGAACTCGAAAAGCTCGTGGCCGGCACCGGAGCCGAGGAGGCGGTCCGGGAGTACGTCAACGAGGTCGCCAGGGCGACGGTCCAGGAACGGGGCGACGAAGGCCGCCCCAAGACCGGGGTCCCTCTCGGCCGCACCGTGGCCAACCCGGTCAACGGTGAGGAGATCCCGATGTTTGTCGCCGACTACGTGCTGATGGACTACGGCACCGGGGCGGTGATGGCCGTGCCCGGCCACGACGAGCGCGACTTCGCCTTTGCGCGGGCATTCGACCTCCCCGTCCGCCGGGTGATCGGGCCCGCTGCGGATGAAGGCCCGGGCGACGAAGGCCCGGGCGGCGAAGGCCCGGGCGGCGAAGATTCCGAGGGGGAGCTGCCTTACACCGGCGACGGGCCGATGGTGAATTCGGGCCGCTTCGACGGGCTGGACAACCGGGAGGCCTACGATCAGATTGTCGCCTGGCTGGACCGGGAGGGTCGGGGCGAGGCTTCGGTCAACTACCGCCTGCGGGACTGGCTGGTTTCGCGGCAGCGCTACTGGGGCGCCCCGATCCCGATCATCTACTGCGACCGGTGCGGCACGGTGCCGGTACCGGAGGACCAGTTGCCGGTCGAATTGCCCGAGATCGGGGATTACGCCCCCAGGGGCCAGAGTCCCCTGGAGGCCGCCCCGGACTGGGTCAATACATCGTGCCCCGAATGCGGAGGTGAGGCCCGGCGTGAGACCGACACCATGGACACGTTCGTCGACTCCTCCTGGTACTTCCTGCGTTATCTCGACCCGGACAATGACCAGGAAGCCTTCTCACGCGAATCCGCCGACCACTGGATGGCGGTCGATCAGTACATCGGCGGGGTCGAGCACGCGATCCTCCACCTGCTCTATGCCCGGTTCTTCACCAAGGCGCTGGCCGACATGGGCTTTCTGGGCGTTTCCGAGCCGTTCAGCAACCTGTTCACCCAGGGGATGATCACCCGGGACGGCGCGAAGATGACGAAATCGCGAGGCAACACCGTCAGCCCGGCCGAATATGTGGCCCGCCACGGGGCTGATGCGGCCCGGACCTACGTCTGCTTCATGGGCCCGCCCGAGCGGGGAGGCGACTGGACAGATGAGGGGGTAGAGGGCGTGCACCGCTTTCTGTCCCGGCTCTGGCGGGCGGCCGACGAGATTGCCGGTTCAGGCGATACCGGTTCCGGGCCGGCTGACTCCACGGCCCTGGCCGACGGGGCCGGGGGCGATACCCGGGAACTTCTGGCCAAGGCCCATTGGGCGATCGAGAAGGCGACCGGGGATTTCAACCGGGGATTTCAGTTCAACACGGTCATCGCCGCTGTGATGGAACTGGTCAACGAGATCTACCGGGTCAAGGACGGACTGCTCGAGGACGCCACCGGACGGGAAGCGCTCCGCTTTGCCACCACGACCGCGGCTTCGCTGATCCAGCCCTTCGCCCCGCATCTGGCGGCCGAGGTGTATGAGCGGCTGACCGGCGACCGGGTTTGGGAGGTCCCCTGGCCCGAGGCGGACCCGGCGATGCTGCGCTCCGACACGGTGAAGATCGTGGTCCAGGTCAACGGCAAGGTCAGGGACCGGATCGAGGTCGCCGAGGGCGCCGCCGAGGAGGAGATCCTGGCGGCGGCCAGATCGGCCGCCAATGTGACCCGGCATCTCGAAGGGTCCGAGGTCGTCAAGGAGATCCTGGTCCCGGGCAAGCTGGTCAACCTGGTCGCCCGCCCCGCCTGACCGTTCCTTCGACCGAACCGGCGGCCCCTCGACCGAACCGGCGTCCCCGGCCTTTCGATTCGGTCGCGACGGTGAAGGCCTTCTTTCCCGTGGCTCTTTTGTCGCAGTCATGGTGACACTGTTGAGCCTGGACGGCTCAGGGTCGGATCATGTCCTCGCTCCCCAAGGGCCAGCTCTTCGTCTACGCGCTGATCGCCGTGGTCTTGCTGCTGGTCGGGGCAAGCTCGCTGCGGGACCAGGCCGGTAGCGGCAGCCCGGGTTCGGTCGAGTCCGCCTCTGCCGCCGGTGGCGAGGTTCAGGCTCCGGGAAACGGAGCCGCCCGGGATGGCCTTTCCGGGGAAGGTGAGCCGGGGACCTTTGCGATCTCGGCTTCGTCGGACAAGCTGGTGGTCGATGTGTCCGGAGCCGTCGAGCATCCGGGCGTCTACCGCTTTTCCGATGGCGAACGGGTCGTCGACGCGATCCGGAGAGCCGGCGGCCCCGCCCGCGGAGCGCTGGCCGGGGCGATCAACCGGGCGGCCCGTCTGGCCGATGGCCAGCAGGTGGTTGTGCCGTTCCGGGCCGGGACCGGCGGCGGAGCCGGACCGGCCGCGGTTGCTGCCGTGGCGGGGGCGGGCTCCGGACCGATCAGTTTCGGCGGTGCCACCACCGAAGAGCTCGAGGAGATCGAGGGTATCGGGCCGGTCACCGCCGCCGACCTGATCGAGTTCCGCGAATCCCGGGGCGGCA
The DNA here is from genome assembly GCA_016649615.1 of Thermoleophilia bacterium. Classification (GTDB taxonomy): domain Bacteria; phylum Actinomycetota; class Thermoleophilia; order Solirubrobacterales; family 70-9; genus 67-14. The sequence continues at coordinate 3,570 of JAENXK010000014.1, forward strand.
TCGCTTCGATTGACGAGCTGGACCAGGTGAGCGGCATCGGGCCGGTGACGATGGAGGCACTCCGTTCCCGGCTTCAACCCTGATCAGGGAAGTCACCGCCGGTGGCTGGCGCCTGGCGGTGCTGGCCGGGACCGGCCTGGGCCTGGCCGCGTCACCACTTTTCCCGCCGGAGAGCGCATTCGTACGGCCGTCGGTCATCCTGGTCCTCACCCTCGTTCTGCTCCGCGGCCGGACTGGCCTGGCGCCGGTAGCCGCCCTGCTGGTCATGGCGGCCGGCTTCGGGGCGGGCCTGGCCGGCGGTGCCGAGCGCCTTGAATCGATCGATGGTGGGGCTCTGTCGGCTCCGGCCGGTCGGACAACCTCGCTCACCGGGTACTCCACCGCCGCCCCGCGGGTCTCGGGCGGGATCGTCCGCTTTCCGATGGAATCGTCCGGGGGAAGGCTGATGGTCCAGTTCGTCGGTCAGGGAGGCCTGGCCCCGGGGGCGGCCGGGCCGGAGGGGGTCGAACCGGGGACGGGGGTGACCGTCGAAGGCGTGCTCCGGTGGCCCCCCGGGTGGTATCGACCGACCATGCGCCGACAGGGCCTGGCGATGGTCCTCCACGCCGACGCCGTGTCGCCCACGGGGGAGCGGCGGGGAGGCGCCGCCGGACTGGTGGACAGAATGCGCATGCGGGCGGAAACCGCTTTGGAGCGGGCGATGCCCGATCGTGAGGCGGCCCTTGCCCGGGGCTTCGTACTCGGACAGGACAACTCGATCGACCCGGAGACGGTCGAAGATTTCCGGGACTCGGGCCTCGCCCACCTGCTGGCCGTGTCGGGGCAGAACGTGATCCTGCTGGCTCTGCTCGCGGTGCCGTTCATGGCCGCCGCCGGTCTCCGCCCGGGAGCCCGGCTGGCCGTGGTCGCCGCCCTGATCCTCGTCTACGTTCCGCTGGCTGGAGGAGGGCCGTCGATCCAGCGGGCCGGGGTCATGGGACTGGCCGGCCTGGCCGCAGCGGCCGCTACGCGCCCGGTTTCCAGGATCTACGCGATCAGTCTGGCCGTGGTCGTCACGCTCGGCCTGAATCCGAGGGCTAGTACCGACCCGGGGTGGCAGCTCAGCTTTGCCGCCGTCCTGGGGATACTCCTCCTGGCCGCGCCGCTCCGGCTTCGACTGGCCCGGCTGATCGGTGGGGAAGGGTGGCGGCGGGCGCTCTGCGACGGCCTCGCGATCACCGTCGCGGCGACCCTTTCCACCGCACCATTGATGGCCGCCCATTTCGACCGGCTGGCGCTCGGGAGCGTGTTCGCCAACGTCCTGGCCCTGCCGGCCGTGGCTCCGGCGATGTGGCTGGGCATGCTCGGCGCCGCCGTCGGACAGCTTTCGAGCCTGGCGGCGGTGCCGTTCAACCTGGTCAACTCGATTCTGCTGGCCTACATCGCCCAGGTGGCCGCCTGGTTCAGCCGGCCCGGCTGGGTCCTGGACGGAATCGGGCCCCGCGGACCGGCGGTCGCGATCGTCGGGTATCTCGGCTTGGGGGCATTCCTGGCTGCGGTATTCCGCTTTTGGCGGATACCCGGATCTGAGGATGGTGCCCCCGAACCGCCGTTACCGGGCCCCCTGGGCAGCCGACGGATCGGGCTGTCCGCCGGGATCGGCCTGCTGGCCTTCCTGTTCTGGCTGGGGCCCGGGCTTTTCGGAGGCGATCGCCGCGGCCTCGGACCCCCGCCTTGGGGCGGGGCCCGGATCGAGTTCCTCGATATCGGCCAGGGGGATGCGACCCTGATCCGACCGGACCGCGGAGACCCGGTGCTGATCGATGGCGGCCCGCCCGGTGGCGATCTGCGCGGGGCGCTTGATTCCGCGGGGGTCGAGCGGCTCTCTGCGGTGATCCTGACCCACGGTGATCTCGACCACTGGGGTGGCCTGGTCGACCTGTTCGGCCCGGTCGGCGTGGACCGCTTTCTGTTCGACTCCGCTCCGGCCCGGCTGTTGGCCCAGGCCAGGGGGTCGGGGGCCGAGATAGGCAGGCTCGCTGCCGGCCGGCAGCTCCGGTTCGGCAATCTCGAGCTTGACATGATCTGGCCGCCCCCCAGGCCACCGGGGGCGGGCTCCCCGGCCGTCGTCGAGCCGAACGCGAGATCGATGGTCGCCGTGCTCGGCTGGAAGAGGTTCCGCGTGCTGCTGCCCGGAGACGCCGAGTCCGAGCTGGTTCCGATGGATCCCGGCCCGGTCGACGTGCTGAAGCTCGCCCACCACGGCAGTGATGATGCCGGGCTGGACGTCCTGCTGGAACGGAGTGATCCTGATCTGGCGGTGATCTCGGTCGGCGGGGACAATCCGTACGGCCATCCGACCGAAGCGTCGATGGAATCGCTGGCCGAGGCCGGGGTGCCGGCGCTGAGGACCGACCGCGACGGGACCGTCTCGATCGTGCTTGAAGGAGGTGGCTACCGGGTCGAGACCGGTCGGTAGGCCCCGGGGCGGGGCCGAGTGGGCGCGTTGACCGGCCCGCTCATCGTGGCGCCCGACCGGCCGCCGGACCAGGCGGGAGAATGGGGGCGTGGCCGACCAGATGAAGCCGGCGTACCTGATCCATGGCTCGGACGTGGCCAAGGTCGATCAGGCCCGTGCCCGCCTCCGCCGGAGAGCCGAGGAGGAAGGCGGGGCCGCCTCGCTGGAGGTGTTCGAGCCGCTCGAGAACCGGGGCAGCCCGGATGCCGATGCTCTGGTGAGCGCGATCGGGGCGATGTCGCTGATCCCGGACCGGCGCTATCTGCTGGCCGACGGAATCGAAAAGTGGGGCAAGCGCCAGGTCGAGAGGGTGATCGAGGCACTGCTGTCCGCGCCTCCGGAGACCACGGTTGTACTGATCGCCCGCGGCAAGGTTCCGGCCGGAATCGCCAAGGCGGTCGGGAAGGCCGGAGGTGACGTGCGGGAGTACGATGCGCCGACCGGGGCCGAACTGCCGCACCATCTTGTCTCGGGAGCAACGGCCCGCGGTTTCGAACTCGATTCGGATGCCGCAAGATTCCTGATCTCCTACCTCGGCGACGGGCTGACCAGGCTTTCGCACGAACTCGACCGCCTGGCGATCTGGGCAGAGCCGGGTGGCCGGGTCGAGGTCGATGATCTCGAGGAAATGGTGGTCGACGCGACCGAAACCGACAGATTTGCGCTCGGCGACGCGCTCGTCGCGGGTAACCGTGTTCGTTCACTGGCCATGGCCGAGCGTTTGCTCGCCGAGGGAACGACCGCAGGCAGCACGGTCTACCCGGCGGCGGCTTCGGTCCGCCGGGCGCACAAGGCCCTGGCCATGATGGAAGCCGGCCTGCCACCGAACCAGATCGAGAGTCGTCTGGGGGTGCCTCCGTTCATCGCCAAACGGCTGATCGACTCGCTGTCCGGCAGCCGCAGCGAGGACATGCGCCGTACATCGATAGCTCTGGCCGACCTCGAAGTCTGGACCCGGGGCGGCTCCAGCTACCCGGACGAGCTCGCCCTCGACCTGGCACTGATCGAAGCGACGGACGGAGCGGATTGAGGTCGACCCCCGGAAACCCGGGCCGGGCCGAACCGGGTTCCGGCTGGGAAATAGCTAGGCGCTGGTGGCGACGCGGGCGGCGCGGGACTTCTTGCGGGCGCCGTTCCGTCGATGGATCGCGCCGCGCTGGACGGCCTTGTCGATCCGGGATACGAGATCGCGATGCTCGGTCTGCACCGAGTCGGCGTCGCCCGTTTCGGCCGCCTTTTCGAGACGGTGGAAGTGGGTCTTGATTGCGCTGGTGAGCCGCCGGTTTTCGACGCGCTCACGCTCAGTGCGCAGGATTCGTTTTTTCTGTGAGGCTATGTTGGCCATGATCGTCCGGTCTGCTCGCGCCGGGGGGAATCCCCTCGCAAGCGGTCGCCGACTATACCGATAGCGAGCTTGGAAACGCCACCCGACCCCCATAACAGCCCCTCAGGGGAGGAAGAGCTCGACTCGTTCGAGGCCGGCGCGCGTGCGGCCGAAGAAGCCGTTCAGAGCGCTTCGGAGCGGGCCGAGCGCTTCGTCAGCTATACCGAGCAGGCCGAGCAACTGGTCATCGCGCGGGGTGGCATCGGGATGGAAGGCGGGGTTTCGACACCGCTGGTCAGGGCGATGGTCACCGAGCCGGAGGACGGAGAGGCCGGACGGCCGGCCGGGTCCCGTTCGGCCGCGGAAGAAAGCGATGAAGCGGCCACCCGGGCCGGGCCCGGAGATGAGAGGGCTGCAAAACCCGGCCACCTGGCCCGCTCGACCGCGTTCTTCTCGATAGCTACCGCCGCATCCCGCGTTGCCGGGCTCGCCCGGGAGATTGTCGCCGCCGGCTACTTCGGCATCACCGGGCCGATGTCGGCCTTCACCGTCGCCTTTCAGGTCCCCAACCTGTTCCGGGCTCTGTTTGCCGACGCCGCCCTGCAGCCGGCGTTCGTCCCGATCTTCACCGAACAGATCGAGAAAGGCAGGTACGCCGAGGCGTTCCGCATGGCCTCGACCATGCTCCTCCTGGCCACCATGGTGCTCGGGGCGATCACCGCCGTATTCATCCTCGGCGCGAGCTTCCTCATGCCGCTGTTCGCCCCCGGGTTCTCCGAGGCGACCGAGTCGCTGATGATCGTGCTCTCCCAGATCATGTTCCCGATCCTGATCCTGCTAGGGGTGACCGGCGTTGTGGTCGGGATCCTCAACAGCTATGACCGCTTCGGCGCCTTTGCGATCTCGCCGCTGTTCTGGAACCTGACGATCATCGCCGTGCTGGTGGGCACCGTTCCGCTCTTCCCCGAGGACAAGCAGATCTATGCCTACGCCTTCGGCGTGCTGGCCGGGACCCTGGTCCAGCTGATCATCCCGACCTGGGATCTGCGTCACACCCCGTTTCGCGGCACCTTCAAAGTCAATTTCCGGGATCCGAATGTGAGGAGGGTGCTGATCCTCATGGTCCCGGTGATGCTCAGCCTCGGTCTGGTCAACTTCAATCTGCTGGTCAACAGCTTCTTTGGAAGCCTGGTGAGCGACCAGGCCCCGGCCGGGATCGACAAGGCCTTCCGGATCTACCAGTTGCCCCAGGGCATCTTCTCGGTGGCGATCGCGACGGTTCTCTTCCCGACTCTGGCCCGGTTCGCCACCCGCGGCGATTTCGACAGCCTGCGGGCCACTCTGGCCAAGGGCATGCGCCAGATCATCTTCGTGCTGCTGCCGGCGACTGCGGCGATCCTCGTCCTCGCCGAACCGATGACCCGGCTGGTATTCCAGCGCGGAGAATTCACCCCCGAGCAGACCGAGGTCGTCGCCACGGCTCTGTTCTGGTTCGCCTTTTCGCTGCCGACAAACGGCCTGTTCCTGCTGCTCAGCCGGACCTTCTTCGGCCTTCAGAAGCCCTGGATCCCGACCGCGATCGCCGCCGGCAACCTGGTCGTAACCGCGATCGCTTCGTTCCTGCTTTACAAGCCGTACGGGGTAGCCGGAATCGTGGCCGCAACGGCGATCGCCACCCTGATCTCGGTGGCGATCCAGATGGTTTTGCTGCGAAGCCGCCTCGGCGGCATCCAGATGCCGCAGCTGATCGCCTCGACCACCCGGATCGCAATCGGATCGCTCGTTCTGGCGGGGGTGTCCTGGGAGGTCTGGGACCTGCTCGACCAGGCGCTCGGCCGGGGACTGATCGGCCAGATCGTTTCGCTCGGGGCCGGCCTCGGGCTCGGCGGGATCGCCTACCTGGCCAGCTGCCGGATCCTCCATGTGCCGGAACTGGATGAAATTCTGGCTCTGGTGCGCCGGCGGTGATGAGCTTTTCCGCGTACCTGGCCGGGACGGCCGGCCTGGCCGCGGGACTGGCCGCGGTCCTCACCATTGCCGTCATCCTCAGGATCCGGCTGCTCGGCTGGCTCGGCGGGCCGGTCGCCTGGCTGTCGACGATCGTGATCGGGGCAGGGGTTGCGATCACCCTGGCCCTGATCCTCGGCAGCCTCGGCCTTTTCCGGGGGTGGATCTATCTGGGCGCGGCAGTCGGCCTCGCGGCCGCAGCCTGGCATTGGCGGGAGCGGATCCCCGGGGCCGATCCGGCGCCCGAGCCGCCCCGGTTCGCTTCGCCGGCGATGCTGACCACGGCAGGGCTGCTTCTCGTGGCGCTTGCCGCGGCGGTGTTTTCGGTCGGGGTCAGGCTCAAGTACGGCACCGGAATGACCGGCTTCGACTCGACCTGGTACCACGGCCCGTTTGCGGCAGGGCTGGCGGCTTCCGGGGACACCTTCCCCCTCCATTTCCTGGCTCCGCAGTTTCTCACCTGGTTTTATCCGCAGAACTCGGAGCTGATCCACTCGCTCGGCATTCTCGGCTTCGACAATGATCTGCTTTCGCCGCTGATCAACTTCGGCTGGCTGGCCGGCTGCCTGCTGGCCGCCTGGTGCATCGGAAGGCCCTACGGCGGTGCCCCGGTTTCGGCCGGCGGAGTCGCCCTGGTGCTCGTCTCGACCGCGATGATCGATCAGGCCGGCGAGGCCCGCAACGACATCGTCGGCACCTTCTTCGTGCTGGCCGCGCTCGCGCTGCTGGTCAATTTCGGAGCCGGGGGCCGCCGGATCGGCCTCGGCCCCGTCTTGGTGATCGCGCTCGCCGCGGGACTGGCTGCCGGTACGAAGGTCAATTTCATTCCGGCGACGCTGGCCCTGATGGTCGGGGCGCTCGTCCTGGCGGAACCGGCGGCGAGGCGAAAGGCGGGAGTGGCGGCGGTCTTCGCCGCTCTCATCGGCGGCGGCTACTGGTACGTCCGCAACCTGCTCCACAGCGGCAACCCGCTTCCCTGGATCGATCACATCGGGGGGATCGAGCTGCCGGGCCCGGCCCAGGATGTGGGTGGCCGGGGGGAGGGCTCGGTCTGGGGCTATCTGACCGATCCGACCGTGATCGGGGACTGGTTCCTGCCCGGCCTCGATGATGGTTTCGGTCCGGGCTGGCCGATTCTGCTGCTGGCCGCCGGCGCCGGCCTGGCGCTATGCCTCTGGCGCGGTTCCGGCCCGGCCAGGAGGACCGGGGCCGTGGTCGGGCTGGCGCTCGTATTGGCCTGGCTGGTCGCGCCGACCTCCGCCTCGGGCCCGCCCGGGGAGCCGGCCGGCTTTGTTTCCGGCCTTCGTTATCTCGCCCCGGCGGCCGTGGTCGGCCTGGCTCTGCTCGGGAGCGCGGTCGGGCCCAGGGGCGCCGGAGCGCGCTGGCTGGCGATGGGGCTTCTGCTTCTGCTGGCTCCGTTCACCATGGCCTTCAGCTCGACCTGGGGGCTGAGTTACTGGCTGGGAGCGCTGTCGGTGGGCGCGATCGTCTGGGTCGCCCTCGCCGGCTTCATGCTCGCCCGCGGCCGGGCTTCCCGCGACCGCGCTCCCCGCGGGGAACCCTCCCGGAGGACCGGTCTGACCGCGTTCGGGATCGCCGCCGCGGCGGCGATCCTGTTCGGAGTGGTTCTGGCCGGACAGACAGTCCAGCGCTCCTATTTCGAGAATCGCTACGCGAATCCCGATTTCACCACGGCCGGGCTCTCCCGGGCTTTCGTCTGGGCACGCGGAGTCGAGGACCGCTCGATCGCGACCAACGCCACCCGCCAGTACCCCCTCATGGGAACAATGCTGGCCAACCGGGTCGAGTTCATCGGTGAGCACAGACCGGCCGGCGGATACGTCAGGCCGGAGACCTGCCGGGGTTTCAAGGAGGCGGTCAACCGGGGGGAACACGACTACGCGGTGATCGCCCTGGACCGGCCCAGCCCGAAGCGCCCGTTCCCCCGTGAACTCGACTGGATCGAGGGCGATCCGGCGGTGAAGCCGGTGCTCAGGGTGCCGCCGACCGCGGTCTTCGAGCTGACCGGGCCGCTCGATCCCGAGCTCTGCCCCTGACGCGGCCGTCCGCCAGGAACGGAGAGGGCGCCCGGGGTGAGGCACGGGTGCCGGGCGCAATCTCAGCCGGCGCCGACGAGCACGGCGAGGTCGCGGTTGAGGCCACGACCTCTTCCTGCAACCTCGAATAGTCCGGCACCTCCGGGACCATCAGCTCCAGGCAGGTGTAGGGGTCGAAATGGAGCTGCTCCATGGACCGGTTCTACACCGGGATGCGCGACGGGACGATGTTCCCTCGGCCGGCCCACCCCCGGCGGTCTGGGGCTCGGTGCCGCTGGAGTTCCCGCCCCGCCATACTGCGGAGCCCGCATGGAACTGATCCGCAACTTCTCCATCATCGCCCACATCGACCATGGCAAGTCGACTCTGGCTGACCGGATCCTCGAGATCACCGGTGCGATCGATCCACTGAAAATGCGGGCGCAGGTGCTGGATTCGATGGATCTGGAGAGGGAGCGCGGGATTACGATCAAGGCCCAGGCGGTCCGGGTCGAGTTCGAGGCAGCCGACGGCGTGATCTATCACCTTCACCTGATCGACACACCCGGCCATGTCGATTTCTCCTACGAGGTGTCGCGCAGCCTGGCCGCCTGCGAGGGAGCCCTGTTGGTGGTCGACGCAGCCCAGGGGGTGGAGGCCCAGACCGTGGCCAACACCTACCTGGCGATCGAGAACGGCCTCGAGTTGATCCCGGTGCTGAACAAAGTCGATCTGCCCGGCGCCGAGCCTGAGCGGGTGGCCGGTGAGGTCTCCGATCTGCTCGGGGTCGACCCGGACGAGATCCTCAGGATCTCTGCCAAGACCGGCGAAGGGGTGACCGAGGTCCTGGAGGCGATCGTCGAGCGGGTGCCGCCGCCGGGCGGTGATCCGAAAGCACCCTCGCGGGCCCTGATTTTCGATTCCGCGTTTGACCAGTACCGCGGCGTGGTCGCCTACGTCCGCATGGTCGACGGAAAGTTCCGGAAGAACAAACGCATTCTGGCGATGCAGAACGGGACCGAGGCGGAACTGGATGACATCGGATTCTTCCGGCCGCTGATGACTTCGGTCGACGAGATCGACGTGGGTGAGGTCGGCTACGTGATCACCGGGATCAAGGACGTGGCCAAACTCCGGGTCGGCGACACCCTGACCGATCTCGATCATCCGGCCACCGAGCCACTGGCCGGTTACCGCGATGTCAAGCCGATGGTCTTCTGTGGGCTGTTCCCGATCGACACCGAGCGCTACGAGGACATGCGGGACGCACTCGACAAGATGGGCCTCAACGACGCCGCCCTTTCCTGGGAGCCGGAGACTTCCGACGCACTCGGATTCGGCTTCCGTTGTGGCTTTCTCGGCCTGCTCCACATGGAGATCGTGCGCGAGCGCCTGGAGCGCGAGTACGACCTCGAGCTGCTTGCCACCAGCCCGACCGTGCGCTACGACGTGCACCTGATCGGCGGTGAGCGGATCGAGGTGCGCAGCCCGACCGAAATGCCCGACCCCGGCTCGATCGAGTCGATTGAGGAGCCCTACATCCGGGCCACCGTGATCACCCCGACCGACTACGTCGGGGCGGTTATGGAGCTCTGCCAGGGCCGTCGCGGAAGTCACGTCGACATGGACTACCTCAGCCCCAGCCGGGTCCAGATCCGTTACGACCTGCCCCTGGCCGAGATCGTGCTGGACTTCTTCGACGTGCTGAAGTCCTCCACCAAGGGCTACGCCTCACTGGATTACGAGCCGATCGGCAACCGGCCCTCGGAGCTGGTCAAGGTCGATGTGCTGCTGGCCGGCGACAAGGTCGATGCGCTGTCGGTTATTGCGCACAAGGACTTCGCCTACACCCAGGGCAAGGACCTGGTTTCAAGGCTCCGCAAGACGATCCCCCGCCAGCAGTTCGACATCCCTGTCCAGGCCGCGGTCGGTGCCCGAATCCTCTCCCGGGAAACGGTCAAGGCCGTGCGCAAGGACGTCACCGCAAAGCTCTACGGGGGTGATGTCACCCGCAAGCGCAAACTGCTGGAGAAGCAGAAGAAGGGCAAGAAGCGGATGAAGAACGTCGGACGGGTCGAGGTTCCCCAGGAGGCCTTCCTGGCGGTACTTGAACTCGACGACTGACCGCCGCCGGCGAGGGGCTGCGGCCCGGTGGGCGGTGCTATCTTGGCCGCGATGGCGCTGAAAACCGACGCGACAGGAAAAACCTGGCCGGCCTACGAGTACGAGGTGGGGCGGGAGAAGATCCGCGAGTACGCCCAGGTGACCGGGATGGACGACAGCGTCTATCTCGATCGCCGGGCCGCCCGGGAGGCCGGATTTCGCGACGTGGTGGCCCCGCCGATGTTCTGCGTCGTCTACAGCTCCGGCGCTCTGGCTCCGGCCCTTTTTGATCCCGAGGTCGAGATCAACTTCGCGGCGATGGTCCATGGCGGACAGGAGTTCGAGTGGGGGGAACCGGTCTGCTCGGGTGACCTGATCACCACCACCGCGACCTGCCGGGAGATCTACGAAAAGCTCGGCAAGGGCTTTTACGTCTTCGAAAGCGTCTCGACAAACCAGGACGGCGAAGAGGTCGTCCGGGGAGTCTGGACCAACATCGTCAGGGGGGTCTGACTTGGCCGGGCTGAAGCAGGGCGAACCGATCGAAGAGCTCCGGGTCACGCCCGACAAATACCTGCCCCACCGTTATGCCGGTGCGTCGGGCGATTTCAACCCGATCCACATCGACCCCGAATTCGCCAGGGCGGTCGGGCTTCCGGGCTCGATCCTGCACGGCCTCTACGTGATGGCCCTGGTCTCGAAAGCGGGAATTGACTCTGCCGGAGGCGATCCGCGGTCGCTACGCCGGCTGAAGGTCCAGTTCCGGAGCATGAGCTTCCCCGAGCAGGAGATAGTCGTTTCGGGCGAGGTGGTCGAGGCCGACGGCGCTCGGGCAGAACTCGATCTGGTCGCGGCCCAGGGTGACAGCCGGGTGATCCGCAACGCCCGGGCCGAGCTCCGCACCGGCGGGCGGGACTGAGCCCCGGCCGTCCGCGCCGGAGGGTCCCCCGGACCGCCGGCGACCGCCGTTCGGCCATGGAGGTCCGGTCTACCTACAATGGGAGCCATGCTTTCCGAGCGACAGGAGCTGATTCTCGGCTCAGTGATTGACGCCTACCTTGATTCCGGCCGCCCGGTCGGGTCCAAGGCGATCGTCGAAAGGGCCGATCTCGGCTGGGGACCGTCCACCGTCCGGGCCGAACTCGCGGCGCTGGAGGCGGGCGGCTACCTGACTCATCCACATACGTCGGCCGGCCGGGTCCCGACCGATCTCGGCTACCGGCTCTACGCAGAGGCCCTGCTGCACCAGGTCCCGGCCAGGCGGTCCGGGTCTGCCGGAATCGACGTGTCGAGACTGCAGCGCGAGGTCGATGAGGCGATGCGGGAGGCGACCGCGGCGCTGTCCCGGATGACCGACCTTCTGGCCCTCGTCGTCGCACCCCCGCTGGGCACGGCGACGATCCACCGGGTGGAGGCGCTGCTGCTCCAGCCGAACCTGGTCATGGTCGTCGCGATCACTTCCGCCGGCGACGTGACCAAACGGGCCTTCACATTTCAGGATCCGGTCGATCCAGGTCTGGTCGAATGGGCTTCCAGTTATCTGAACGAGTCACTGGTCGGGATCGACGTCGGTGCCCGGCGGATCGTTTCGAAGCTGGCCGACCCGGCCCTGGACCCGGTTGAAGCCGGATTCGTCGAACGGCTTTCACCGGCCCTGGTCGACCTCGAGCAGGACCCCGGGGAGACCCTCTACCTGGAGGGCACCGGCAGGCTTCTGGACGAGCGCCGGTCGGCGGACCTGCCTCAGATCGACCAGCTGATGACCGCGCTGGAAGAGCGGGCCTCGGTGCTCCGGATGATGCGGTCGGCGATCGACGAGCACTCGGTCTTTCTCTGGATCGGCGCCGAGAACCCCCAGCCGGAGCTGCGGTCCGTGGCCGTGGTCGGCGCCAACTACGGACTCGGCCATCGCAATCTCGGCTCGGTCGGCGTGCTCGGCCCGACCCGGATGGACTACGAGACCGCGATTTCCGCGGTCACCGAGGCGGCACGGGAACTCTCCCGCTACTTCGAGAACGTCTACGCATGAGCAAGCGCGACTACTACGAAGTGCTCGGGGTTCCCCGGGGCGCAACGGCCCAGGAAATCAAGAAGTCCTTTCGCAGGATCGCGCGTGAACTCCACCCGGATGTCAACGCCCACGATCCCGAGGCCGAAGAGAAGTTCAAGGAGGCCGCCGAGGCATACGAGGTGCTCTCCGACGACGCGCAGCGCCAGACCTACGACGCCTACGGGCACGACGGCCTCAGGTCGGGCGGCTTCTCATCCCAGGCGCAGGGGTTCGGCTCGATCGACGATCTGTTCAGCGCCTTCTTCGGCGGCGCCGGCGGTGGTGGTGGCTTCGGCCGCCGTGGGCCGGCGGCCGGGGCCGACATCGGGGCCGGCGTAGAGATCGATCTCGGGGACGTACTCACCGGGGTCGAGCGTGAGGTCGAGTTCGATGTCGTGGCCAACTGCGAACACTGTCGCGGCAACGGAGCCGAACCCGGCACCCCGATCAGGACCTGCGACCGCTGTGACGGCACCGGCGAGCTGCGCACCGTGGCCAACACCGCATTCGGCCAGATGGTCAGAGCCACTCCCTGCGACCGGTGCAACGGCGACGGCCGGGTGGCGGAAACCCCATGCGGCGAATGCTCCGGCCTGGGGCGGCGCCATACCGACAAGAGCTGGAAGGTGGACATTCCGGCGGGGATCGAATCGGGTCAGCGAATCCGGATTTCCGGCGCCGGTCATGCCGGTGAGCCCGGTGCGCCGGCCGGTGACCTGTATGTCGAGGTGCATGTGGCCGAGCGCGAAAGCATGATCCGTGACGGGCAGGACCTGATAACCGTGGTTCCGGTCGACGCCACCTCGGCAATGGTGGGCGAACGGATCGAGGTGGAGACGCTGGACGGACCGGACGAGATCGAACTCGAACCGGGCACCCAGCCGGGAGCCGAGTCCACGCTCAGGGGAAAAGGCCTGCCGCGACTCGGCAGTTCCCGGCGCCGCGGTAACCACCGCTTCGTCTTCAATGTCGTCATCCCGGCCAACCTCTCCGAGGACCAGCTCGAGATGGCCGGGCAGCTTGACCAGAGCCTCGGCGACGAAAACCGCCGTCCAGAGGAGTCGGGGCTCTTCTCCCGGATGCGGCGGGCCGTCAAGTCCAGGCCCGCCGGATCCCGAGCCGGACAACGGCCGGGAGCCGGCATTGATCCGCCTGGCGGTCCGCTGCAGGCCGGATCAGGCCGAGCTGGTACTGGCCGAGCTGACCGTCCTCGCTCCGGCCGGGGTCGAGGAGTCGGAGGGGGAGGACTACGTCGAGTATGCGATCTACGGGGCCGAGGGTGAGTTGCCCGACCTCGGCCAGGTCGAGGCGGCCAGCGGAGATGGCCTGGTCGCGGTCGAGTCGAGCGAAGTCCCCGGAGACTGGTCGGAGCGCTGGCGGGCCTTCCACCGGCCGCTCGAGGTCACCTCGGCCGATGGTGCAACCTCGATCTGGCTGCGACCCCCGTGGGAGCCGGCACGGCCCGGCGCGTTCGAGGTCGTGATCGACCCGGGCCAGGCGTTCGGCACCGGTGCCCATCCGACCACCAGACTCAGTCTCGAGCTGCTGCTCGGCTGTCACGACCGCGGGCTCACCGGCGGACCGGTGAGTGACCTGGGCACCGGTTCGGGTGTGCTGGCGATCGCAGCCGCGCGGCTCGGGTACTCCCCGGTCACCGGTTTCGATCACGAGCGGGAGGCGATCACCGCGGCCGTCGGCAATGCGGCGGTCAACCGGGCCGAGGTCTCATTCGAGCGGCACGACCTGCGGAGCGGGCTTCCGGACCTGGCGCCGCTGGTGATCGCCAACCTGACCGCCCCCTTGCTTGAGCTGGTCGCCGGCCGGATGGACACGGCCGGCCGCCCCGACCGTCTGATCTGCTCGGGACTGCTCGAGACCGAGCGCGACCGTGTGGCCGGGGCCTTTGCCCGGACCGGGCTGACCCCTCGCGATTTCCGCGCTCTCGAAGGCTGGGGCAGTCTGCTCCTGGAGGCCGCGTGAGCGCCGGACCGGATCGCCCGATTGGCTTTTTCGACTCCGGGGTCGGCGGACTCACCGTGCTTCACGAGTGCCTGGTTTCGCTGCCGGCCGAGGACTACCTCTACGTCGGCGACAGCAGCCACTTTCCCTACGGAGACAAGAGCCGCGAGCGTCTGCGCGAGCGGGCGACCACAATCGCCGGATATCTGCTCGACCAGGAGGTCAAGCTTCTGGTTGTGGCCTGCAACTCGGCCACTTCCGCCGCCGGAGATGCGGTGCGGGAGCTGGGCCGGGGGGCGGGGGTGCCGGTCGTGACGGTGGTCGGGCCCGAGGCCGAGATCGCGGGGGCGATCACCGAAAACGGGAGGATCGGCGTGCTGGCGACGCCGGCGACGGTCTTCTCAGGTGCCTACCGGCGGGCGCTCGAAGACCAGGGCAGGGAGTTGACCGTCACCGAAGTTGCCGCCCCGGACCTGGCGCCGATCATCCAGGGTGGGGCGACGTTCAGCGAAGAGGTCGTCAACACCGTCCGGGGTTACTGCCGGCCGCTGAAGGAGGCCGGGGTCGACACCCTGATCCTCGGCTGCACCCACTATCCGCTGGTCGCCCCTTTGCTGCAGCGGATCCTCGGCCGGAACGTCCGGCTGGTGACCGCCGGCCACGCGATCGCCGGCGCGATTCAACGGCGACTCGCCTCGGAGGACCTGCTCCGGGAGGGCGACGGCGAAGGCGGGTACGGCTTCCGGGTGACCGGCGATCGTGAATCGTTCGTCACCCTCGGGACCCGCTTTCTTCAGCTTCCCCTGAGCGGGAGGGTTGAGCACCTCGAACTCTGAACCGCCGCCATCGAACGCCGACTGCCCTCGTTGACCGCGGGAAACGGGAGCGCCCGGCCGGTGGCCGGACGCTCCGGGTCCTACATATTGAACGCTTCGTAGATGTCGATCCGCGCTCCGTCTTCTTTCGCCATCGGATGGTCTTTGACCAGGGCCATCGCCTGATCGCCGTCTTCGGCCTCGATCAGGCTGTAGCCGCTGGCCGGGTCAGCGGCCGTCCCACCGATCGAAGCCGGCGGGCCGAGCGGATTGCCGATGTCGATCAACGCCTCTCCGGTGTCTTCCATCCATTTACCCCAGGCCGCCATCATGATGTCCTTCTCCTCATCGTTGGCGGGTGAGGTGCCACCGTGATAGATCAGTACGAACTTGCTCATCTGGTTCCTTTCTTCGTTTCTTCCGTCGCCATCTCGGGAACATCGCGGAAGCGGCGAAGCCAGGCGTCGATCTCGTTCAACGGACTGGTGGCCAGCCGGCAGTACTGCTGGCGACCCTCCTTCCGCCTGAAGACCAACCCGGCATCTTCGAGCACGCTGATGTGCCTGGATATCGCCGGCAGCGACATTCTGTGTGGCGCGGCCAGTTCGCCCACTGAAGCCTCGCCGTCCCGCAACCGCAAAATGATCTGCCTGCGGGTGGGATTGGCCAGCGCACCAAAGGTGCCGTCCAGGGTCCGATACTTAACCACTTTGTTAAGTGTAGCCGATCGAACAGCCTGCGGCAAGCATGGAACCGGGCCGGGGCAGGTAATCTTGGCCCATGTCAGCTCTCGAAAAGATCCGGCTCGATGCCCAGGCCGCCATGAAGGATCGCGATCGCAAGCGGGCTTCGGCCCTGCGGATGATCCAGGACGTCCTGCAGCAGGACGCCAAGCTCGGAAAAGACGACGAGGTGGCGGCGCTGCAGCGCGAGAAGAAGAAGCGACTGGAGGCCGCCGACGCTTATGCCGATGCCGGGCGATACGAGCAGGCCGAGGACGAGAAGTTCGAAGCCGACCTGATCACGGCCTACCTGCCCGCCCAGTTGAGCGACGAGGAGCTCGACACGATGGTCGTCGACGCGATCGCCGAAGCCGGCGCGACCGAACCGAAGCAGATGGGCC
This sequence comes from Thermoleophilia bacterium, assembly GCA_016649615.1. GTDB lineage: Bacteria > Actinomycetota > Thermoleophilia > Solirubrobacterales > 70-9 > 67-14. The sequence continues at coordinate 19,484 of JAENXK010000014.1, forward strand.
AGGTAATGGGACTGCTCAAGGACAGGGTCGCCGGTCGGGCCGACGGCAAGCGGGTGAGTACGGCGGTGCGGGAACAGCTTGGCGCGTAGGACCCTGACTCTGGACAACGCCGTTGCGGCCGAACTGGCCGGTTCCGGTGACTCGGTCCTCCGGGCGCTCAGGGAGCGGACCACGAGCAAGGTTCACCTGCGGGGCAATCTGCTGACGCTCGAGGGTGATGACGGCGAGATGGACGAGGCGGCCCGCCTGGTCGACGAAATGGTCGGCCTGATCGAGAACGGCCACGAAGTGGAGCCGGATACGCTCGATTCGGTCACCAACGCGATCCAGTCTTCGCGCCGGCCGGCCGAAGTGCTCGACGACGTCATCTGGAGAAACCGCAACACCCGGGTCGTTCCCAAGACCGTCAACCAGAAGCTCTACGTCGACTCGATCCGGGAGAACACGGTCACCTTCGGGATCGGCCCTGCCGGCACCGGTAAGACCTTTCTCGCGGTGGCGATGGCGGCGGCTGCGCTGATCGAGGGAGAAGTCCAGCGGATCATCCTCACCCGGCCCGCGGTCGAGGCGGGGGAGAGCCTCGGCTTCCTGCCGGGCGACCTGCAGGCAAAGGTCGACCCCTACCTGCGGCCGCTGTTCGACGCGCTCTACGACATGCTCGATCCCGATCGGGTCAACGGCTATTTCGATCGCGGCGTGATCGAGGTCGCGCCACTGGCCTTCATGCGTGGCCGGACCCTGAATGACGCCTTCGTGATTCTCGACGAGGCCCAGAACACGACTCCGGAGCAGATGAAGATGTTCCTTACCCGGCTCGGATTCAACTCGAAGATGGTCGTGACCGGGGACATCACCCAGGTGGATCTGCCCAAAGACCGGGACTCCGGGCTGATCGTGGTCAAGGACATCCTCACCGGGATCGACGATGTGAGTTTCATCCGTTTCGGGGGAGCCGATGTGGTCCGCCATCGTCTGGTCCAGCGCATCGTTGCCGCCTATGGCGAGCACGCCGAGCGCGAAAGCCCGGAATGAGTCCTGATCTCGTGGATGTGCCGGTCGAGTTCAGGCCGGCCGTGGAGGCGACCCTCGGGGAGGCCGGGGTCGAGGCCGGGCACCTCGCGGTCGAGTCCGTCGACGAGGCCCGGATCCGGGCCCTGAACCGGCAGTTCCGCTCCCTGGACCGCCCGACCGACGTGCTCTCCTTTCCGGTCGATGGACCCGGAGCCGGCCCGGGCCCGCGGGAGCTCGGCGACGTGGTCATCTGCCCCGAGCACTGTTCGGACCCCGTCGAGGCCGTGGTTCATGGCGTACTCCATCTCTGCGGCCTTGATCACGAGACCGATGACGGCGAGATGCTGGCGGCCCAGGACCGGGTCATGAAAGCGCTTCGCGGGCCTGACCGCGGGCCTGACGCGACCAGGGGGCCGGCCGGGGCCGGACCGCCCGGACCGTCCGGAGTGACCCGTTCCGGTTTCGTCGGGCTGGCGGGGCGGCCGAACGTGGGCAAGTCGACTTTGGTCAACGCGATCGTCGGATCGACCGTGGCCATAGCCACGGTGCGGCCGCAGACGACCAGGCGGGCGATCCGCGGGGTGGCGACCGATACCGCGGCCGGTACCCAGCTGGTGCTGGTCGACCTGCCCGGAGTCCAGCGGCCGCGCGATGTCCTCACCGAGAGGATGCAGCGCCGGGTCAAGCAGGAACTGGGAGACGCCGACGTGGTCCTGCTGGTGATCAACGGTGAGCAGGGGGTCGGTGCCGGCGACCGCTACATCGCCGGTTCCCTGCTCGGCGCCAGGCCGGACATCAAGGTGATCTGTGCGGTCAACAAGGCGGATCGCCTCGGCAGGAACATCGTTCCGGTGCTGGCCGAAGCGGCCGGGCTGAGTGGGGTCGACCAGGTGTTTCCGGTGAGCGCGCTCACCGGAGACGGGGTCGAAGAGCTCGCCGTTCACCTGGCAGCGCTGATGCCGGAGGGTCCGTACCTGTATCCGCCCGGGGAGCATTCCGACCAGCCGCCGGAGCTGCTGATGGCCGAGCTGATCCGGGCGGCCGCCCTTGTCAGGACCCGCGAAGAGATCCCTCACTCGATCGAGGTCAAGGTGCGACGGATCAGCCGGCGCGAGGACGGGCTGACCGTGGTCGAAGCGGAGATCTGGGTCGAATCCGAATCACAGAAGGGCATCCTGATCGGCAAGAAAGGCTTCCGGGTCCACGAGATCGGATCGGACGCCAGGCGGAGCCTGGAGCAGGAGGTGGGTGAACAGGTGCACTTGGAGCTCAAGGTCAAGGTGCGAAAGAAATGGCGCCGGGATGAGGACATGCTCGACCGGCTCGGAATCGAGTAGGTCCCGGGCTCTTATCGGTCCCGGGGGTCACTCCGTAGGATGAAACCATGAAGTCGACCCTCGCCGTCGCAGCGATTTTTGCCGCCGCCGTACTCGTCCTTGCCGGATGTGGTGGGGACGGCAGCTCGGACAGCGCCGCCGATGAACAGTCGATAACCGAACTGGTCGGCGAGCTGAACCGGATCACCGCCGGGAAAGACGCGTCCGGCTTCTGCGACGTGATGCAGCCGAGCGGGGTCAAGGCCAACTTCAACAGTCGTGGCCGCTGCGTCAGGGAAACGACCCGGATCCTCCAGCAGGCCGGGCCCCAGCCGACTCTGAACATCGAAGACATCGCGGTGGACGGGGACCAGGCGACGGTGAATCTGGAGGGCAGCGTCGGCGAGCTGTCCCTGGTCAGGGAAAACGGCGAGTGGTACATAGCGTTCAGCGATACGGGATCGGGAGGGTCGGGATCAGCCGGGCAGGAGGCTTCCGGAGATCAGCCCCCGGCCGGGGATTCAGGAAGCGGCGGCTGAATTGAGCCGGATCGAGGTCAAATTTGACCGGGATGGTCTGGTGCCCTGTATCGCCCAGGACGCGGCGACCGGCGAAGTGCTGACCCTTGCCTGGATGAGCGCCGAGTCGCTCGAGCTGACCCGGCAGAGCGGGGAGATCCACTACTTCAGCCGCTCCCGGCGGGAAATCTGGAAGAAAGGCGAGACCTCCGGAAATACCCAGAGGGTCCGTCAGCTGCGGATCGATTGCGACGGAGACGCCCTGGTCGCGCTGATCGAGCCGGCGGGGCCGGCCTGTCATACCGGCGAGAGAACCTGCTTCTACCGGGATCTCGAAACCGGCGAATCACCGGACCCGGAGTCCGGGGAGGCGCTGGCTGAGCTGGAGCGGACCCTCTCGCGGCGGGTCCGGGACAGGCCGGAGGGGAGCTATACCGTCGAGCTGCTGGACGACCCGGCGCTGGCCGGGGAGAAGGTGCGCGAGGAGGCCGAGGAAGTGACCCGGGCGGTGCGCGAGGAGAGCGACCAGCGGGCCGCCGAAGAGGCCGCCGACGTGCTTTACCACCTGACCGTGCTGCTCAAGTCCCGGGACCTGAGCCTGGGGCAGGTCATGGAGGTCCTCAATGACCGTCGGGCCTGAACTGTCCTCGCGCCTCACCCCGACGCTCGAAGAGGCGCGTGATCTGGCCACCGAAGCGAATGTGGTGCCGGTCAGCCTCAGTTTCACCGACGATTGTGAAACCCCGGTCTCCGCCCTGCTCAAGCTGCGCGACGGGGGTCCCTGCTTTTTGCTCGAATCGGCTGAACGCGGACAGGTCGGGCGATACTCGTTTCTGGGCACGCGGCCGCGCGCGATCATCCGCTGGAGCGACGGCGAGCTGGCCGAGTACCGTGGCGGCGAATTGTCGGCCGGAGACGAGCCGGCCGAGCGGATCGATGCCCCGGATCCTTATCGTGCGGTGGCCGATTACATGGCCCGTTACCGGGTTGCCCCGCTGCCCGGGATGCCGCCGTTCGCCGGCGGGGCGGTCGGGCTGTTCGGCTACGACCTGGTCCGCACCGTCGAGCCGCTCGGGCCGCCCAACCCGGACCCGCTCGGGCTGCCGGACCTCGCCCTGATGATCACCGACGTACTGGTCGTATTCGACCACCTGCACAACGAGATGACGATCATGGCGTGTGCCTTTGCCGACGACGGCGGGATCGAGGTCGCCTGGCAGGGGGCGGCGGAGCGGATCGCCGAGGTGAGGGAGCGTCTGCGGGGCCCCGTACCGGTCGCCGGCGACGCCGGCCCGGTCGAGCCGCCTGAATTCAGATCCAACGTCAGCCGCGAGCAGTTCGAGCAGACGGTCGCCGACGTGGTCGAGTACATCCACGCCGGCGACGCCTTCCAGGTGGTCCCCTCCCAGCGTTTTTCGGCCGAAGCCAGAACCGGGGCCCTCTCGATCTATCGCGGACTCAGGGCGATAAATCCCTCGCCCTACATGTACTTCCTCGAGTTCGGTGATTTCCAGATCGCGGGGGCGTCTCCGGAGCCGCTGCTCAAAGTGATCGGGGACAGGGTCGAGATCAGGCCGATCGCCGGCACATCACCGCGCGGCGGCAGTGAAGAGGAGGACCGGAGCCTGGCCGAGGCGCTGATCTCGGACCCCAAGGAGCGGGCCGAGCACGTGATGCTGGTCGACCTCGCCCGCAACGACATCGGGCGTGAGGCCGAGTACGGCTCGGTCGAGGTCGAGGAGTTGATGGTGGTCGAGACCTATTCCCACGTGATGCATATCGTCAGCCGGGTGACCGGCCGGCTGCGCTCGGGACTGGGGGCGCTCGACGTACTGCGCTCGGCGTTGCCGGCCGGGACGCTGTCCGGCGCCCCCAAGGTGCGGGCGATGCAGATAATCGACGAGATGGAAGAGGTCAAGCGCTGCTCTTACGGCGGGGCGGTCGGCTACCTCTCATGGGGCGGCGACCTGGACACCGCGATCCACATCCGGACGGCGTTGATCAAGGACGGCCAGATCCACATCCAGGCCGGCGGAGGCACGGTGGCCGACGCCAGGCCCGAGTATGAGTACGAAGAATCGGTGAACAAGGCCAAAGCGATGTTCAAAGCGGTCGAGATGGCCTGCGAGCATCCGGACTGGGCCTGAGATGAGGGTTCTGGTGATCGACAACTACGACTCGTTCGTCTACAACCTGGTTCAGTACCTGGGCGAACTCGGAGCCGAGGTCGAGGTCGTGAGAAACGACGAGCGCACCGTGGCCGAACTGCTGGAAAATGGCTACGACCGGGTGGTGGTCTCACCCGGGCCCTGCACTCCCGACGATGCCGGAATCTCGCTCGAGGTGATCCCCGCTTTCGCCCGGGCCGGCACGCCGGTACTGGGAGTCTGCCTCGGACATCAATCACTGGTGCAGGCCTTCGGCGGGACGGTGGTCCGGGCAGAGCCGGTTCACGGCAAGACCGCCGAGATCAGCCATGACGGCCGGACCGTGTTTTCCGGATTGCCCTCCCCGTTGACCGTGGGCCGCTATCACTCGCTGATCGCCGGACCGGACCTGCCGGATGAACTCGAGGTGACTTCGCAATACGAGGGCATCGTGATGGGAGTGCGGCATCGCGATCTTCCGGCCGAGGGCGTCCAGTTTCACCCTGAGTCGATATTGACGCCGGACGGCAAGGCGATGATCGCGACCTTTATCGGGGCAGATCCGGAGCAGGGCCGTGAACCCGGTCAGAATGGGGGAAGAGATGCCGAATGAGATCCTGACCAGGGCGATCGACGCGGTCGCTTCGGGCGATCATTTGACCGCCGACCATGCGTCGGCGGTGCTGGCCGAGATCATGGGCGGGCGCTCCAGCGAGGTCCAGACGGCAGCGTTCCTGATCGCGCTCAGAGCAAAGGGCGAGACGGTGCCGGAGCTGGTCGGTCTGGCCAGGACGATGCGCGAGCTGGCGATCCCGGTCGAGACCGGGCGGGCCGAGCTGGTCGATACCGCCGGGACCGGGGGCGGACCCTCTACTTTCAACGTCTCGACCACGGCGGCGCTGGTGGCCGCCGGGGCCGGGTGTGCGGTGGCCAAGCACGGCAACCGCTCGAATACGAGCCGCAGCGGTTCGGCCGACCTGCTCGAGGCGCTCGGCGTCGAGATCAACCTGAGCCCCGACCAGGTAGCCCGTTCGATCGACGAGGTCGGCTTCGGCTTCATGTTCGCCCCGGCCCACCACAAGGCGATGGCCTACGTGGTCCCGGTCAGAAAGGAGCTGGCGGTACGGACCATCTTCAACTTTCTCGGACCGCTGACCAATCCGGCCGGGGCTGCCCGTCAGGTGATCGGGATCGCCGACCGCCACTACCAGGAATCAATCGCCGAGGCGCTGGTCGGCCTGGGGAGCGAACGGGCTCTGGTCGTGTCCGGTGACGACGGCCTCGACGAGATCACGATATCCGGCCCGACCCGGATGATCGAGGTGGTCGGCGGCGGGACCCGCGAGTTGACCCTGGCCCCCGGGGACTTCGGCTTCGAGACCGCCGACCTGTCCGAGGTGGAGGGCGGGAGCCCGGAGCAGAACGCCGATACGACGCGGGCCGTGCTAGCAGGCGAGAAGTCACCCCGGCGCGATCTCGTCCTGCTCAACGCTGCAGCCGCGATATACGTGGGCGGCCGGGCCGAGGACTTCGCGGGGGCGGTCGAGGTCGCCCGGCAGTCGATCGATTCGGGTGCCGCAGCCCAGGTCCTCGCCGGGCTGGTCGGCTTTACCGCGGACCAGTAGGCTTTCTCTGTTCAGTGGGAATCCTCGATCAGCTAATTTCGGCCGCGGGCCGTGGCGTTCAAGAACGCAAGCGCCGGGTGCCTGCGGGCCAACTGGCCGACGGACTCGGTCAGCGCGGCTTTGACCGCCCTTTTCGGGAAGCTCTCTCCCGGCCCGGCATGTCGATGGTCTGTGAATTCAAAAGGAGTTCCCCGAGCGCGGGCGAGATCGCCCCGGGAGTCGAGCTCCCGGACCAGGTGCGGGCCTACGAGGAAGGTGGCGCGGCCGCGCTGTCGGTGCTCACCGACGAGACCCATTTCGAGGGCCGGCTTGAAGACCTCGCCTTGGCCCGCGAAAACTGCAGCCTGCCGATCCTCCGCAAGGATTTCGTGGTCGACCGGTACCAGCTGCTCGAGGCGGCGGTGAGCGGCGCCGATGCCGTCCTGCTGATCGCCGGCGTGCTCGATGACGAGCGGCTCCGCTCTTTCCAGGCGGAGGCGTTCGAGTTGGATCTGGATTGCCTGGTCGAGGTTCACGACGCGGCCGAACTCGAGCGCACCCTTGAAACAGGGGCCGAGGTGATCGGGATAAACAACCGCAACCTCGACTCTGGTGTCGTGGACGTGGGCACGACTTACGAGCTGATCACTGACGTGCCGGCCGGCAAGATCGTCGTTTCGGAAAGCGGGATCTCGACCCGGGAGGAGCTGGTCGAGCTCGAGCGGGTCGGAGTCGACGGCGCCCTGATCGGCGAAAGCCTGATGCGGGCGAGCGATCCGGCCTCCAAGGTGAGCGAGCTCGCCGGACGGGACGATGCGACCAGTGAGCACTTCCTGCCCTGACCCGGGGCTTTAGACAAGCTTAGGAATCGGCTTAGCCGCGGTCAATGCCCGGCCGAGAGAATCCGGGCATGAACAGTCGCAGCAGTTCCTTTCGGTCGGTGTTCCTCTCCGCCTTTCTCGGCGGACTTCTGGTTGCCGTGCTCGGTTTCGCGGCGGTCTCGGCCGGCTGGGTGGGCGAGACCCGGAACACGACCAGGACCGTGGCGGCGGCAGCACCGGTTTCCAGCGACAGCGATCCGAACCTGGTCAACCAGATCTACGAGCGCGACGGGGCCGGGGTCGGCTTCATAACCGCGAGCGGCGCGCCCGCGGATTCTTCGGGGACCGATCCCTTCGGGCAATCAGGAGGCGGGACCGCGACCGGTTCCGGTTTCCTGATCGACAAGGACGGTGATGTGGTGACCAATAACCACGTGGTTGAAGGAGCGCAGAACATCACGGTGAAGCTCGGCACCTCCGAAACGGCCTACGACGCCACCGTCATCGGCAGTGACGCCTCGACCGACCTGGCACTGCTCAGGATCGACGCGCCCGCCGAACAGCTTCATCCGCTCGAACTCGGAGATTCGGACAGGCTCGACGTCGGTGACCCGGTCGTCGCGATCGGCAATCCCTTCGGTCTCAACAGCACCGTGACCACGGGTATCGTCTCGGCCCTTCAGCGCGAGATCCAGAGCACCAACGGTTACTCGATTTCGGAAGTGGTGCAGACCGACGCGGCGATCAACCCCGGCAACTCGGGCGGTCCGCTGATCAACACCGAGGGCCAGGTCGTCGGAGTCAATTCGCAGATCGCCACCGGGGGCAGCGGTACCGGCAACGTCGGCATCGGCTTCGCCATTCCCTCGTCCACGGTCAAGGACGTGGTCGACCAGATCAGGTCGAGCGGCAAGGTCGAGCACGCATACCTCGGGGTCAGCGGCGCCACCCTCACTCCGGAGATCATCGACGCATTGAAACTCGAC
>JAENXK010000092.1 GCA_016649615.1 Thermoleophilia bacterium
GGCCCGATGCCCCGGTCAGCGCTGGCACGTGCCACACGTACGGATCGTCGGTCATCGTCCCCATTGTCGCGTCGACGTCCTTGATCTCGAACTCGTCCGCGACGTGCTCGTCGAATATGGCTCCGAGGTCGGGTCCTCCGAGGTCGGGTCCGCTGTCCATGTCATTCCTCCTTGTCACCGATGCAAGAGGGAGATTCTCTCATATCCCGCAGGCCGATGAGTGCCGGTTGGGTGCCAGTCCCGGTCCCGCTCAGGCTGACGTCGTTTCCTGTATCGCTTCAGCGGCTTTGCGGCCCGATACGAGCGCCCCCTGGATCGATGGTGACTCACGGTGGTCGCCGCAGATGAACACCCCGGAGCCCAGCTTCGGTGACCGGCCGCCGATCCGGAACCTGCCCGGCTGGAAGTCCGGCAGCGCGTATTCGACCTTGCGGGTTGCGAGGTGGCGCCAGCCTTTGACCGTACTGTCGCCGAACCAGCCGGCCAACTGGGACTTGACGGCCTCCAGCAGGTCTTCCCTGGTCGCCTCGGCCCCGACCGCGCTGACCGAAACCAGCGAGCGTCCGTGGGGTGCGTAACCGGGAGCGACGGAACTGGGGACGGCAAGCTCGTTGACCGGTCCTTCGCCGGGCGGTGCCAGAACCACCAGGCGACCGTTGATGTCTGATTCCGGGGCGTCGAAGTAGACACAGGCTGTGGTCCGGTTGGCGGCCGACGGCATGGTGCCCAGCAGCCGGCAGGCCTCGCGTTCCTCCGTGGCGACTACCACCGCTGCAGCAGCCTGCCAGTCGCCGTCCTCGAGGCGGATGCCGTCGGAACGGACTTCGACGACCCGTCGACCGAGCTTCACCGTTCCCGGCTCGATTCGCGAGGCGAGCTGCCCGGCCATCGAACCCATCCCCCCGGCCGGCAGCGCGGCGGCACCCGAGGCGAAGCAGCGGAAGAAGATCTCCATCATGCGGCTCGACGTGCTCAGGTCAGGATCGATGAACACCCCGCCGAAGAAGGGCCGGAAGAAGCGCTCGATCACGCCTTGAGAGAAGCCTCTGGCCTCCAGCGACTCGCGGGCGGACAGGTCGGGTCGGCTCAGGATCCGTGCCGGGCTGCGGCCGAGCAGGTCCAGGCGCATCCATCCGAGACGCCGCTTGTCGGAGAGGTTTCCGACCGGCGAGCGCAGGGCTGCCGGCGCCGAGCGGGGCCGGCGAAGCGGGTCCGAGAAACGGCTGAAACCGTTCTCGCTGCGAATCATCGCTCCCGGTTCGAACTCACCGAGTTCGAGCGCGGCGAAGTCGAGCGCCCGGCGGGCCTCGGGGTAGGCCGTCAGTAGCACCTGGAATCCACGGTCCAGGCGGAATCCTCCTTCGGTGTCGGTCCGGGCGCGGCCACCGACGCCGTCGGAAGCTTCGTAGACCTCGACTTCGACGCCACGGGCGGCCAGCAGCCCGGCGCAGCGGAGGCCGGCCAGACCGGCTCCAACGATGGCGACCGGCCCCGCAGTCATTTCGAGGCCAGGGTCTCCCTCAGGCTCTCGGCCGCGCGGTCACCGACCCGGTTGAAGATTATCGCGAAGACGGGATCAAGCAATTTGGCGACGGACTTCGGGTGGATGGTCGCTTCGTAGCTGATTTTGGAGCCGTCCCCGTCCCGGGCGATCGTGATCACGTCTTCGATGTCGGCTATCGCGGTCCCACTGCGGAAGACGATTCGGCCCGGCCGTTCGAGCTCAACCGTCCTGTAGGTCAGGGTCAGGTCACGGCCGGCGAAACTGGTGACTACCTTGTACTCCGCTCCTTCGGCCAGCGCATCTCCGCTGACCAGATCGCAAGACTTCGTATTCTCATCCCACTCGGATGCGTTGGTGAAGTCGGCGAGGTACTCGAACGTCTGCTCCGGGTTCATCGGGCTCTTGGCTGTTGCTCTGTAAGTGGCCATGGTCCCGGAGATGATGACTGATCGCCACCGCACAGGCTGCGGCCACCGACGCCTGCGGCCACCGACGCCTGCGGCTTGGTCCGGAATCAGGTAGCCATTCGCACCGGTATCCGAGCGTCTCAATGAGAAACGAAGCGGGCCGCCGCTATGTCCTTCGGGACGACACCATGACCCCCTTTCGTCAGGGGCTCTTTGTGGTTAAGGGCCTCGGCAACGGCTTTCGAGACAGTCAGCGACATCTCCAGCCGCCCCCGACCGCAACTACCCGTTTCAGGGGTTTTAGGTTAAGCGCGATGTATGGAAGTTCTGTGGAGCTGGGAACGATCGAAGGAGACAAGACGTGCGGGAACTTTTCATGACCAAAAGGCGGCGCAGCGGGATCGGCTTGCTGGCCGGTCTCATGTTGACGCTCGGTGTGCTCGGGTCGCCGTCGATCGGGTCTACGAGTGAGCGGGCCGAAGTTTCGGGTCTCGGTTCCTATGCCTGGAAAGAGGTCAACGCCGAAGCCCCCTGGGCAGCGCGCGCCGGGCTTCAGACGGTGAAGATGGGCGGCAAGCCCTACATCTTGGGAGGCCGTGCGCCGGCAAGCCCGGTGATCCCGTTCGTGAGCACGATCTTCAATGACATCTGGCGTAGCGATGACAAGGGAACGAGTTGGAAGCAAGTCACAGACGACGCGCCCTGGCCGGCTCGCGCCTACTTCGAGGCCGTCACCAAGAAGCGAGACAACGGCAAGGGCAAGGAACTGTTCGTGCTCGGTGGGCAGAACTTTGACCAGCCCTCGGATTTCTTCAACGACGTCTGGCGAAGCCGGGACAAAGGCAAGACCTGGAAGCGGATGACCGAGTCCGCTCCCTGGGAGGGACGTGCCGGTCTGTCCGCGGTTGTACTCAACGGCAAGATCTACGTGCTCGGCGGAAGCCAGGGGGACGACGCGGCGACTGGAGGAACCGGTCGCACCCTCTACAACGACGTCTGGAAGTCGAGCGACGGTAGACGCTGGGTCAAGGCGACCGGAAAAGCCCCCTGGGCTCCGCGGGCCGGCGGAGCCACGGTCGTGAAGGACGGCTGGATCTACCTGCTGGGAGGCGAGGACGGTTTCCTCTGTGACCCGACCAAGCCCGACCGTTGTCCGCCCTACTTCAACGACGTCTGGCGATCCAAGAACGGCTCCAAGTGGAAGCGGGTGACCGCTGCCGCCGGATGGTCGAAGCGCCCGGGGCACAAGTGCGCCGTAGTCAACAACCGGATCCTCTGCTTCGGAGGCTTCGGGTTGGAGGAAAACCCGATCGACATGTGGGCGAGCAAAGACGGCTCGAAGTGGAACCAGCTGAGCTCCTCGCCATGGAACGCGACCACCTCGGACGAAGTGAAGTACGACTTCGATCTGTTAGTAGCGAAGCGGGGCAATAGCAAGCAGTCCGGGAAGGGCTGCGCGGGCAAGAAGGCTCCGCGCAACTGCGCGGTCTTCACCTTCGGCGGCGACCGCGAGCGGTTCGATCTCCCCCAGCAAGTCAACTTCGATCGGATTGATAACGACGTCTGGCGGTTTTCACAACCGCGCTGACGTCTGAAGTCCGGCGACTCGGACCGGCCAGCCACAGCCTGGACGACACTGCGACCGTCGGACCGGGCGCACCGCCGCTCTGACGCTCCGGGGTCGGAGGCGCCTCTTCGTCGTTGGGTCTTGAACGCCGGATGCCCTGTGGCCAAGATCGCCGCGAACAAAGCTTGAAGCTGGGGCAGGCGGTACGAGGATGAACGTCGAAGCCGGTGCGGCAGGCTCGCCTCGATGAGCGAGCAAGACGACGAGCTGTTCGGCCCCGAGCACGTCCGCGTCTACCGCGAAACGGGCGGCGAGCGCGGCTACCAGTGGCGCGGCACGACGGTCCTGCTGCTGACGACGATCGGCCGCAAGTCGGGCGAGGAACGAACGACGCCGCTAATACACCGAACCGACGGGAACCGCTACATAATCGTCGCTTCCAAGGGCGGCGCGGCCGACCACCCCGCCTGGTTCAAAAACCTCTCCAAGAACCCGGAGCGGATCGAGATTCAGGTCAAGGGCGACCGCTTTCCGGTTACCGCTTCGGTGGCCTAGGGCCCCGAGCGCGAGCGCTTGTGGAGGCTGATGACCGAGGTCTGGCCCGACTACGACGACTACCAGACCAAGACCTACCGCCAGATCCCTGTCGTCGTCCTCGGCCGCCTCTGAGTTTCGTCAACGCGCCAGCCCCACGTCGGGTACGCCCCTGAGGCGCGGAGGGCGGTGATCTGCAGACGGCGATACCCCCTCGCGGGACACGGACGGGACATTGCCAATCTCGAGGCCTGGCAGCTCGGGTCCCTCTACGCGCTCTCGCCTGAAGACTTGCATTGCGGTGCGCCCTAGCCGGCGGAACAGATTTAGGTGGTGACGACGAGCTTGCCGGCGGCCCGGCCAGCTTCCATGTAGGCGTGCGCTTTCTGGATTTCATCCAGGTCAAAGCGACGGTGCACGGGAACGACTGCGCGGCCCGCAGCAACGTCGTCGAGGAAATCCTGAAGCACGCGGGCAGGCAGGTCGGCGGCGTCGCCCCCGTAGGCGGTGAGGCGCACGCCTGTCGGTAGGTAATCGATCGGGTAGAAGTCCTTCACGGTCCATTCGTTCGAGAGCATGCCGGTGAAGCAGACGACTCCGTGGATTTTGGTGGCTCGCAACGTGTCGGGCAGGGTGGGTGTGCCGACGAGTTCGAGTCCGTTATCGACTCCGCCCGGAAGAATTGATCTCACCTGGTCCGCCGCGTTGCCGTCGTCGATGATCACGTGATCGACGCCGATATCGGACAGGGTCTCCGCCTTGGCGGGATTCCTCGTGGTGGAGAACACCGTCATGTCCTGCTGTTTGGCGAGCACTGCGGCGGTCATTCCGATCGACGAGGTCCCGCCACGGATCAGGATCGACTGGCCCGGCTGCGCGTCCAGTCCGACACTGAGCGAGCCGTTCGCCGTCTGCAGCATCTCCGGCACAGCTCCAAGCCTTGACCAGTCCAGTTCGCTGGTGAACCCGATGACCTGACTGGCGGGGACGGACGTGTACTCGGCGTAGCCGCCGTCGAAGGTTCGCCCCATGCCGCCCATCATCGCGACGACCTGCTGGCCGGCCTTGAACTCCCCGCCCGGGCAGGCCGCGACTACTCCAGTCGCTTCTATGCCGAGGACTCGGGGGAACTTTACGCCCTCGGCGAGTCCGAGTCGGGTGTGGAGCTCGGAGCGGTTCAATCCGAAAGCCTTGACCTCAATCAGCACCCAACCAGGCTCGGCTTTCGGGATCGGGATCTCCCGGACGTTCAGTGCCGCCGGGGGCCCGGGGGCATCCAGCACGATGGCGCGCATCATCTCGGGCACGGTTGCAGTCCTTCCCGTCCTGTCGGTTCCACTTCTGGTGCTTCGCAGAGTTGAGTCATCCAGTCCCTACCCTTATGCGACAGCACAGGAAGTATTCCAGCCTGCGCACAGCGCGTCCGGGAGACCATCGCGCAAAGACCGCGTGCTCGCATCGGGGTCTACGAAGAGCTTACGCTGGCCGATCAGGCGCGCCTGATCGGCCAGGCCGATGACTTCCCCCGGCTGCGGCCGGCCCGGACCGAACGGGAGAAGGTCGACGGCGCCTCTGATGTAAAGCCGAAGTCGAGCCGCTACGTCCTCAACTGGAAGGGCACGTCGGCGCCAGAGACCACCTTCGATCTTCAGCACAAGTCGGTCAACGGAGACTCGGAGGAAGTCAAGGGCGGCGATGCCCTTCCCGACTCGAGCTTCATGCTGAAAGACGAAACCGAAGAAGGCACCTTCACCTACCGGCTCAACAGCACCACGCTCGTGACCGAGCGGTCATACCGTGACAGCGGCTCGGTGACCACCGACTACTCGGAACCGTCGGCCGAGTGCAAGATCGACCGCACCGGCCCGCGCAAGCCGAAAGTGGTTCTGAAGGGCCGGCGAAAGGGCGGCAAGTTCGTGGGCAAGGTCCGGATCAAGGTCATGGGACAGCCCGATCGCAGGCTGGCTGACGGCAGCCCGGGAATCGGGCTGCGCGAGAAGGCGAAGAAGAAAGTGCGGATCGTCAAGCGGCGCGGATCCCACAGGATCTCGTTCCGGAGCGCCGACCTGGCCGGCAACAGGTCCAAAAAGAAGACGGTCAGATTCAGGATCAGATAGCCGTCGCCCGGGGCCTGGCACGGCCGGGCCCGGTTGAAGATCGGCCGGCCCGGCCTCCCGCGAGCATCATTCATTCAGCAGCCATTACGCGGTCTGTCCTGGACGGTCTCAGGCGACCCAAGCGCACCGGGAGGAAGCAAGAGTCCCTTATCACCGCGATCCGCGGGACCTACGAAACCGAAGGGCACAGGTTCGGATCCTGTCGGGCGCGCTAGAAAGGCCCTGGTAATCGTGGCTTTCCAGGGAATCTGCCGGCTAGCTGTCTGCGATCGCGCCTACTTCCCGCCCACCGGAGGTGTGTGCGCTCCCCTAGGCCGTTTGCTCAAGGGGTATCGCGCGAGTCGAGCGCGCAGTTGGCTTCTCCGGGGCGACTCAGCAGCACCGGCGCAGATAGGCTACGGCGCAGGTCACCCATGGCAAAACCCGACTTCCACAGACTGATGCGGCCTCTAACTTGCTGACCGAGGACGGCGCGGAGCACGACGGCGCCGCCGTTCGTCTCACTCTTGCTGATGAGTTCTCGCTCTCCGAGGCTGATCAGGCGGAGCGAATCCCAAGCAGGCGGGTCACGACGCTGCAGAATCGAGTCGGCTGATGGCCGAGGAGCCGCCGCGCTACAACGTTCTCTTCATCGTCAGCGACCAGGAGTACGCTCACCAGGCGATGCCCGAGGGCGTCTCCCTGCCGAACCATGAGCGCCTCATGGCAGCGGGCGTCACCTTCGAGAACCATCAGGTGACGACCACCGTCTGCACGCCTTCGCGCTCGGTGATGCTCACCGGCCAGCACACGCCGCACACGGGCATGTGGGACAACACGAACATGGCCTGGATCTCGGAGATGGATACC
>JAENXK010000034.1 GCA_016649615.1 Thermoleophilia bacterium
GCCAGGCGAGGTTTCGCGAGGACTCGCCAGGTTCCAGAACGCGCCCCGACAGGATTCGAACCTGTGACCTTTGGTTTCGTAGAGCTCAAGTCATCTGAGCCATTGAATCCTTGGCCTCTGATTTGAAATGACTGTCCGTCTGACTGCCCTTCTCCAGGCGCTCGAATCGTGCGGAATAGCGCCGATCGCAATCGCTGAGCCAGATCTGAAGCGCGCCCGACAGGATTCGAACCTGTGACCTTCGGTTTCGTAGGTGATGCGAGCCGAAATCTTTCGCACCAGGGGCGCGATTAGCGGGCTCAACTTCGGCTGTTGACTGGGAGATTGACTGTCTGGCGGCGTCGCCGATCGGATGACTCGATCACCCGCATGTCATTAAATCGGTACTGGTCGCGCTCCGCTGGCTTCCTTACATCGCATATGTGAGACCGATGCTGAGCAAGTATCTGTCGTCGGTGGTGAAGGGCTTCGAGTGGTACGTGATCCGGGGCGAACCGGTGCCCGGAACCAGTTCGGGTCGCACCCATGGTTTTCCGAGCGTCACCGGCGGTGAGTGATCCCGCCGGCCGATCTTACGGCCAGATTTGTACCCGATCGCGCTGGTAGCCCGGCCCGACCCGACCAGTCTGCGGTGAGGACCACGAATTCATTGGGCAGAATCCCGAAATTCTGCCCAATGGGACCGTAATCGGGTCCAATCGGCAGGGATCGGGGCGAACCGTAAACCCCCCGCAAACGTCTTCAACAGTGAGGAAACCGCTACTTGAAGCCAAATCGCGATTTCCCCCCTACGGAACTCCGGAGCATGAGGTCACAGGTTCGAATCCTGTCGGGCGCGTACCGGGGCCTAACGCGAACCCGAGGGATTCGGGACTTGGCCGGCCCCGCCGGGCCGGCGCGAAACTGTCACCGCCGAGCTACGACACGGGAAGTGGACCGGCGACCGGAATGCTGGTCAGCGTCGCCCCCGACGGGTTGACTCGGAGCTAGCCCCGGAGCCGCTCGTTGTTCGGATCGAAAAGTGGGCCTTCCGAGACGACTGCCGCGGTCCGATCACCGAGGATGCCGACGTCCACCGACTCCCCGGAACTCGCGATCGCCGTCGGAAGGTAAGCGAGGGCTACGCATTGCTCCAGGGTGTGGCCGAAGCCACCGGCCGCCACATGTCCCACCAGTTCACCGCCCTGAAAGATCGGGTCGTACTGGTGCGGATACGCCGCCCGGCTGTCCCGGTCAAGGGCGAGGCTCACCAGGCGGCGGTCGGACTGCCCGTCCTCTGCTCGACTGAGCGCATCTCGGCCGATGAATTCGTGATCCAGGTCGACCAGCCGCTCGAACCCGGCCTCGATCGGCGAGTACGTCGGCAGAATGTCCTTGCCCCAGAGCCGGTAGCCCTTCTCGAGGCGCATGGACTCGAGGGCCCGGTACCCGAAATCGGTGAGCCCGTAGGCCTCCCCCGCCTCGATGATGGCGTTGTAGAGCGCGCGCGAAAACTCGTGATGGTGATGCAGCTCGAAGCCGAGTTCACCGACATAGGACAGTCGCATCACCCTTGCCATGACACCTCCGATTTCCATGCGGGTGTGCCTGAAGAAAGGAAGGCCCTTGCCTGAAAGATCGGATTCCGTCAATCCGGCCAGCAGCTTGCGTGAATTCGGGCCGGCGATCGTCAGCACTCCGTAGCGGGCAGTGACGTTTCGCACATCGACTCGGTGGTTTGAGGGCAGGTTCCCCTTGATCCAGGCGAAGTCGTGTTCTTCGCACGCGGCCGCCGAGACGACGTAAAACCCGTCCTCCGCGACCCGGGCCACCGTGACGTCACATTCGATCCCCCCGCTTTCGTTCAGCATCTGGGTCAGGGCGATTCGACCGATCTCTCCGGGCAACCGGTTGGCGCAGAGTCCTGCCAGCTCACTTTCGGCGTCGGGACCCTGGACCTCGAACTTCGCGAAGCTTGATTGGTCCAGAACTCCTGCCCCACCTCGAACCGCCCGGCACTCCCGGCCGACGACTTCATGCCAGTCCGGGATGCGCAATGAGGGCTCATCTTCCGCAGGCCCGTCGGATCCCCTGAACCACAGAGGTCGCTCCCAGCCGAAGCGTGACCCGAAGACCGCGCCGCGCTCTCCGAGCAGGTCGTAGAGCGGGCCCGTCTTGAGCGGCCGGCCCGACATCATCTCCTCGTCTTCATGGTGGATCTTGTACTCGCGCGCGTAGGTCTCTTTGGCCCGCGGTACCCGGTGGGAGATCGAGTCTGCGTACGGTCCGAACCTCCGGACGTCCATGTCCCACATGCTCTCGCTCGGTTGGCCGTTGACCATCCACTCCGCCAGAGCCTTGCCGGCACCCCCGCCGAAGACGATCCCGAAGATGCTGAATCCGGCCAGGACATGGAACCCTGGAAGGCCCGCCACCTCACCCATGAGACAGAGGCCGTCCGGCGTATAGCCATCGGGACCGTTGAGGAGTGTCCTCAGACCTGCCTCTTCCAGGTCCGGTACACGTTTCGACGCATCGAGTAGGACTGGAAGGATGCGCTCCAGCTTGGCGGGCAGCAGGCGGCCTTCGAAGTCCTGCGGGACCCACCGCTCGGACCAGGATTCGGGTGTGAACTCGAACGGACCGACCAGCAGTGCATCACCCTCGCCCCGGACGTAGAACGAGGCTTCAGGGTCACGGAGGACCGGAAGTTCGCGGTCGAGCTGCCGGACGGCGTCTATCCCTTCGGTGACGACGTAGTGGTGCTCGAGAGGAACCACGGGAAGGCGGGCTCCGGCGAGAGCGCCCACCTGGCGGGCCCACATGCCCGCACAGTTGACCACCCGTTCACATTCGATGTCGCCGCGGTCCGTATGGACGATCCACCCATCCGAGGTCCGGGTGAACCCCGTGACGGTCGTCCGCTGTGAAATCGTGGCGCCCGCTTCTCGGGCGTGGTGGGCGAACGCCTGCGTGACCGCGGACGGGTCCACGTAGCCATCGGTCGGAAGATAGGCCGCCGCGAGAACATCCTCGACGTTTGCCAGCGGGAAGAGCTCCGAGACCTCTTTTGGTCCGACCGCCTCGAAAGGAAGCCCCGCGGTCCGCGCCAGCCCCTCCCGGGCACGGATCTCATCGACCCTTTCGGGGGTAGTCGCCAATCGCAGGCTTCCGACCGTACGCATGCCCACCGGCGTGCCCGACGCGTCTTTGAGATCACGGTAGATCTCGAGGCTCCGCATCAGAAGCCTGGTTACCGGCCGGCTGGAGTGAAACTGGGTGCAGAGGCCGGCCGCATGCCAGGTGGACCCGGAGGTCAGCTCCCCTTTTTCAACCAGCAGCGTGTCGGTCCAGCCGAGCTCGGCGAGGTGATGCAGGACGCTGCATCCCGCGATACCTCCACCGACAACGACCACCCGTGCTCTGTCGGGAAGCGCGACGCCTCGCCTTCCTCCCGCGCCGGAATCGCCCGGCGGCTTCGGGACTCCCCCGGCTTCGGCGGGTTCCTCCCCGGCTCCTTCACCCACGGGATCCGCCCATTGCCAGACCGGCCTTCCCGGCGGCACGGCCTCCGGACGTGATCGCGCCGTCCATCCATCCGGCCCAGCCGGTGTCAAGATCGGCTCCCGCGAAAAGTACTCTGCCCTGCCACTCCCGGAGCGCCGCCGTGTGATGGCGCTGTCCGGGACGACCCGCCAGCCAAGTGCCCCGGGCGAGCGGATCATTCGACCAGTCGTGTTCGAAGATGGCCTCGACTTCGACGTCCGGGATGAGCCCGCGGAACAGCTGCTGCATCGACTGCGTCGAGGGCTCCCCGAATACCTGGGGCATGCCGAAGGCAGCCACCAGGTCCGGGTCGGTGGGATGGCAATAGATCTCCGGCAACTCGGGCCAGGCCATGCCGAACACTTCCGGAGGCAGATTCGGGCTCCGGGCCCAGACCTTGGACGCCGCGCCGGCGTGAGATCCCCCGAGTGCCTTGATCCGGGAGGAGATTTCAGAATTGGCGAATTCCAGTTCGCCGAGAACGTTGATCGGCACAGCGACAATGACGGCGGCGGCACGCAGTTCTTCACCGTCAGAGGTTGAAACGGACACGGCTTCATCGTCGTCTCGAACGCTGCTGACCTGAACCCCGAGCCTGATCCTGTCACCGAGTTCAGCGGCGATCGCCCGGGGAAGCGAACTGCTGCCACCCGAGATTCGGTAATCGTCACCGAACAGCACCTCGGGCTCACTGTCGTAGCCGGCTATCTCCCGGACCAGCATCCACGCCCCGTATTCGTCCGGGTCGCCGCCGGCGAAACTGAAGGCCGTCGAATACAGCAGTTCGTTGCCGATCCTGCTCAGGTTCAGTGATTCGACGTACTCGGTAAAGGTGATGTCCAGACGATCGGCCGCCGGGCTGTCGTCGGCGCCCTCGAACCCCAGGGCTCGTGCATCGGCGGCCAGGACATCGAGTGCGCCGTCAAGCTCCGCGCGTTCCCGCTCCGACAGGCAAACTCTTGCGTCGGCCCCCCCGGTGTTGCGAATTTGCCCGTCGAGCCGCCATACCCCGGACTCGGTCTCGTCTACTTCCTCGAACGAGAGACCGTACCTTCCGAGTTCCGCGCCGAGGGCCAGGTGGTGATCGGGACTGCCCCACTCCGCACCCAGATCCACCTCGGTCGACGTTCCCGGGAACGTGGTCGTATAGATCCGGCCACCCACCCGATCCCGAGCCTCCAGCACGGTGACCTCGTGACCGGCATCAGCCAGATCCCGGGCCGCGATCAGGCCACCGAGTCCCGCCCCGATGACGACCACATGTGCTCTCCCAGGATTCCGCGGACCCTGATTCACCGCCTGCCACTCCGACCGAAAGGCTCGAGACGGACCTCGCGCAAGACAGAGCTGTTCTGACCTGCAACCGCGCGACTGGAACAATTCCGAATACCAGGCGGGACCTTCTTCATGTGGCGCTGCTTCGCATACCGTGTCCACCTTCCTCTCGAGATATGAATCCTAGCCGCGCCGATGCCGAGAGCGCCGACCTCCGCCCCGGCCCCATACGATTCGACCAACATGAACGACGCCGAAACCAGGCAGCCCTCTGACCGCATCCCCCGCGGCGCTATCGCGGTGGTCATCGTCGGCCTGATCGCGAGCCTCGGGATCTACGTGCTCGAACTGAGGACGAGCGGCAGTTCGGCGGAGCAGGACTGGCAGACGGTCGAACCGGTGGCTGTTCCGGCAGCAATGACGGTCGGCGACGGAGGCAGCTTCGCTCTGGCCAGAACCAGCCTGTCGGCCCTGCCTCCGAACGCCTCTGGGGACCTGGTTTTCCGGGTCGCCGGGGTGGTCCAGATCGATTCCGGGAAAGGCAGCCCCCCGACTTCGGTCCGCTGCGACGTCACCAGCACCACCGGCGGTGACACCTTCATCGCCCGCACGATCAGCAAGCGGGCGGCCTGGCCCCGGCCGAGCGATGAACTTCAGGCCCAGGAGGTCCCCGAACTGTCAATTGCAAAGCTTTCCTACAAGGGGGCCGACGTCCAGGAGCTTCCGATCCGGGACGTTTTCAGGCGATATACGGACTCCTCCTCCCCCACCCTGGTCGACTGGGCCTTCAGCGACGAGGCAACCCAGACCTGGATCTGGACGATGCAGAAAGACACTGGCTCCGGCACGGCGACTCTTGGATACGACGTGATCTTCAGAACTCAGGAGCGACCGTCGGCCACGATCGACTGCACCGCCCGGGTCGGTGATTCCGAGGCGCGGATACGGGCCGAAGCCGAACAGCAGGAGTGGCCGCTGGTCGATGAGGCGACTGACGAAGAAAGCGCCGACGCAAGCAACGTCGAGTAGGTCGCATCCGGAAACTCGCGTTCCGAGACGCCGTCACAGGCGATGGGCCGGCGGCCGGATCAGGCCTCGAGCAGCTCCGGGCCCTCTTTGGTGCCGCCGACCTTGTTCAGCGCCGGATTGGCCGGTTTGGCACTGAGCCTTCCGGGCTCCAGCGGCAGACAGAGCGAGACCGCTTCTTTGGCATCGAGGTCCCCGCTCATCCAGGCCGCCTCGGCGTCAGGATTCGGCAGGATCACCGGCATCCGGTTGTGAACCGGCTCTACCACCTCGTTGGCCGAGGTCGTGATGATCGTGCAGCTGGTCAGGTCTTCTCCCTCCCACTCCCGTGTCGTGGTCAGGCCGGCAAAGACGAACGGCTCTCCGCCGTCGACCGTGAACCGGAGCGGCTGGCGCGGGCTCTTGGGGTTCTCCGCCTTCATCCACTCGAAGAAACCGTCGGCCAGGATCAGGCAGCGATTCCTGCTCTTCTTGACCAGTGGCCCGTAGGCCCGGCTCTTGAGCACACCCTCGGAGCGGGCGTTGATCATCTTGTAGCCGGCCTTGAGGTCTTTGGCCCAGTGGGGAACCAGGCCCCAGCGGGCCAGAGTCGCCTCGCGTTCTCCGTCGCCCTCCGGGGTATTGGTGGCGGTGAGGATCTCCTGGGTCGGAGCGACGTTGTATCGCTCGAGTGCGTTGCTCTGCCGGTCGTCGATCGAGATCTGGAAACGGTTGCCGAGCCGACGCTGGTCGGAGGAAGTCATGGTGAACCGCCCGCACATGACCAGAGCCTAGCGGTACTGCCGGTACCACTCGACGGCTTCGCCGATGCCCTCGTCCAGGCTCAGGGCCGCCGTCCAGCCGGTCAGGTCGGCCAGCTTCGAGGGATCGACGTACTGTTCGTCGATTTCGCCGGGCGGGCTTCCCTCGCCTTCGAAGTCCGGCTCTTGGGCGGAGCCGGCCTTTTCCCGGATCAGCCCGATCAGCTCGCGAACCGAATGGGCCTCCCCGGTGCCGGCGTTCAGGGCTTCACCGCGACCCGGGCCGGCGATGACCGCGGCCTCGATGGCCAGATAAGCCGCTACCGCGTCGCTCACGTGCAGAAAGTCCCTCCGCGGCGACCCGTCGGACCTGATCTTCGGCGCCCTGCCGTCGAGAAAGGCACGCACCACCTCCGGGACCAGCCGCGATCTGTTCAGGTCGCCGCCGCCGTAGACGTTGGCGAGTCTGGTGACCGCGACCGGCATCTCCCACGAATCCCGGTAGCTCCGCGCGATCACGTCGGCGGCCGCCTTGCTGCCCTCATACGTCGCGGCCGGCCGGAGTTCGTCGTCCTCCCGGTAGGGCAGCGAATCGCTCGGCCCGTAGGCCTTGTCGGAAGATGCGACGACGACCGCGGCCGGACCGGCGCCCCTGGCCGCCTCCAGCACCGTCCAGGTCCCTTCGACGTTGGTGCGAAAGGTGCCGAGCGGGTCCGCAGCGGCCGGTCCGACCAGTGTCTGGGCCGCCAGGTGAAAGAGCGAATCGGCCCCGGCGACGGCCCGTCCCACGGCCTCCCGGTCGGCAACGTCGCCTTCGATCAGTTCGACTTCGGCCAGGATGCCGTGCAGGGCGAGGGCCCCTCCCGGCGCGGACGGCAGATCGAGCACGACCACCTCGTCGCCCCGATCGAGCAGCGCCTTGACCAGGTGGCCCCCGATGAACCCCTGTCCGCCGGTTACGAGTACGCGGCTCACCCGGCCGCCTCCGCGTCCGATGCGGAAATCACCGAACCTGCTCCAGCCATGGGGCGCGGCCGGCTTTCCAGAGGTCGTTCAGGGTGACCTGATCCTTGTAGGTATCCATGCAGTCCCAGAAGCCGTGGTGGCGGTATGCCCGCAACTCGCCGTCGCGGGCGAGGCCCTCCAGGGGCTCCCGCTCGAGCACGGACTCGTCGCCCAGCCGGTCGAGAAAATCAGGTTCGAAGCAGAAGAAGCCCCCGTTGATCCAGTGCTCGGAGCGCGGCTTTTCGGCGAAACCGTTGACCTCCCCGTCGGAGCCGATCTCGACCACGCCCCACTGCAGATTCGGCCGGACCGTGGTCATCGTCCCCAACCGACCATGGCCGGCATGAAAAGCAAGCAGCGCACCGAGGTCGATATCGGCCACGCCGTCAGCGTAAGTCGCGCAGAACCGCTGCCCCCCGACCGCGGAGGCGGCCCGCGCCAGCCGGCCGCCGGTCGGCGTGTCGACACCGGTGTCCAGGCACTCCACCGCCACCCCCTCGGGCCAGTCCTCGGATTCGGTGAAATCGCTGACCATCTCCCCGAGGTAGCCGGTCAGCGGATGGAATCGCCTGAAGCCCTGGGCGGCATAGATCGAGATCACGTGCCAGAGCAGGGGCCGGCCACCGACCTCGACCAGCGCTTTCGGCAGGGACTCCGTCTTCTCCCGCAGGCGGGTGCCGCGACCCCCGCTGAGAATTAGGACCGGTGGCTTCAGCCGCCGGCCACCGCTGGCAGGATCGTCACTTCGGCACCGTCTTCGACGCCCGTATCGAGCCCCTCGCCGAAGCGGATGTCCTCCCCGCCGACGTAGACGTTTACGAAGCGCCGGATCTCACCGTCTTCGGTGATCCGCTCCTTGAGGTCGGCGTGCCCGGCAAAGACCGCGTCGAGCACCTCTCCCACGGTCGCGCCCTCCGCGGCGAGCTCGGCCTTACCACCGGTCGCGGCCCTGAGCTGACTCGGGATCTTCACTGTGACTGCCATCAGACGGCTACCTCCAGCCCGAATTCGGATTCAAAACTGGCCGGATCGGGGTCGATCTCGGTCAGCGCAAAGTTATCTCGATTTGCGTCCAGAGTCTTCAGTCCCTCGCCGGTTATGTAGACCACGACCTTCTCCCCGGCGGCGAGCTCGCCCCGCCGGGCCAGCTTTTCCAGGACCCCGACGGTCACCCCGCCGGCCGTCTCGGTGAAGATCCCGGTGGTTTCGGCCAGCAGCCTGATTCCGGCCCGGATTTCGTCGTCGCTCACCGCGTCGATCCCACCACCCGTCTGCTGCGCCTGGGCGACCGCATAGGGGCCGTCCGCCGGGTCGCCGATCGCCAGGCTCTTGGCGATCGTGTCCGGACGCTGCGGGCGGCAGACCTTGCTTCCTTCGGCAAAGGCGGTCGCCACGGGTGAGCAGCCTTCGGCCTGGGCCCCGTTGAATACAGGCAAGTCACCGCTGACCAGCCCGACCTCGAGCCACTCCTCGAACCCGCGGGCGATCTTGGTGAACAGCGATCCCGAGGCAATCGGCGAGACGACCCGGTCGGGCAGATGCCAACCGAGCTGTTCGACCGTCTCGTAGGCCAGGGTCTTGGAACCTTCGGCGTAGTAGGGCCGCAGGTTCACGTTGACGAAGGCCCAGGGCTTTTCGTCGGCCAGCTGGGTACAGAGCCGGTTGACGTCGTCGTAGTTGCCCTTGACCCCAACCAGATTGGTGCCGTAGATGTCGGTGGCGAGCAGCTTCTGTTCTTCCAGGTCTGCCGGGACGAATACGTATGAATCGAGTCCGGAGGCGGCAGCGTGGGCGGCCACCGCGTTGGCGAGGTTTCCGGTCGAAGCGCAGGCCACGGTCTCGAACCCGAGCTCCTTGGCCTTGGCGATCGCCACCGCCACGACCCGGTCCTTGAACGAGTGGGTCGGGTTGGCTGCGTCGTTTTTGATGTAGATCTCGGCCTCGGTCCCCAGCCGCTCGGCCAGACGGTCGGCTCTGATGAGCGGCGTCATCCCGGGCTCGAGCGGGTCGCCGGCCCGGCCGTCGATCGGCAGGAAGTCCGAGTAGCGCCAGATCCCCTGCGTTCCGGCCTGGATCCGGCGACGGGTCTCGTCGGGCTTCAGGTCGGAGTGGTCATACCTGACCTCCAGCGGCCCGAAGCAGGAGGTGCAGTAGAAACTCGCGTCAAGCTCGTATTCGGCCGAACACTCCTTGCATCTCAAGTTGCTGATTGACATCCGATCTACCTTTCTTCACCCGATTGGGAAACAGAAAAACCTTCGCCTGTGGGGCGAAGGTCCGATCGGACTTCTCCCCACATCTCCCGGCTACGTGAGCCGCTGGATTTGGCACCTTCATAAGACTCATCGTCCTAGTGGTTGCCGGGGTTTCATCGGGCCAAGTCCCTCCACCCCTCTAGATGTGGCGCTTATGTTGGACCGCAGGTTATCAGGCCACCCGGGGATGGGTGCGCAACTGCAGAACCGGTCCGGGCCTTACTCCGGGCGCGGACTTCGCATAATCTTCCACCGATGGAGCCGGACAGCCCGGAATTGATCGGAGGCGGCGATGCCGAACCTCCCTCGTCTCAGACGGCCTCGTGAGCCGTTAGACGGTTCTGCGCCGGGCTCCGACTCGGAAGCGGCCGCACCCCGAATTGAGGAGATCGATGCCGGCGGCCTGCGCTGGATCAACATCGAGCGGCCCGGCGGAGCCGAGCGGGCCTGGCTGGAGGAGCACTTCGACTTCCACGCCCTCGACCTTGAAGACGTGCTCTCGCGCAACCAGCGGCCGAAGATCGACCAGTACCCGGACTACCTCTTTCTCGTCCTCCACGTGCCGGTTTTCGACCCCAACGCCGGGCGCCTGGGCGCCGGCGAACTCGACCTTTTCGTGGGGCCCGACTTCGTGGTCACCCTGCCGAACCAGCCGGTTCCGCCGGTCGAGTACCTGTTCGAGCGCTGCCGGGCCGATGAATCGCTGCGCCAGAAGCTCTTCTCGCGGGGATCCGGCTACCTGATGTACCGCCTGGTCGACGACAGCTTCGACTACTGCTTCCCGATGCTGCGCAAGGTCGGCAACAAACTCGACGCGCTCGAGGACGAGATCTTTGAGGGACGCTCCGAAGACGTGGTCCGCGATATCTCCAACGCCAAGCAGGAGATCATCAACTTCCGCAAGGTGATCCGGCCGCAGCGGCCGGTCCTCAGGGATCTGGAGAAGGTGAAGAGCCGCTACCTGGCAACCGACCTGGACCTGGAGATCTACTTCGACGACATCGTCGATGCGCACGAACGGATCTGGGACATGCTCGAGAACTACAAGGAAGTGATCGTCGCGCTCGAGGAGACCAATGAGTCGATGCTCAGCCACAAGACGAGCGACAGCCTGAGGGTGCTGACCGCGATCACCGTGATCGTGCTGCCGCTGACCCTGATCGCCTCGATCTTCGGGATGAACGTCGGGCTTCCCGGAGGTGGAGATCCCGCCTCCGCCGAGGGTGCCAGTTTCTGGGTCGTGATCGGGGTCATGTTTGTGATCCTGGTCGGGATGACCGCCTTCTTCCGCAGCCGCCGCTGGCTATAGCCTGCTGTCTGAATGAGCGAGAATCGGATCTGGGCCCCCTGGCGCCTCAAGTACGTGGAGGACGCCGACAAGGACAACGAGGATCAGTGCATTTTCTGCGCCAAACCGGCTCTCGGCGACGACGAGACCGCCCTGATCCTCCATCGGGCCGATCATTCGTTCGCGATGCTGAACCTGTTCCCCTATACAAACGGGCACCTGATGATCTCGCCGTTCGACCACATCGCCCGAATTCAGGAGATCCCGGCCGAGACGACCACTGAGATGCTCTCCCTGGCCAAGCAGGCGATGAACCGTCTGGAAGACGTCTACCGCCCCCAGGGGTTCAACGTCGGCTTCAACCAGGGGCGGGCGGCCGGCGCCGGAGTCGAGCACCACATCCACATGCACATCGTCCCCCGCTGGGGCGGCGACACCAACTTCATGCCGGTCATCGCCGACCACCGGGTCATGCCCCAGTCGCTGGAGGACAGCTACCGGGTGCTGGCCGAAGCATTTGAAAACACGAACCCCGCCGACGGCCGGGAATAACCGAGACAGGAGCAGATCAGGTCATGTCGATATTCAAGGCGTATGACGTCCGCGGGCTGTACGGCACCGAGATGGACGAGGCCACGGCCGGTGAGATCGGCCGCGCCTTCATCCGGGTGCTGGCCGAACTCCGTGGCAAGCAGACGGGAGATCTCAGGGTCGGGCTCGGACGCGACATGCGCCTCACCGCCCCGGCCATGGCTGCTGCCTACCGTGAGGGCATGATCAGCGAGGGGGCCCACGTGATCGACGCCGGCGAAGTGCCGACCGAGATCCTCTACTTCCTGGTCGGCAGCCGTGGCCTCGACGGCGGAGCGATGTGCACCGCCTCGCACAATCCGAAGGCCTACACCGGGGTCAAGCTGATCCGCGAAGGAGCCCTGGCCCTCTCCGGCGAAGCCGGAATCGGCGACATGGAACGCCTGATCGCGGCCGGCCTGGACGAACCCCCGGGCGGCGGCTCCTCGGAACAGGTCGACCTCTGGGACGAATACCACGCCGAGGTCCTCAAGTTCATCGACCCGTCGGCGATACGGCCTCTCAGGGTGGTGGTCGACGGCGGAAACGGGATGGCCGGGCCGATGATCGGACCGGTGCTCGAGAAACTCGGCCTCGATCTGGTGAAGCTCTACTTCGAGCCGGACGGAGAGTTTCCGGACCACGAGCCGAATCCTCTGCTCGAGGAAAACCGCCGGCTGATCATGGAGACCGTCGTTTCGGAAGGAGCTGACCTCGGGATCGCCTGGGACGGCGACTCGGACCGCTGTTTTTTCATCGACGGCAACGGCAAGTTCTGCGACGGCGACTTCATCTGCGCACTGCTGGCCCGCTCCGCTGTGGCGGCCGAGCCCGGTGCCACGATTCTTTACGACCCGCGTTCGAGCCGGGCCGTCCCCGATGTCGTCGCCGCAGCCGGCGGCCGCACCGACCTCTCGCGGGTCGGTCATGCCTTCTTCAAAAAACGGATGCGGGAGGAAAACGCGGCATTCGGCGGTGAAGTCTCGGGCCATTACTACTTCCACGATTTCTACTGCGCCGACTCCGGATCGATCCCGGCCCTGCGGATTCTCGAACTTGTCTCCAGGGAGGGCCGCAGCCTGGCCGACCTAATGGAGGAGTTCCACTCGAAGTACTTCATATCGGGCGAGATCAACTCCGAGGTCGATGACCAGGTGGCGAAAATGGCAGAGATCGAGGCGCTCCACACCGACGCCGAGATCAACCATCTCGACGGCGTCTCGGTCGACTACCCCGACTGGCACTTCAACGTCCGGCCCTCGAATACCGAGCCCCTGCTCCGGCTCAACCTGGAATCACTCGCCTCCCGGGAGGACATGGAGACCAAGCGCGACGAGCTGCTCGCGGTGATCCGCGGAGGGTGATGCGGGAATGAGCGACTCTGCGGCTGACCCGGGCGACAACACACCCGACGCGGGCGGACCGAGCCCGGAAGAAGTCCTGGCCGAGGCGGCGAACGAAGGTGTCCACTGCCTGGCGGTCCCCACCCCATTCGCGGTCGGGCGGGTCAACTGCTACCTGATCGAGGGCGATCCGCTGACCCTGATCGACGCCGGGCCGCGATCGGAACAGTCGCTGTCCGAACTTGAAGAAAGAATCGGAGAGACCGGTCACGCGATCGAGGACATCGGCCTGGTCGTCGCAACCCACCAGCACATCGACCACATCGGACTGATCCGGACGGTCGCCGAGCGCTCGGGCGCGGAAGTGGCCGCGCTCGACCTGGCGGTCGACCGGCTCGCCGCCTTCGGAGACAGGGCCAGGGAAGAAAACGACGACGCCGTCCAGTTGATGCTGCGTAACGGCGTCTCCGAGGAGGTGGCAATCGGCCTGCGCGAGGTGACGGCCAGCTTCCTCGACTGGGGCGACAAGGTGATCGTGACCAGGCCGCTCGCCCACGAAAGCCTGCTCGACCTCGGCAACCGCAGCCTGAAGGTGCTCCACCGGCCCGGGCACAGTCCCTCTGACACCGTCTTCCACGACGAGGAGCGCCGCATGGCGTTCGCCGGGGACCACCTGCTCTCCCACATCTCGTCGAACCCGCTTATATCCCGGCCGCTGGACGGCAGCCCCGGCCGGACCCGATCCCTGATCGACTACAACGCCTCGCTGACCGAGACCCGCAAGATGGATCTCGACCTGATGCTCTCCGGACACGGCGATCCGATCCTGGACCATGTGGCATTGATCGACAAGCGCTTTGCCGCGGAAGCCCGCCGTCTGGAAAAGATCTTCGGAATCATCGAAGAGCGGCCCCGTCCGGCCCACGCGATCGCGGAGGCGATATGGGGCAACGTCGCCCTCACCCAGGCTTACCTGACCCTCTCCGAGGTGATCGGACACACCGACATTCTGATCGAACAGGGTCGCATCACCGAAACGGACCAGGACGGTCTCTCGGTCTTCGAGGTCGCGCGGTGAACCCCGAAACGACCAACGGCAAGCGGCGCATGCTGATCATCGTCAACCCCTACGCGACCACCGTTTCCGACCGGCTGAAGAACCTGGTGGTCTACGCGCTGCAGGGAAGGTTCGAAGTCGAGGTTGAGGCGACAGAGCGCCAGCATCACGCCACCGAGATCGGAAGGGACGCCGGCGACGACGGATACGACCTGGTGGTTGCCTTCGGCGGCGACGGCACCATCAACGAGGTGGTCAACGGCCTCGCCGGAACCGACATCCCGGTCTCTTTTCTTCCCGGGGGCAATACCAACGTGGTCTGTCGCACCCTGGGCATCCCCAACGATGTGGTCGACGCCACCGAGCACCTGCTCTCTCTGGCTGATGACTTCCGGCCGAGAAAGATCGACCTGGGCCGGGTGGACGACCGCTACTTCGTTTTCTCCTGCGGAACCGGGATCGACGCGACCGTGGTCGAGCGGGTCGACGCCAACCCGAAGCTGAAGGCCAGAGCCGGTCCTTATTTCTATACCTGGGCGGCGGTCTCCGGATACCTTCGGGAATACATGAGAAATCCGGTCAGGCTCGAGGCCACGGTCGAGGGCGAATCCCACGAGGGCGTGACGGTGCTGATCCAGAACTCCGACCCTTTCACCTACTTCAGCAACCGCCCGGTCCACGTCTGCGAGAACATCACGATCGACGACGGGACCCTGGCCATGGTGGTACTGAAGAGAGCCAACCAGTTCGATGTGGCCGGCGTGATTCCGCGACTGCTGTCGAACCGCATGTCGGCCTACCGGCACCGCCAGGTGGAGTCGTTCGAGGGCTTCACCGAGGGCGCGATCCGTTCGCTCTCCACCGATGACGACGGCGCGACCGCCCGGTTCCCGGTCCAGGTCGACGGCGATTTCATCGGGCGCCACGAAGAAGTCACAATCCGCGCTGCCCCCGGGGCACTCACGGTCATCGCCTGAACCGGCCACCGGCCCACCACCCCGACTCCCCTCCCGGCCTCAACTCCCCTCCCGGCCTCAACTCCCCTCCCGGCCTCAACTCCCCTCCCGGCCCTTCTCCCGGTCGGCCGGATACCCCTCCCCGCTACCATCGGACAATGGCCACAGCTGAAATCACCGTCTTGCCGATCGGCCGGGAAGGGGCCAGCGTCGGCGACATCCTGGTGCGGATCCGTCGCCACCTGGAGGGGCAGGACCGGGTCGGGTTCGAGATGAACCCGATGGGAACGGCCCTCGAAGGAGAAGTCGGCGACATCCTCGCTCTCACCGGAGAGCTGCACGCGATCCCGTTCGAGGACGGCATCCCCCGGGTCTATACGGTGCTCAAGATCGACCAGCGAAGCGACCGGGATCAGACGCTGGCCGACAAGCTGTCATCGGTCGAAGACCGCCTGGACTGACGGAAACCGGCTGGTTTCACCGGGCGCGCGTAGGCGCACCCAGATACGCACGCAGGGACTCAGCCACCTCATCCCGGCGGGCAGAGACCATCCGGTAGGTGAATCGCAACAGGGTGTAGCCCGCCCCGGTCAGGACATTTCCCTTGATCCGGTCCGCCTCGAAAGCCACTCCATCGTCGTGGTACCTTCGCCCGTCGAGTTCGACGATCAGTTTCGATTCGGGCCATAGGCAGTCGACTTCGTATCCACAGACCCGCTGATTCGTCCTGGGGGGAGGAATTCCACATTCACCACAGAGCAGAAGGAACTCGCCCTCAAGGTTCGATCTGACCTTTCCGGAATTGGGCGACCAGGCACCGATCAGACCCATCAATCGTTGCCGACCTTCGAATGACCGGCTCCGGCTCCGGCAGTACTCCATGCCCTCCTCAGTGATCAAGCCCTGCCGTCCTGCTCCAAGAAACGCGCGCCGCAGCTCACTCTTCTCCAGATTCCCGGCCAGACTTATCAACGTCCTCGGAACCGTGGTGACCGGTATCGATCCAAGCCGGGTGAGATCACCCGTAATCAGAGATTCGGTTCGGACCCTGAGAAGGAACCGTTGATGTGATCCAGCACCCCCGATCCGCCTGCTCCTTCCACTCGGCCGGCAGACCTCGATCCGGTGGTCGGCACCGAGGAATCCCCATGCCGCCGCGGCGCTCCGCCCCGAAACAGCCGCCCTGGGGCCGGCGCAGAGCGCTGAAGCCATCCAAATCGCGTGATATCCACCGGCGGGCCGCCCCAGAGCGTAGGCCCCGGGGAACACCGGCTGAAGGCGCCCCGAACCCAGCCAATGCTCGACCAGACCTTGACCGATTCCCAGAGCGCGCAGCTGGCGTCGTGCCAGAACTCCATACTGCCGTGAAGCGAGCCCGATTATCGCCGCGTGAGCTTGCTGCCTTTCCATGGTCGGTGACGAGCCTGCCTTGAATACGCCGACCGAGGCGCAAAGACCCGCTCAGATCGGTGACAACGCTGCCACAGGACTGATACCTCCGCCTGGGAATCCCTCCCCGGAGAAATGTCAGCGTGCCCCAAAGGCTGATCATGTGCAATCACCCATGACATAGCTGGGTAATCGCACAGGATCTCCCGCCGCGCCGTCAGCCCCGATGCGTCGTCAGCGGCGAAGTACGCCAGTGCTGGGCCGCGTCCTGGTCGCGGCCGCGCGCAGCAGTGCGCGTGCAGCAGTGCGCCTGTAATGCGCGTGCGCCAGTCGCTATTCCCCGGGGGTGACCCGGTATGCGTCGAAGACCGATTCGACGTGCCGCATTCTCGAGATGCACTGCTTGAGCTGGCCGGTGTCCCCCACCTCGATCACGAAACGGTTCTTGACCATCGGCGGGCTGGTGGTGCAGGTGGCCGAGATGATGTTGACCCCGACCTCCGCAAACGCGCGGGAGAGGTCTTCGAGCAGGCGGGTGCGGTCATAGGCATCGATCTGGATTTCGACTCGGTACGTGGCCTCGTTCTCGCCCTCCCAGCTGACTTCGACCATGCGCTCAGGCGAGTTGCCGAGGTCGGCGACGTTGCGGCAGTCCTCACGGTGGATCGTGATCCCCCGGCCGAGCGAAACGTAGCCGACGATCTCGTCCCCGGGGACCGGACGGCAGCATTTGGCCAGGCGGAGGGCGATGTTGTCGGCACCTTCCACCGAAATCCCGAATTCCGAGGCATCCCTGACCGTGTGGTCACGGATCTTTGCTCCGGCGGGGTCGTCCGCCGGCTCCGGTTCGATGATCTCACCGGCCCGCAGCCGCTGTATCAGCTTGTTCGCCGTCGTCTTGGCCGAGATCTTGCTCTGGCCGAGAGCGATGTAGAAGTCGTCTGCCTTGCGAAAACCCATCTCCCGCATCACGTCGGCCAGCATCGGTGAGCCGGAGAACTTTTGCGGCGGCAGGTCGCGCTTCCTCAGGGCGTTGCCCAGGGCCTCTCGTCCCTTGCGCTCGTTGTCCTCCCGGCTCTCCTCTCGGAACCAGGCCCTGATCTTGTTGCGGGCCCGGCTGGTCCGGACCAGCTTGAGCCAGTCCCGCGACGGCCCCCGCTCACGCTTGGCGGTGAGGACTTCGACGATGTCGCCCGATTTGAGCTGGTAATGGAGCGGCACGATCTTGCCGTTCACCTTGGCTCCGACACAGCGGTGTCCGA
>JAENXK010000147.1 GCA_016649615.1 Thermoleophilia bacterium
GAAATCCGCCAGGTCGAGCGCGAGTTCGAATTCACAATCCATACAGCCAGGCCGGTACGCCTGGGCAGCCTGGAGACCCAGCCCGACCTTGACCGCGGCAGCGCCGAATACCTGTGCCTGGAGATGGAGCAGGCAGAGTCCGACGGGGACAACACATTCGGCCAGCGGATCTGCCTCGGGGGTTCAAACCGCTCGGTCGGAGCGACCCCGATCGCCGACCGGGCCGGCAAGGCGGCCGGCGACGGCAACCTGCTCGCCGAGGTAACCCAGCCCTCGCCCGGGGTGACGACGGTCCGGATGACTCTGGCCGAACTGGGCCTTCCGTTCGACCGGTACAGGTTCCGCTTCATCAGCAGTGACGGCAGCTGTAGCGGTTCACCCGGAGACGGGTGCGTCGACCGGCTGCCGGCCGATGGCGATGGTGAGTTCAACCTCAGAACCCCCGCCCTGGTCAAGTGCGAGGGCGCCAAGGGCCGGGAGGTCCGCTACGGACCGCGCGACGAAAGGCAGGTCGCGCTGACCTTCGACGACGGACCGGGAACCTCGACCCCCGACATCCTCGAAATCCTGCGCGAGAAACGGGCCAGCGGCACCTTCTTCCTGCTGGGCACCAACGTCAAACGGGACCCGGATCAGGTCCGCGCGATCGTCGAGCAGGGAAGCGAAGTCGGCAACCACTCGATGGAGCACGATTCACTACCCGATCTGGCCGACCTCGAGGCGACAAACGACGTGATCGAAGAGGCTTCCGGCGTGCGGCCCTGCGCCTTCCGTCCCCCCTACGGCAACGTCGACTCCGCACTCGTATCGCGGGCGACCAAGGCAGACATGGACACTGTGCTCTGGGACGTCGATACCGAAGACTGGACCGACGGTGCCACGGTCGATGCCGTGGTCGAGGGCACCAAGCTGAACGCCCAGTTCGGCTCGATAATCCTGATGCACGACGGCGGCGACCGCTATCGCGAGATCACCATCGCCGCGCTTCCCTCGGTGATCGACGAACTGAGGGATGAGGGTTATTCATTCGTCACCGTCTCCGAGTTGCTCGGAAGCAGGCTCACCTACCAGCCTCTGGGCGAACCCTGATCAAAAACCGGTCGGCCCCGGAGCCGGGGTCAGCGGACCGGACGGTAGATGGTGCGGTTGCCGAGCAGGCGGGAGACCGTGGTCAGCTTGTAGCCGCGATGGCGCAGACTGCTGATCGCTCCGGAAAGCGCCGCGACTGTCTGGCTCCGGGGGCCGCCCCCGTCGTGCATGAGCACGATCGATCCGGCCCCGGCACTCCTGATCGAAGCCGCGATTGAGCCCGACCCGGGGGTCCTCCAGTCCTGCGTGTCCACGTCCCAGAGCACGGTCTTCATCCCGGCGGATCGGGCACCGGAGAGGACCGAACTGCTGATCGCCCCGTATGGGGGGCGGAAGAGGCAGGGCCTGAAGCCTGTCCGGCTGCGGATCAAGTTGCTCGTGTAGCGGATATCGCCGGGACTCGGCAGCAGCGCGTGGGCATTGCTGTGATTTCCGATCTCGTGACCGGCCGCCAGTACCCGGCGGGCCATCGATGGATCGGCATTCACCCGCTGGCCGAGCATGAAGAAGGTCGCCTTCGCTTTCTTCCTCCTGAGCACCTTCAGCACGCCGGGTGTGTACGCGCTGGGGCCGTCATCGAAAGTCAGGGCGATTCGTTTGCCGCGAGCCGGGCCCCTCCGGACAACCTGTCCGTTGCCACCGGTACAGCCGACCGCGACGATCGGCTTGATGTCGTATCTGGCCAGGCGGTTGCCCGGCATGTAGCTCCGGCAACCCTCCGAGCCGGCATCACATCCGACCCCCGCAAGCGACACCCGCCAGGAGTACCTGCCGGGGGTCAGGTGGGCAGGTCCGGGCTCGAACGAGACCACCAGCTTCTTGCCCTTGACCCGTTTGACCGTCGCCCTGACCGTCTTCTTCGAGATGACCTCGCCACTTCTCAGGGTCCGGGATACGCCGACCGCGTGGTGAGAGCGGTTGCGGCCACCCAGGCACACCCGTGAAACCACCTTGTCTCCGGCCCGGTTGATCTCCAGACAGAGATATTTCGCTGCGGGCCGCCTGAAATCGGGCTGCCGCGCGAGGTCCCTGAGCGCGATCTGCCTGCTGGTGCGGACCTGGACGATCAGGACCTTGCCGGCCTGGGAAAGGTCGGCCCGGACCAGCGGACCGCCGCCGGTCGCCGTCGCCGGAGACGTCCCACCGACCGCTACCAGCACCGCCAGCAGCGCGATACCGGCAAAAATCGAGGCGACCCGTCTCCGGGTCTGCCGGAGGATTGGCCTTCGGGTCACGTTCATCGGTCTGCGATTATATGCCGGGACCCGGCAGTCCCGGGCGATCCCTCGACGCCGCAATCGATTCGTGGGCCACCGACCGACATGAACCGGGCAATCTTCCTTAAAAGCACCCTGATCCAACTGGCTTCGGTAGCCGTACTCTCGATCGCCCTGGCGATCCTTCTGCCGAAGTCGTTTTTTGAGTCCTGGGGCTGGTTCTCGGGACCTGCGGCATGGCTCGTCTGCGCCGCGTTCACGGCAACCGTGCTCGATCTGCCGCGAGCCCGGACAATTCTCGGCGCCGTGCTGGCCGGCCTGCCCAGCCTGATCGCCGTAGTTATCGGCCTTCACTGGCTGGGCGCCCTGATCGCGGTGCTCCTGTTCGGCCTCTGGTGCGGCCGGATCGCCGCAGTCAGAGGCGGGCCTCAGGCCTCGCTCACCGGTTCTTGAAAACCGGTGTTTCAAAACCCCCCCGATCCCGGATAGATTGAGCCATGGACGCAAACGGACCCCGCGACGCCGACGCCTCGACCTTCGAGCCCCCCGAGCCTCATGTGATCGTCCTGTTCGGGGCCACCGGCGACCTGGCCAAGCGAAAGCTCCTGCCGGGCCTGATGCACCTGGAGCGCGCCGGGCAGCTTGCCGACTGCCGGATCGTCGGGACCTCACTCGAGGAACGGACCACAGCTGAATTCCGGGGGCTGGCCCGTGAAGCCTGCGAAGGCTTCGGCCCGGACACGTTCGACGAGGAGAACTGGCAGCGTTTCGAGCGCCGCCTGAGTTACGTGAGCCAGGCCGCCGGCCCGGCCGGCCCGGCCGGGCTGTCAACCGCGGTGGCCGAGGCCGAGGCCTCGATCGGCCGGCCGGCCCGGCGTCTCCACTACCTGAGCGTCCCTCCCAACGCAGCCACCTCGGTTGTCCAGATGCTGGGAGAGGCCGGGCTGGTCGCCCGCTCGAGAATCGTCATGGAAAAGCCGTTCGGAACCGACCTGGCCTCGGCCAAGGAGCTGAACGAAAAGGTCCACCAGGTATTTCCGGAAGAACGCATCTTCCGGATCGACCATTTCCTCGGCAAGGAAGCGGCTCAGAACATCCTCGCCCTGAGGTTCGCCAACGGCCTGTTCGAGCCGATCTGGAACCGCAACCACATCGATCACATCCAGATCGACGTGCCCGAGACGCTCTCGGTCGACGGGCGCGGCAAGTTCTACGACGCGACCGGCGCCTTCCGGGACATGGTCGTGACCCACCTGCTCCAGATCCTCGGTTTCGTGGCGATGGAGCCGCCGGTCGCGCTCGAACCGGCCTCGATCACCGAGGAAAAGAACAAGGTCTTCCGCTCGCTCAAACCGATCATGCCCGAACACGTGGTCCGCGGACGCTACGAGGGCTACCGGGACGAGGACGGGGTCTCATCCGATTCCCGGACCGAGACCTTCATCGCGCTCAAGGCCACCATCGACAACTGGCGCTGGTCCGGTGTGCCTTTCTACCTGAGGACCGGCAAGCAGATGGCCGAAGGTGGCCGGATCATCTCGATCGCCTTTCGGGCCCCGCCGAAGAGCATGTTCCCGGCTGGGTCGGGAGTCGGCCAGTACGGTCCCGACCATCTCACCTTCGACCTCGATGAGTCTTCCAGGATTTCGCTTTCTTTCTACGGCAAGCAGCCCGGCCCCGGCATGCAGCTCGACAAGGCAAGCCTCCAGTTCTCGCTGAGCGACGCCGGCAAGGAAGGCAACACGCTGAAGGCCTACGAGCGCCTGATCCGGGACGCGATGAGCGGCGACCACACCCTGTTCACTACTGCCGATGGAATAGAGCGCCTCTGGGCCGCTTCGGCGCCGATGCTGGAGGACCCGCCCGACGTCCAGATCTACGACCGAGGATCCTGGGGCCCGAAGGACGTCCACGATCTGGTCCTCCCCCACAAGTGGCGCCTGCC
>JAENXK010000220.1 GCA_016649615.1 Thermoleophilia bacterium
TCCTAATCGGCGGGTATCCACGACTCGCTCCGTCACCCGAGTTTCGGCTTCAGCAAGCAATAAACTCTTGTACAGAGCCAACTGGAGAATTTCGCGCCACGGGCTTTACACGCAGGGGGTCACTGGTTCGAGCCCGGTGCCGCCCACTTGGCGAAAACCTAACCCCGCCTGACCAGCTTCACTTCCTTCGACCTGGTCTTGTTCGGGCAGTCGCTGGCCGGTTTAAATAGAACCTTGGCCTTCACCTGGTGCTCGCCCTTCTTCTTCAGCTTCTTGGCAGCCTTGGCCTTCGCTTTGACCTTCAGCTTGACCGCGCCCTTGGCGTCGGCCTCCTTGGAGTCCTTCTTGACCTTCTTCAGGCCCTTCAGGATCACCTTGCCGGCCTCTCCCACCTTGGCGGTCACTTTGGCGGTGCCGTTGTTCTTGTCCTTCTTGACCTTGACCAGGCTGAGGGTGGCCTTCTTGCAGTCCGGTGGAGGCGGGGAGGAATCGAATTTCGCGGTGACCTCTCTCGGCCAGGTCATGGTCACCTCGCAACTTGTTGCCATTCCCGAACAGTGCCCGAACCAGCCGGTGAAGCTACTGTCGGGATCAGGTGTCGCCGTCAGGGTGACCTTGGTGTCGAAGTCGAAGATGTTGTTGCAGTCGGCTCCGCACTCGATCCCGGCCGGGCTGGAGGTGACTTTGCCCTGACTTGTACCCGACTTGGTCACGCCCAAGGCAAAAAAGACCGGTGGACCCGTTGAGGCCGTTTGGATAGTCGACGGCGCATCGTTGAGAAGGAAGCTGCGCCAGACCGCGGTAGCAGTACCGTTGTGGTCGGTCACAATTTGCGGCGAAAATGATGTGCTTCCGGAGAGATCCACCGGAGCTTTGAAAGAGCCTCCCGGCGGGCGGGTGGCGGCTTGGGTAAGGCCGTCACGCCCCCAGACGTCTCCGCTCCAGACCACGGTGGCGGTGGCGTCGGGTGCGATTGCGATTTGCGGCTGTCCGGACCCCGGGGAAATATTCACAGCGGCCCCAAAAGAGCCGCCCTGCGCTCTCGTAGCAGCCTGAATGGTGTTGCTGCGGATCCAGACCACGGTTGTCGCGTCGTCTGGTCCGATAGCTATCCGTGGACCGCCGGCGTCCTGCCCGGGCAGGGAGAGATTGACCGGCACCGCAAACGATCCTCCCGGTGGGCGGGTGGCGGCCTGGATCACCTTCTTGGAGTCGGCAGCGCCGTATTCGGGCCCGGTCCAAACCGCAGTGGCGGTGCGGCCGGGACCGACCGCGATCTGCGGACCGGAGGCAGTCAACCCCCCGCCTGACCATTCAGTCGTGGCGATGTCGATCGCCGGCAGTATCCAGGGACCCTGTGGAGCAGCGGACCCAGTTGCCGGCACGCAGGCTAGGGCGAGCAGCGCTACGAGAAGGGCAGCCGCCGCAGCTGCCTGCGAGCGAATCGACGATTGCCGCCCGCTGGCGGTCCCGGCTTGGTTGGGCGAAACCAAGGCGGCGACGCCGTCGCTCTGCGGGAGGTCCGTCCTTGGCTCCATCTGGCCCGTCTCTTCCCCGTCCCGATTTATCCTGGGGACGCACTCCGCGGCTCTGCTTTCCCTGCAGTTCCGGGGTCTGTAACCGACCGTAACCGATCTACTGGGTGCCAGGGGGGTATCTGTCGGCACCCGCCCGCCACATATTCCGCGCAAGGCTGTTCGCACGGTCGGCTCTATGGTGGCTGTCCGCGCGAGTCAAAGCACACGCCGGCCAAATTCCAGCAGTCAGAATCGGCCTTCTCCTGCCAATAGCCAGGGTAATCCAACCCTATTGACGGGTATTTGCGGCAAGCAGTTTCACCGGGTTTCTTCACCGCTGCCAAGGCCAGCTAGTGCCAGAGTTCGGTCCGGCGGGTCTCCCCGGGCGTTCAGGGCTTCTGCCCCGGCTTGACACAACTGTTACGAGTGACTAGCTTACGAGTCAAGGGGATTGCGTCCAAGGAAGGATAGACGCAGATGAGACGAAGGATCGTCCTCCTGGGCGCTCTGGCAACGAGTTTCGTTTTCGCTCAAGCGGCTCCGGCCGTGGCCGGAGCCTTGTGCGACCCGATTCAGACTGAGTCCCGTTTCCGCGGTCAGGTTCCATCGCTGGCGGAGGCGGTTCCGAATCCCGGCGGTAATGAGGGAGAGGTAACGACGGCCCAGGCTTACCGCTACATGGACACGGTCGACCGCGCCAGCAA
>JAENXK010000124.1 GCA_016649615.1 Thermoleophilia bacterium
GTCAAGCTGCAGGACTACGCCGAGTACCGCCAGGCCGGTCAGGAGCACTTCCTGACCACGGTCGGCCGGATCATCTTCAACGACCGGATCCAGCGCGGGCTGAAGGAGGCGCTCGGCGACGTTTTCGACCCGGCCGAGTACGACTTCGTCAACCAGTCACTGAAGAAGCGCGACATCAACGACATGGTCGGTTGGCTGGTCGAGTTCTACGGCGCGCCGGCGATCTCGCAGGTGCTCGACGCCTTCAAGGACCTCGGCTTCCACTACGCCTCGAGGGCCGGCATCACGGTTTCCAAGAACAACGTGGTGCCACCGCCCGAGAAGGAAGAGATCATCGAGCGGATCGACGCCGAGACGGCGCAGATCCAGACCGAGTTCGACGAGGGCTGGCACACCGCTGAAGAGCGTCACCGCCAGGTCACCGACAAGTGGAATCAAGCCACCGAGGAAGTCGGGCAGGCGATGGAGGACAACCTCCACCAGCTGAACCCGATCTTCATGATGGCCAACTCCGGCGCCCGTGGCTCGTTCAAGCAGATCCGTCAGCTGGCCGGCATGCGAGGCCTGATGGCGAATCCGAAGGGCGAGATCATCGAGCGTCCGATCAAGTCCAACTTCATCGAGGGCCTCTCGGTCGGCGAGTACTTCATCTCGACCCACGGCGCCCGCAAGGGCCTGGCCGACACGGCGCTTCGTACCGCGGACTCCGGCTACCTGACCCGGCGTCTGGTTGACGTCGCCCAGGACGTGATCGTGCGGACCGAGGACTGCAAGACCAAGGAGTTCATCGAGATGCCTGTTCTCGATGCGACCGGCGACGTCAACAAGAACCTGCTCGGCCGGCTGGCCGCGAAGAAGTTCGAGACCAAGCGCGGCCGCCAGGTACTCAAGCGCAACCAGCTGATCACCAAGGTTGAACTGGACGACATCGCTTCCTCGTTCGAGGGCGATGAAGGGGCGACCGTCCCGGTCCGTTCGGCCTTCAAGTGCAACGCCGAGCGCGGGGTGTGCCGCTCCTGTTACGGAGTCGCGCCGGCGACCGGCTTCATGGTCCAGATCGGCGATTCGGTCGGCACCATCGCCGCCCAGTCGATCGGCGAGCCCGGCACCCAGCTGACCATGCGTACCTTCCACACCGGTGGTGTCGCCGGACACGACATCACCCAGGGTCTGCCCAGGGTGGTCGAGTTGTTCGAAGCACGCAAGCCCAAGGGCCTGGCCCAGATGTCCGAGGTGGCCGGCAAGGTGTTAGTCGAGCAGTCGGAGAAATCGGCCACCGTGACCGTGACCGAGCCCAACGGCGAGGAGAGTTCGTACAGCTTCCCGCCGAGGACCCGGCTCCTGGTCAGCAAGGGCGAGAAGGTCGAGCCGGGTGACCAGCTGAACGAAGGCTCGCTCTACCCGGCCGACGTGCTGGCGATCCGCGGCAGGACCGCGATCGAGCAGTACCTGGTGGCCGAGGTCCAGCGGGTCTACACCGCCCAGGGCGTCGAGATCAACGACAAGCACATTGAAATCATCGTGCGGCAAATGCTGCGCATGGTCGAGATCGAGACCAAGGGGTCGACCGACCTGCTGCCCGGTCAGCTCGAGGACATCCACCTGCTCAAGCAGATCAACAAGCAGGCCAAGGCCGATGGTGGAACCGTGGCCAAGTCGAAGGAGAAGATCCTAGGCATAACCAAGGCGTCGCTTGCCACCAAGTCGTTCCTCTCGGCCGCCTCCTTCCAGGAGACGACCAAGGTCCTGACCGACGCCGCGCTCGAAGGCAAGCGTGACCGTCTGGTCGGGCTCAAGGAGAACGTGATCATCGGCAAGCTGATCCCGGCCGCGACCGGTCTCAAGCGCTACCGCTCGATCACGATCGAGCCGACCGAGCCGTTCACCCCGGCCGAGGAGACAGTGCTGCTCGAAGAAGACGATCTCGGGGCCCTCGGGACCGACGGCAACGGCAGCGCCGGCGCCGACAGCTTCGGCGAGGGGTTCGCCAAGGAGCTGGAAGGAATCAGCAAGGAGATTGACAAAGCCGAGTAGTCCGGCCCCGCATCCGGCCCGGCTTCCAGTCGGATCAGCCGGCACGAGCCTCGGCCCGACGGCCCGCCTGCCGGCGGGCCGCGGCCGTTAAGGGTCGGCGGCGGAGACGGAGATGTTCGCAGCTATATGCTGCCTCCCATGAGTGACAACGGGGGTAAGCGTGTCTGTGTGATCGGGGCCGGTTCGTCGGGCATTACCGCCTGTCAGAACCTGCTGGAGCGCGGGATCGAGTTCGACTGTTTCGAGAAGAGCTCCGAGGTCGGCGGCAACTGGCGTTACGAAAACGACAACGGCATGTCGGCCGCCTACGAGTCACTCCACATCAACACCTCCCGCGGGATGATGGAGTACGGCGCTTTCCCGATGCCCGGTCACCTGCCGGACTATCCGAATCACTTCCAGATCGCCGACTACTTCGATGACTACGTGGACCATTTCGGGATCCGCGAGAAGATCAAGTTCAAGACCGAGGTCAAGAGCGTGGTCCCGGTTGACGGTGGCTCCTGGGAGGTCACGGTCAAAAGCAAGAAGGGCAAGACCCGGACCGAGACCTATACCGATGTGATGGTCTGCAACGGCCATCACTGGGACTCCCGCTGGCCCGAGCCGGCCTTCCCCGGATCCGACGAATTCGAGGGCGAGCAGATGCACGCCCACGACTACCGTACGCCCGACATCCTCAAGGGCAAGCGGGTGCTGGTCCTCGGGATCGGCAACTCGGCCACCGACATCGCGGTCGAGTCCTCCCGGATCGCCGACACCACCTTCCTGGCAATGCGCCGGGGGGCCTGGATTCTGCCCAAATACCTGGGCAGTACCCCGACCGACCGGGCGATGTCGGGCCCGATGAGCCGGGCGCCGCTGGCGGTCCAGAGCTTCTTTCTGAAGCGTTCACTTCGGATGACGGTCGGAAAGCTGACCGACTTCGGCCTGCCCGAGCCCGACCACGAGCCACTGCATGCCCACCCGACTGTTTCAAGCGACCTCGTTCCCCGGCTGGGGCACGGCGACATCAAGGTGAAGCCGAACATCGACCATTTCGACGGCGATCGGGTGGTTTTCACCGATGGCAGCTCGGAGCAGATCGATCTGGTCATCTACTGCACCGGTTACCGGATCACATTCCCCTTTTTCGACGAAGAGGTCATCAGCACCGAGGACAACCAGGTAGACCTCTACCGGAGGGTCGCCTCGATCGGGCATCCCGGCCTCTACTTCATCGGCCTGATCCAGCCGCTGGGGGCGATCATGCCGCTGGCCGAGGCCCAGTCGGCCTGGGTCGCCGATCTGATCGAGGGCAGATGTTCGCTTCCCGACCGCTCCAGCATGGCTCGTGCGGTAGCGCTCGAGCAGGCAAGAATGAAGCGCCGCTACGTCACCTCAAAGCGCCACACGATCCAGGTCGACTTCGACGACTACCTGCGCACGGTCGAGAAGGAGCGCAAGGAGCCGCGGACCCCGGGCGTCGCGGCCTGAGGGCAGACCGGCCCGGCGGCAGGTCAGGCCGCGGGCGAAGCGGTCTGGGACTAGTCCGCTGAGTGGCCGGCGTTGTCTCTGGCCGGGGTTCGTACCGGCCTGCGGCCCGGGCCACGGGTCCTGGTTCCCCGGCTCGGAGCCGACGGCCTGAGCGAGCCGCCACCGTGGGGATCGCGGCGCGGGCCACGGGGGAACTTCGGCCCCGGAATCAGGCGTTCGGGTCTGCCGCCGTCGCCTTCGTCTCCGGCCGATTCTGCGTCCGGGGCAGGCTTGCTGGCCCACCAGAGCAGGTAGATCATGCCGATCACGGGGACCTTGAGCACGATCAAAAGAAATACGACGGGCAGGTATCCCTCCACCCGACAAGTGTAGCTGGCGCCGACGACCGCCGAATTGCCGGTCCCGGCGCCGAATTACGGGTTTCGAACTCCGCCGGGAACCCCTCCCCGGAAATCGGCGAGGTGGCCGGCCCAGTACTCGAGGGCGGCTACGTGCCCCTCCTCGAGGCCGAGATCCGGTTCGGTCGGGACAAGCAGCGTGGGAGAGCCCCCGGCTTCACGCGCTTCGGCCCATTCAAAGCAGCTCTGGTCAAAGGAGTCGTCGATCCAGGCAACCGCCCGCTCACCCACGAAGCGGTCCAGCGGCTCCAGCTTCCAGTGGGCCGGGCCGGACTTCGGGGCCACCCCGGGACCGTCGATCTCGATCACCGGTAGCGGCCCGATTCCGATGATCTGCGGCAGGCGGTCGTTCGCCCGCTCCTGCCATCCGGTGGCCCAGACCATTTCGAAGACTCCGGAAAGGCGGAGCAGGCGCTCCCCGGCGGCCAGCGAGATGCAATGCGGGGTGCCGTCGATCAGCTCGAACCGGGCCGACCCGGCCGGGGGCGTCGTCTCGAACCCGAACAGGCTGATCACTCCGTCGACGTCGATTGCCAGGATCGGCAGGTCGCTCACCCCCGGAATCGTACGGGTAGCGCCGCCCGGTGTGATGCGCGGCAATGCGGCAATACCTGTAGTATCCGCCGCCGTGCCAAATACCAATCAACTCGTACGCAAGGGTCGCAAACGGCCCAACAAGAAGGTGACCACCCCGGGTCTCAAGTCGGGGCAGGGCAACAAGAAGAAGGTAGCCGCCCCCCAGCGCCGCGGCGTCTGCACCCGTGTTGCGACGGTCACTCCGAAGAAGCCGAACTC
Source organism: Thermoleophilia bacterium (assembly GCA_016649615.1). Classification (GTDB taxonomy): domain Bacteria; phylum Actinomycetota; class Thermoleophilia; order Solirubrobacterales; family 70-9; genus 67-14. The sequence continues at coordinate 4,704 of JAENXK010000124.1, forward strand.
GGCTCTGCGGAAAATTGCGCGTGTCCGGCTGGCCCACGGCATGGAAGTCACCGCCTACATTCCCGGCGAAGGCCACAACCTCCAGGAGCACTCGGTCGTGCTGATTCGCGGCGGCCGGGTAAAGGATCTTCCCGGTGTTCGTTACAAGGTCGTACGCGGCACGCTCGACGCGGCCGGTGTATCCGACCGCAAGCAGGGCCGTTCGCTCTACGGAGTCAAGGCGAGCTGATGGCACGCCGTTCTGCAGCATCGATCCGGCCGCTCGAAGCCGACACCAGGTACCGCAGCCGTCTGGTCCAGCAGGTCATCAACAAGGTGATGCGCCACGGCAAGAAGTCGACCGCCGAGCAGATCACCTATGACGCCCTGGCGATTGTCGCCGAGCGCTCCGGCGAAGACGCCGTCGAGACGCTGGAAGAGGCGATCAAGCAACTCACTCCCGCTCTTGAAGTCCGTTCCCGCCGGGTCGGTGGCGCCACCTATCAGGTGCCGGTCGAAGTCCCGGCCCGCCGTTCTCGCACCCTGGCCGTCCGCTGGCTGGTCGATTTTGCCCGGGCCCGCAACGAGTACGCGATGTCCGAGCGCCTCGCCAACGAGATCCTCGACGCGACCAAGCAGCAGGGCAACGCCTACAAGCGGAAAGACGACATCTTCCGCATGGCGCAGGCCAACAAGGCTTTCGCCCACTACCGCTGGTAAGGGCTGCTGCCTCGCGGCGGCTGCAGCCGCCGCTCGAACAAAGCATCCAAGTGACTTCGCTTCGCTGTGCCACTTGGATGGTGATCGGCTGAAGCGGCCGGCGACCTTCAA
>JAENXK010000094.1 GCA_016649615.1 Thermoleophilia bacterium
GACAACCTCCTGCGCGACGGACTCACCGGGCTGGTCGAGTCGTTCAGGACCGAATCTCCCGAGGCGATCATTCTGTTGACCCCGGTCGATGACCCCAGCTCCTACGGAGTGGCCGAACTCGAAGACGAACACGTGGTCCGGCTGGTCGAGAAGCCCGAAGACCCGCCGTCGAACATGGCCCTGGTCGGGGTCTATCTCTTCTCGCCCTCGATCATGGACGCGGCCCGGTCGCTCGAGCCGTCCTGGCGGGGTGAGCTGGAGATCACCGAAGCGATTCAGGTCCTGATCGACCAGGGCTGCAGGGTCCGCTCGGAGATCGTCGACGGCTGGTGGAAAGACACCGGACAGCTCGGCGACATGCTCGAAGCAAACCGGCTCGTCCTGGAGGAGATCGAGTCCCGGGTGGACGGCAGGCTCGAAGACTCCAAGGTAGAGGGCCGGGTGATCATCGAGGAGGGCGCGGTCCTGAAGGGTTCGGTGGTGCGCGGCCCGGCCGTGATCGGGGCCGGCGCCATGATCGAGGAGGCCTACATCGGCCCGTACACCTCGATCGGCGAGAACGTGAAGATCCGCCGCTCCGAAGTCGAGCACTCGATCCTGCTCGAAGGGGCGACGGTCGAAGACCTCGGGACGCGCATGGAAGCGAGCCTGCTCGGACGCGATGTACGGGTCGTGAGGACCAAAGGACCGCCCAAGACTTTCCGGCTTCTGGTCGGCGACCGCTCTGAGATCGAGATCATCTGATGAAGCTGCTTGTCGCCGGGGCCCGGGGAATGCTGGGAAGCGACGTGATGCTGGCCGCCGACAACGCCGGTCATGCGGTGCGCGGTTTCGGGCACACCGATCTCGACATCACCGACCCGGACCAGCTCCGCAACCGGTTCGAAATAGAGCGCCCCGACGTGGTCTTCAACTGCGCCGCCTGGACCGACGTCGACGGGGCCGAAGACCAGCCGGCCGAGTCTCTCGCCGTCAACGGCGCCGGGGCCGGCAACGTGGCCACGGTGGCCGCCGAATTCGGTGCCCGGGTGGTCTATGTCTCGAGCGACTACGTCTTTGACGGCACCAAGGGCGAAGACTACGTCGAAAGTGATGCGGTCAACCCAACCTCCATCTACGGCCAGACCAAGCTTGCCGGGGAAGAGGCGACCATGGCTGCGAACCGCCGCTCCTTTGTGGTCCGTTCCTCCTGGCTGTTCGGGATCAACGGCCCGAACTTCGTGGATACGATGCTCCGGCTCGGCAAGACCCACGGCGAGGTACTGGTCGTCCACGACCAGGTCGGCTCCCCGACCTACACCTGGCACCTGGCTCACGGGCTGGTCCGGCTGATCGACTCCGACGCCTACGGCATTCATCACATGGCCGCCGCCGGCCGCTGCTCCTGGTACGAGTTCGCCCGCGAGATCTTCGAGCGGGCCCAGATGGAAGTGACCACCCTTTCGGCCACAACCGAGATGTTCGGGCGCAAGGCGCCCCGCCCGGCCCATTCGGCCCTGACCACCGAAAACAGACACGCGATCGAGCTGCCTTCCTGGCAGGACGGGCTGGCCGGCTACCTGGCCCAGCGCCGGTCGCTGGAGGAGGAAAGCGCAAAATGAGGCTCCTGGTGACCGGCGGCGCCGGTTTCATCGGCTCGAACTTCGTGCAGCACCGTCTGGGCAGTCGCCCGGAGGACGAGGTCGTGGTCCTGGACAAGATGACCTACGCCGGCCGGAGGGAGAACCTGGACGGCCTCCCGGCCGACCGGTTCTCGCTGGTCGAAGCCGATATCTGCGATCCCGAGGCGGTCAGGCGGGCGCTGGACGGATGCGATGCGATCGTCAATTTCGCCGCCGAATCGCACGTGGACCGCTCGATCGAGGCCCCCGGCGAGTTCATCACGACCGATGTCTACGGCACCTACGTGCTTCTGGAAGCGGCCCGGGAAGCCGGCATCCGCCACCTTCAGATTTCGACCGACGAGGTCTATGGTTCGATCGACGAGGGTTCGTTCACCGAGGTCTCCTCGCTCGATCCCTCCTCGCCCTATGCGGCCTCCAAGGCCGGAGGCGACCTGGTCGTATCGGCCTTCAAGCAGACCTACGGGGCCGACTCGCTGATCGTCCGGGCTTCGAACAACTACGGCCCGCAGCAGCATCCCGAAAAGCTGATTCCCCTGGTCATCCTGAACGCCATTCACGGCGATCCGATCCCGGTCTACGGGGACGGCATGCAGGTGCGCAACTGGCTGTTCGTGCGCGACTTCTGCACAGCGATCGAGACCGTCCTCGAGCGGGGACAGGCAGGTCAGGTCTACAACGTCGGTGGCCCCGACGAGCTGCCCAACATCGAAGTGGTCCGGCGCATCCTCGATCTGGCCGGCCGGGACGAGTCGCTGATCAGCTACGTGGAAGACCGGCTCGGGCACGACGTCCGCTACTCGCTGGCTTCGGAGAAGACCGAAGGCCTCGGCTGGAAGGCCGCGGTTTCGTTCGATCAGGGGATCGAGCGCACCTTCAACTGGTACCGCGAGAACCGTGAGTGGTGGGAGACCCTGCGCTCGGGCGAGTACCGCGAGTACTACCTGCGCCAGTACGGGACCGAGCTGGCCGGGCCGGCCTCCTGATCGTGGCCCGGGCGCTCGGGACAAAACTGGACGGGGTCGTGCTGATCGAGCCCGAAGTACACGGGGACGAACGGGGCTTTTTCGTCGAGACCTTCAGCCGGGATGCCTGGCGCGAGCTTGGCGTGGATGTCGAATTCGTCCAGCACAACCACTCCCGCTCGACGAAGCACACCTTGCGCGGCATTCACTTCCAGACCGACCCCGGCCAGGCGAAACTGCTCCGTTGCCCGCGCGGCCGGATCTTTGACGTCGCGGTCGACCTGCGCCGTGAGTCGCCGACCTTCGGCCAGTGGGAAGGCCATGTACTCGACGACGGAAACCACCACCAGCTCTATGTGCCGGTCGGCTTCGGCCACGGCTTCTGCGTGCTCTCGGATCTGGCCGACGTGACCTATCTCGTTTCCAGTCTCTACAACCCCGGGACCGAGGCCGGAATCCGCTGGGACGATCCCGGGATAGGAGTTGAGTGGGGGGTCGAATCACCGCTGCTCTCGGCCCGCGACAAAGAGGCGCCCCTCCTGAGCGACGCCTCAGACTTACTGACTTTCTGAAGGCGGAACCGCCACGGCCGGCGGTCCGGGGCACCGATGACACAGGGAGATCAATCAGAGCTTCTCGCGGAAATCTGAGTCGGGCGGCAAAGCGGGCCAGGCAGGCCGCCCGGGAGCTCAAGTCCAGGCTTTTTCCCGGCGACCCCTGCTTCGACATGGAGACTGAATTCACCATGGTCAGTGACCGGGTGGCCGATTTTACGATGATCGGTCGAGCGCCGGTACGCACTCTGGCAGGCGATCAGGCATATCGAGAGCGCCGGGATCGCCGGCGATGTGGTCGAGTGTGGTGTCTGGAAGGGAGGCAGCTCGATGCCGGCCGCGCTAACCCTCACGAGCCTCGGTGCAGACTCCCGAAACGTCTGGCTGTTCGACACCTTTGCCGGCATGAGCCGACCCGGGGAATTCGACCTCGACCCACGCGGCCGGCGGATGATCGACCGCTGGGAGAAACGCCAGGGCCGGATCCACAATCCCGTTTTCGCATTCGGGTCGCTGGACGAGGTCCGCGCCAACATGGCCTCAACCGGCTACCCGTCAGCGAGGATCCGGTTCGTCCCGGGAGAGGTCGAGCAGACAATCCCGGACCAAGCGCCCGACGAGATCGCCCTGCTCAGGCTCGATACGGACTGGTACGAATCGACCAGGCATGAACTGGAGCATCTCTGGCCCAGGCTCAACCCCGGCGGGGTCTTGCTAATCGATGACTACGGACACTGGGTGGGGGCCCGCAAGGCGCTCGACGAGTACTTCGAAGGCCGCGACGACGCACCCCTGCTCAACCGGATCGACTACAGCGGCCGGGCCGCCATCAAATCCTGACCCCCGCGGGCGGCCGGTTCAGCGGCCGCGGCAGGTAGCCCTCAGTTCGCCGGACCCCGGGACGCCGCCGCGACGAGGGCGGAGCAGTCCTGGAGTTCGTCGCCGGACGCCGGGATCGCCTCGCTGACCCGTTGCCGGTAGCCGGGACCGGGCTCAACTCCCCGCAGGTCGTAAAAGTGGAACCTGCCGTCTCCGCTGATCAGGGGATCGGATCCGGTCAGAAAGGCCGCCCTGGAAGTGACCGATTCCGCTTGATCGGGCTCATAGCCGAAGCTGTCCAGCCAGAGGCCGTCGAAGCCGATCGCCCGGGCGGCGTTGATCTTCTTCCCGAGGCCCAGGCCCTCGAGGCAGGCTGACAGGTCGGCCGACCGGCCCTTCATCGCTCCATAACTCCAGCGCAGGCCGTGGGAGTGGTGGTAACCGCGCAACGGGTCATAGTCGGTCATCCGTCCCGGCGGCGGGAACCCTTCCGGGTACTCCAGGTAGGGCAGCTGGAAGACGGCCGAACCCTCCGGCAGCATCCGCTCGATCCCGGCGACAAACTCGGCGTCCTGGCGGAACTCGGCCGCAATCGCCAGGTGGTCGAACTGCTTCGGCCAGCGGGCCGGCGTCTGGTCGTAGAGGCCGGTCGCGAGCACCGCGAGTCCCGCCAGCAGGGCGAGGGCCCGCCCGTGGCGAAGCCCCAGGATCCGCCCGAGGAGCCGGTCGGAAAGCAGGCAGAAGCCGAGCAGTGCGAAGAAGGCGATCAGGACCGAAAGCCGGTTCCAGCTGCGGAACTGTTCGGTCAGCCCGAGGGCGACCAGCATTGAGGCTCCGCCGATCGTCGCCACCAGGAAGGTGACGATCACCGCTATCCCGGCCCGGCTCTCCAGCGGCGTGGACCACCGTCTTCGTGAGATCGCCGCACTCCCTGCGGCGGCCAGCACAAACAGCAGCCCGATCACTCCGAACAGTCCCAGTGACTGCGCGTCCTCACTGGGGATTTCGGTTTCGTCCAGGTATCGGGCCTTGAGTTCGGCCAGCGGCTCGAGCCGGTGGTTGGTCGCCGGCAGGACGAGCTGGGTCAGGCTCAGTCCATAGCGCTCGTTCTCGACCAGGCTGCGCCCCGGGATTTCCGGATTCGTCCCGTGTTCCGACCGATAGGCAAAGGTCTCGGCCAGCCCCGCGGCGAGCAGCACCGCGATCAGGATCGCGGCGAGGGTGCCGCCGGCCGCACTTCTGAAGTCACCGGTGCCGGCCAGCACCACGAGGGAGACCGCGACCAGGATGATCGCCGAGTAGGCGGCGTAGTAACTCGGACCTGTGGCGATCAGCAGACAGAGCAGCACGGTGAGAAAGAGAGTCCGTCGCCGGCCACGATCGTCGCGCAGGGCGGCGCCCGTGAACCCGAGGGACGACCCTTCCAGAACCCTGGCGATCAGGTAGCCGGCCATCGGGATGACCCAGTACGCCGAGAGGTAGAGGTGGGATTCGCCCCGCCAGAAGTGGTAGGGGAGCAGCGAGAAGAGCACCCCGCCTACGATCGCGACCGGCCCGCTGACCCCGAGCGCCCGCATCGCCCACCAGGCTGAAACCGAAGCCATCGGAAAGCTCGCCAGCCAGTAGATGTTCATGGCCAGCGGGGCGTCGTCGGTGAACAGCCCGATCAGGCGGAACTTCAGGAACTCGAGCGGCGCGACCTGGGGAAACTCGGAGGCCTGGCTCGAAAACGGCGCGCCGAGATCCGGATTGAGATTGGCGGACCCGTGTTCGAGGGGACTCTTGACGTGACCCAGGGTGAAGAGCGCGTCCCAGTAATACTCGAAGGGAACGGACAGGTCCGCATTCCAGATCCGGATCGTGATCAGGGCCAGAACCAGCGAGACGCCGCCGGCGAGGGCACCTTCCGCGGCCCGGCTGCGGACCAGCCGGCTGAGGCGTTTCAACGCCCCCGGACCCCTGTGATCACCAGGCCGATCGTCAGCTTGAGGGCGATCCCGAGATAGACGGCGAGATTCAGCAGCGCCGGGCTGTCGGGTGCATCGAAACGCCGGTAAAATCGTCCCATGCCGCGATGAAAGGCGACCTCCTGCCGGAGCCGCCGCCGCTTCGGGCTGGACCCGCCCTTGATGTGGAGCGCGGTCGCCCCCGGTTCGTAAAAGACCTTCCAGCCGGCCCGCCAGAAACGGCGGCACCAGTCGAGATCTTCCATGTAGAGCCAGTAGCCCTCGTCGAGCAGCCCGACCGACCGCAGCGCTTCGCGCCTGACCAGCATGAAGGCGCCGTTCACGGCGTCGACTTCGCCCGGTTCGTATTCGCCGAGTTCGGTCGCCCGGTACTGGGACAGCGCCCGCGGTGCGCCGGCGAGCCGTCCGATTCCGGTGAAGTGACCCAGGGCGCCGAGCGGAGTGGGGAACGACCGCTTGCCGGCGTGGTCGAGTTCACCGGTCTCGGTGACCAGCCTGCAGCCGACCATGCCGATCGACCGGTCGCTCTCGAGACGCGAGAGGGTCGTATCCAGCGCCCCGGCCGAAAGCTCGGTATCCGGGTTGAGCAGCAGCACGGCCGGGGCCTCGCTCTCGGCGAGCGCGAGATTGTTGGCGGCCGAGAATCCGATGTTGCCCCGGCGGATCAGCCGTACATCGGGGAATTCACGCTCGACCATGTCCGGGGTCTCGTCCGGGCTGCCGCTGTCGACCACGGTCACCCGCATCTCCCGGGACGGCGGGTGCTCCTCGAGTGAGACGAGGCAGCGCCGCAGGAGGTGCGCGGCGCCATGGCTGACGATGCTCACCTCGAGGGTGGGCACGGAGCCGGTCTCAGAATGCGCCGTGTCCCCGGATCACGGCACCGGGGGTCCTCAGGAGGATCGAAATGTCACCGGAGATCGTCATGTTGTCGAGGTAGTCGCGCTCCAGCGCGAGCCGCTCCTCGAAGTTGAGCGAGCCCCGCCCGGCAACCTGCATCGGGCCGGTCA
>JAENXK010000003.1 GCA_016649615.1 Thermoleophilia bacterium
AGTCACCGAGTTTGACTGGAAGGACGAGAACGGTATCTGTTACGACCACGACGGGGTCAAGGTCCGCCACTGGCCGCGCTCGCACGTCAAGGACGGCGCTTCGGCCTACCGTCTCGACTGGGAAGACGCGGGGCTCTCGTTCGCCTGGACCGGTGACGGCCGCCCGGACGACAAGACGCCCAAGTATGCGAAGGATGTCGACGTCTTCGTGACCGAAGGGCAGCTCGACACCATGGCGCTGCAGTCGCTGAAGTTCGGAGCACCGCAAGAGTTGCTCCAGTACACGATCGACTCGTGGCACACGCCTTATTACGCGGCCGGCCTGCTGTTCAAGGAGATCCAGCCCCGGATCGGGATGATCTGTCACTACGAAGCTGGCGGCAATGGCCAGCAGGCTGAGTCGGTTGCCGAGGTCCGTACCCACTGGGACGGACTGTTCGCCTTCGGTGGCCCCGACGTACAGGTGCTCAACGTGACCAAGGATGCGGTCTGGCTGCGCGAGGCGGCACTGCCGGACGGTATGGCGATCAGCCCGATGGATCCCCGCTGGATGGTCCCGCCGCCGATGCCCGAGAAGATCGAGATACCCCGGCCAAAGCTGCCGCGTGAGCAGCAACAGGAGCAGTTCCTGCGTGACATGGAACTCGATCCGGAGAGTTATTACCCGCCCGACGTCGATCGCGAGATCACGCAGAACTGGCCGGAGGACGGCATCTTCCTCGAGCCGAAGAAGATGCTGAAGGCGCGCGGTATAGACCTCGACGAAGGGGAGTGAGCGTCGCCGGCAACCGCCGGGGCGTAGTCCCGGTAACGATTCTCACGGGCTTCCTCGGGGCCGGCAAGACTACCCTGCTGAATCGGATCCTCACCGGCGAGCACGGTCTGCGCGTGGCAGTCCTGGTCAACGACTTCGGCGCGATAAATATCGACGCCGAGCTCGTGGTCGGAGTTGAAGAGGACATGATCAGCCTCGCCAACGGCTGCGTCTGCTGTCAGGTCCGCGATGACCTGGTCGAGGCGGTCGACCGGCTGCTTGAACGGCCCGAACCGATCGACCACATCGTCCTGGAGGCGAGTGGGGTGGCCGAACCCGCGTCGCTATACGCGACCTTCGTCGACGAGAAGTACCGGGACCGGATACGGCTCGACAGCGTGATCTGCGTGGTTGATGCCGAGCAGGCCTTCGCGCACATCGACGACTACCCGGACCTTGCGATTTTGAAGCTTCGCCAGATCGCCAACGCCGACCTGGTGATTCTCAACAAGGTTGATCTCGCCGGCGCCCCACAGGTGCGCCGGGTCAGGGAGTGGATCGAAGGGCACATGAGCCGGATCCGGATCTTCGAAACGAGCCACTGCGAAGTGCCGATCGAGGTGCTCCTGGGCGGCGGTCCGGCGCCCCGGACGCCGGAAGAAGCTGTCTCCCAGGGGCGGTCCGAAGGCGACGACCACGGCGGGCATCCCGACCACGGTGAGCACCCGGATCATGGCGAGCAGTTCGAAACCTGGAGCTACGAAAGCGACAGCCCGCTCTCGCTCGAGGCACTGAACGAGATGATCCGGAATGAGTTGCCGGGCACGATCTATCGCTGCAAGGGCGTGATCTACGTATCCGAGATCCCGGACGAGCGGGTCATCCTGCAGGTCGTCGGGCGACGGACTGAGGTCGCGACCGGTGGACCGTGGGGGGAGCGGTCGCCCCGGACGCAGGTTGTGGCGATCGGAGCGCCGGAAGGGTTCGACAGCGAAGAACTGCGCCGGCGCTTCGACGGCTGCCTCCGCGGGAGTCCCTCAAGCGCCTGATCCTGCGGAGGCGGGCGATCCCCCTGAGGCCCTTGAATTCTCAGATGGTGAGCCGGGTGGGCCGTTCCCTGCCGGGGACTCAGTACCGGGGCGGCGGGCTTCCGCCCGGCGGCTGGCCTCCGCCGCCGCGGCCCTGGTTGTTGACCAGCGCCATGACGATCGAAATGAGCAGGGTGGCGACCCCGGCAATCAGCAGAATCAGTCCGACCGTGTTCATGTCAATGTTGGCGAGCTCGAAGTCGGTCGCCCAGTAGAGGATCGCTCCGACGACGATGAGAAACATTGGTCCACCGAGAGATACGTACATGGACCGCAGCCTACCGTCACCGGCGGCAGACGGTCACGCCGGCGGGTGCTACTTACCGCCGGGCGCCTCCTCATCTACCGGATTCATCAGGTCGCCTCTGATCGGGTTATCCATCACCGGCTGCATCTCGGCTTCGTCGGCCTCGGCGTCGGCGAGTTTCGCGGCGTAGCGGCGGCTCAGCGGGCGGGCGCTTATCCCGTGTGCAAAGACGCTGGCGAGCACCGTCACCGTCATCGCCGCCATCACGGTCGGGATCGCGGGCAACTCCGGCTCCTCTTCGATCACGACCAGCGCAAGAATGATCGAGGCGAGGCCGCGCGGCCCGAACCAGCCCATGAAAGCGACCGATGTCCAGCGCAGGCCGGTTCCCAGGAGAGCGATCGCCACCGGGAGCATCCGCACCACAGTAAGCGCCAGCAGTCCGAACAGGTAGACCTCCCAGCCCGCCCCCTGAAGGAATCCGACCGCGCTCACACCGAAGATGAAAAAGACGGTGAGGTTGAGCAGCTGTCCTTCGTCCTCGGTGAAGTCGAGGATCTTTTCGCTGCACACTTCGGTGATGCGGCCGGCGCTCAGCCCGGCGACGAAAGCGGCGATGAAGCCGTTGCCACCGACGGCCTCCGCGAGCGCCCAGGCGAGAATGGCGAATCCGATCATCACCAGTTGCTGGAAGGTCCCGGTCATGAAGTCATGGCGGACGGCACGGTCGACCAGCCACCCGCCCGCGATCCCGACAGCCAGCCCGGTGAGTACGCCAAAACCGATTTGCTCGCCGGCGAAAGCCAGCCATCCCTGGGCGCTCACCTCCGCCGCACTGATGGCGAAGCCGGTGAACAGGAAAAGGAACGGAATCGAGAGCCCGTCGTTGAGGCCACTCTCAACATTGAGCGCCTGCCGGATTCTCTCAGGCACCCTCTTGTCGGAGACCACCGCCTGGCCGAGTGCGGCGTCGGTCGGCGCGAGCACGGCCGCAATGATCCCGGCCTCCCAGAACTCGATTTCGGTCAGCAGCAGCGCACCGACTGCAAGTCCGAGCGCGATCGTCAGCGGCATGCCGATTCCCAGCAGGCGGGCCGGCAGGCTGCTGTTTTCGCGCAGGGCACGGAGGTCGATCCTGCCGGCGTCGGAGAAAAGCACGATGACCAGAGCGATCTCGGCAATCAGCAGGCCGGTCTCGCTGGTCAGCCTGAAGTCGATCACGTCGGCGACATCAGGCCCGAGCAGGATGCCCGCGGCAACGAAAAACATCGGTCCGCTGACCAGAAACCGCTCCAGCCGGCGCGAGAGCAGGCTGTAGGCGACCAGCACCGCAGCGATAACGCCGATGTCACTCATCGGCACGATCCTTTCAGTTCAGCCTTCGAGCTGCAGATCGTGCTCGCGCTCCCCCTCGAGTCCTAGCCGACCGTCACCGCGCCGCCGGCGCCGGAGCAGTCCCCGATTGCTCTGATGATCGGTCTGGTGACTTTCAGCTGACCAGGTAGCGGGTCGGCACGTAGTTCTGGGTGTCGGCGGGCGAGCGCACGTAAGCGCGCTCCTGCCGGGGCGGAAGCTTGATCTTGTCGTGCTTCACCGATTCATAGGGGACCCGATCGAGAAGGTCGCTGATCAGATTGAGCCGGGCGGTGCGTTTGCTGTCGGCCTCGACTACGTACCAGGGCGTCTGCTTGGTGTCGGTGTAGGCGAACATCTCGTCCTTGGCCTGGGCATAGTCGACCCAGCGCGCCCTGGACTCGACATCCATCGGGCTGAGCTTCCACTGTTTGCTCGGATCCTTGATCCGCGCCTTGAACCGCCTCTCCTGCTCCTCGTCCGAGACCGAAAGCCAGTACTTGAGCACGATGATCCCTGAGCGTTGGAGCATGCGCTCGAACTGGGGGGCCGAGCGCATGAACTCCTGGTACTCGTCGTCGGTGCAGAAACCCATGACCCGTTCGACGCCGGCCCGGTTGTACCAGCTGCGGTCGAACAGGACCATCTCCCCGGCCGCCGGCAGGTGAGCCACGTAGCGCTGGAAGTACCACTGGGTCTTCTCGCGTTCGGTCGGGGTGGTCAGGGCCACGGTGCGGATCACACGCGGGTTGGTCTTCTCGGATATGCGCTTGATCACTCCACCCTTACCGGCGGTGTCGCGACCCTCGAACAGGACCACCACCCGGGCGCCCGACTCGACGATCCATTCCTGCATGTGGACCAGTTCGATCTGGAGCTTCTTCAGCTCCTTTTCGTACCGCTTCTTGGTGAGCTCCCTCGGTTCGGTCATGGCGTCTTTCATGCGGCCAGACTACCGGGGGCTCGGCCGGTTTCGTGACCCGGTATCGGTCCGGCGGCGCAGCCGGCCGGCCGGCTGCCGCCGATCAGCGGGACCGAATCCCCGGGTCAGGACCGGCGCGCGGCCCGTCTGTCCTGCTCGGCGTCCGCCTGCTCCCGTTCACGACCCTCCACTCTCACACGATCGAGCTGCTCGGCGACCGCGCTGACACGGGCCCGCTCACCCTCGGCGCCGATTCGCCTGCGATCCAGATCCTCCAGCCGGTGAGAGGGGCCGTAGAGGATCAGAGTGTCGCCGGCCCGGGTCTTCATGTCGAAGACGGGCGCACCGATATAGGTTCCGTTCGAGCAGACAAGAGCCAGCACGGCGACTCCCTCCGATCGCAGATCGAGGTCCTCGAGAGTGCGCCCGGCGATCCAGTCGTGGTCGTCGACCGCCACCTCCGAGATGCCGTAGACGCCGCCGAGGTGCAGCAGTCGCGCCAAGCCCTTCTCGGTCAGATCGGTCCAGCGGGCGAGTCCGATGCCGATCAGACGGTTCAGCCAGCGGTCGGCGAAGCGGCTGCGCGAGATCAGCACAAGGATGCCGAGCACGACGATCAGCAGGCCCAGGCGCTCGAACGCCTGCTCTCGCTGCGCGTTGGCAAAGGTCAGGATCAGGGTCGCGATCGCGGTTACAAGGCCGGCGCTGCCGACCAGCATCAGCATCATTGCGATCTTCCGGCGGACCGGATGGCTGACCACGAGCTCGGCCTCGGAGGTCGTGTACCCGACTCCGGTCAGCGCACTGCGAGCCTGAAAGCGGGAAGCCTCACGCGACATCCCGGTCAGCATCAATGCCGCGGTCGCAACCCTGGCCACCAGCAGGGAGACCAGGATGATCACGATTATCGTGCCCAGTGCGAGAATTTCTAGACCGCCCCGGCATCGACGGCATCAAGGCTCGGTTCTCCCGCTGAAGTCCCCATCGGGCTTCAGAGTACCCCGTCGGAGTTGTCAGAGATCTCCCCTGACGCGAACTGCGGTGATATGACAAAGAGACTCGAGACAAAACACGGCCTGGCGGCGATCATCACCGCGCTTGCTGCTGCTCTTTGGCGCGGGGGTCGCGCCGGTGGCTCCGGAGGCCGACGCATCCAGGTACCGGGGCAAGATGGTTCAGGCGCCGCCGTCTGGCTCCCAGGCGAGGGAGCCCCTGTCATTCACCGTACTCAGACGAAGCTGGAAGGCGAAGCGGACCAGACGCTGAGTCCGCCCTGAAGCCTTCGGCCTGAAGGTAGCCGCGGCCGTGTAGGACAATCGTTGCGTGCCCGAGTTGCCCGAGATCGAGATCACGGCCCGTCTGCTCGGGCAGGGCGTGGCCGGCCGCACGGTCGACTCGGTGGCGGCGCCAGGGCTGAACACCGTGAAGACGTTCAGGCCTCCTGTACAGGTTCTGGAAGCTCACGACCTGACCGGGATCAGACGTCGTGGAAAGGTGCTCATCGTCGATTCGGACTCAGGCTTTTCGGTGCTCATGCACCTGATGTCGGCCGGGCGGCTTCAGCTTTTCGGGAAGAGGGCCTCGCCCAGCGACCGGAAGTCCAGGCTGCTGTTCCGGCTGGACTCCGGCGAAGAGCTCAGGCTGCGCGAGTTCGGCACGCACCAGCGGGCCTGGGCGAGGGTGCTCGAGACCGAACATGTCGAACGCGACGAATATCTGACCGGGCTCGGACCGGAGGCCTGGCCGGACCCGCCGGAGATCGGCCCGCTGCTTGATTCACCGAGGCCGCTGTATACGGCGCTGCGCGACCGGAAGGTGATCGCCGGAATCGGCCGGGCCTGGGTGGACGAGATCCTCTGGACCGCGAGGCTCTCTCCGTTCAAGCGAGGGGCCGACCTGTCGGGAGAGGAGGCCGGGGCGCTGCGGGCCGCGATAGTCGAACGCCTCGGCGGGGCGATCGACCACTACGAGAAGACCTTGAGCCTTCCCCTGCCGGACAAGCTGCCGTTGCCGCTTCAGGTCCATCGCAACGAAGGCGGTGCCTGTCCGCGCTGCGGGACCACGATCGAAGCGGTGCACTACAGCGACTACGTCATGTGTTACTGCCCGCGCGAGCAGACCGGGGGAAAGTCACTCAGGGACCGCCGCCTTTCGAAGCTGCTCAAGTAGGGCCGCGGGCTGAGTCACTAGGATTCCGACTATGGATCTCGGCCAGCCTGACTCCTATCTCGACCTGAAAGCCGGCACCGCCGTCTACTCCAGCGACGAGCACTTGCTCGGCAAGGTAGAGCGGGTGCGCGCTGCGGTCGACCTTGACATATTCGACGGGATCGTGATCGACCGCGGCCACCGGTCGGGCGGCCACCGGTATGTCGATGCGGCTCAGGTTCGCGAGATCTTCGAGCGGGGCGTAGCACTGTCGATCAGCGCCGAAGAAGCGGACCGGCTGCCAGAGCCCGACGGCGACACCCGCTGAAAACACCTCGGAGCCGACCCCGACCCGGTTGCGGCATCAGGCTCGACGCTCAGCCCGCCCGCTACCCGCATGGCGCTTCTTCACGCCGGTTGTGCCTCTATGATTCTTCCATACGTTCACAGTCAAACGAAGGGGAAGCATGACGACAGAAGCAGTGCCTCAGGCACAGGCAAGCGGGTCCAGTTCGGGTTGGTGGCTACTCTTCCTGGTCGGCCTGCTCAGCATCGTGGCAGGCGTGATCATTCTGTTCGAGCCCGGCGACAGCCTCGCGACCCTGGCCGTGATCGCGGGTATCTTCGCGCTCGTCAACGGAATACTCGAATTGATCGCCTCGTTCATGCGCAGCACCTCCAACCGGGGAATGGTCGCCCTTTTCGGAGTCATCAGCGCAATCGTGGGCGTGCTGTTGATCCGCCATCCGATCGCCGGCGTGGAATTCGTCGCCATATTGCTGGGTCTCTGGCTGATCACCGTCGGTCTGATCCGCTTCGCGACTGCATTCGACGAATACGACCATCGTTTCTGGTACGGATTGGCAGGAGCCCTGGCGATGATCGCCGGCATCGTCATTCTCGTCAACCCGGACATCGGCTACGCGACGCTGGCGCTGCTGGTCGGCATCGGTTTCATCGCCAACGGAATCGGCATGACCGCCCTCGGGTGGGGCTTGCACGACGCCGGGAAGCAGGCGTAGCAACCGGAAGTAGACGTGAAGCCGAAGACGGGCCGGGCTTGCTGCCCGGCCCGCCCGGCGCCTTTGTGTTCGCCGATCTCCGGCCGCGGGGCGATTCGCACGCCGGGAGGCTATTCTTGCCCGGAATATGAGGGCCCCCAACGCAGGCGCTGGAACGAAGTGATGTGAATGGGTGAGGGAAGGTTGGCTGTCTGATGGCCGACAACGGCTCTGTCGGAGACAACGGTTCCGCAGGTCAGAAGAAGTCGGGCCTCTCCGGTCTGATCCCCATTATTCACTGGCTGCCTCAGTACTAGCGGACCTGGCTACGAGGCGACCTGATCGCCGGTCTGACGGTGGCGGCGCTGGTGGTACCGAAGTCGCTGGGTTACGCAGGCATCGCAGGAATCCCTCTGCAGTACGGCCTTTACGCGGCAGCGGCCGGGGCGATCCTCTACGCGCTGTTCGGAACCTCCCGCCAGATCGCCACCGGACCCAGTTCCGCCCTGGCGGCCGTCGCCGCGGGCGCAGTGGTCGCGGTGGGCGCATCGGGGAAAGAGGCCCTGATGATGGTGGGGGCGATTACCCTGGTTTCCGGGCTCTTCTTCCTTCTGCTGGCCGTTTTCAGGATGGGGTGGATCTCCCAGTTTCTCTCCAAGGCCGTGATCATCGGGTTCCTGTTCGGCGCCGGCCTCCAGGTCGCGATCGGCGAGCTGTCTGGAATCACCGGCACGGAGTCCGACGGCTCGAACAGCTGGGAGGAGTTGGGCAGCTGGATCAGCGGTCTGGGCGACATTGACCCGACGACCCTGCTCGTCGGAGGTGTTGCGCTGATCGTGATCTTCGGCTTGCGGTTCACCTACCCGCGGATTCCCGGGGCGCTGGTGCTGGTTGTGGGAGGTCTGCTCGCCTCCGCCCTGCTGGGGCTGGGGGACGAGGGCGTGGCGCTGGTCGGCGACGTGCCCAGCGGACTGCCCTCGGTAGTGGTCCCTGACGCCGACTTCATCGGAGACAATCTGTCGGACATTCTCACCGCCGCCACCGCGCTTTTGCTGATCGGCTTCTCCCAGACTGCCGGTGACGCACGTTCGTTCGCGTCAAAACATCGCTATCAGGTGGACATCAATCAGGAGTCGGTGGCCCAGGGCGTGGCCAATGTCGGCTCGGGGATGGTCCAGGGCATACCGGTGTCGGCAAGCCTCTCGGCAAGCTCACTGAATGATGAGACCGGGGCCAAGACACCGATGGCATCGCTCACCACCGGTGCGGTGGTGGTTCTGACCCTGCTCTTTCTCGCGCCGGTCTTCTCGGACCTTCCGAAGGCGGTGCTGTCGGCGCTGATAATCGAAGCGGTCGTCATGGGCATGATGAACGTCGCAGGGATGCGTCGGCTCTTCCGGGTCAAGCGCAGCGACTTTTGGATCGCGACCGCCGCATTGGTCGGAGTTCTGAGCGCAGGCGTGCTGGTCGGCGTGATCATCGGCGTCGTGTTGTCGGTCGGCTGGCTGGTCTACGTTTCCGCCGTTCCGGAGATGCCGGTTCTGGGGCGCGAGCCCGGGGGCGAGGCCTTTCGAAGTGTTACGAGACATCCCGAAGACGAGACCTACCCCGGGCTGCTTGCGCTGCGATTCGACGGCGGCCTCTTCTTCGTCGACGCGGACGCACTCGAGGACCGTCTCCGCACGCTCGCTCACGATGCTGACCCCGAGTACAAGGTCATCGTGCTCGACTTCGAGGGCGTGAACTACATCGACTCCCAGGGCTCCGGTACGGTCGGCGAAGTCCTGAGCCTGGCCGGGAATTACGGAATCGAATTGCGACTGGCTCGCGTGAAGCCGCAGATCTACGACATCCTGGACCGCGACGGGGTTATCGAGGGCATCGGCAAACCGAACGTTCATGACACCGTGTACGAGGCGGTGGAAGACCACATTCCGTCGCCGACCTGACCCGCGGCGCCGGGGCCGGTCACCCTGCATCAGTCGACGACGACTCCAACCGGTTCTGACTGGTAACTTCCCGGCCATGAAGACAAGTCTGGGTGCCAAGCTGATCGTCGTCCCCGTTGTCATTCTCGGAGCCTCTCTGTTCGCAGCGGGCTGCGGGTCCGATGACAAGCCCGAGTTCTGCTCGGACGTCAGCGCTCTTCAGGACTCGGTTGACGAACTCACGAACATCCAGCTTGAGAGCGGCGTACTTACGAAGCTGGAGTCCGACCTCCAGACCGTGGAGACCAACGCGAAGGCGGTCGATAGTTCGGCCAAGCAGGATTTCCCGAGCGAGACAAGCGCACTGGACTCCTCTGTGTCGAAGCTCGCGAACTCGATTCAGAAGCTCCCCGAATCGCCATCGACTCAGCAACTCGTGGCACTCGCCCCGCAGATCAGCGCAGTCGGCGACGCCTGGAACGAGTT
This sequence comes from Thermoleophilia bacterium, assembly GCA_016649615.1. Lineage (GTDB taxonomy): Bacteria > Actinomycetota > Thermoleophilia > Solirubrobacterales > 70-9 > 67-14. Next base: position 9,928 of record JAENXK010000003.1, read on the forward strand.
TTCGGACGCCACCGAGTCAGCCTGCGACTGACCCTACGGCAGTACGGGAGTAACTCGAAAGAACGCGGTTCCCTAAAGGGAGCCGCCAGTTGCCCCGTCGGTCGTCGTCATGGTCGCCGGGCCGGCGCCCGGTCCCTGCTTCAGGCCGGCATTTTCGGGCCGCCGTGCCGATACCGGATCCACGAGCCAACGCCGAACGGGAACGGCGACCGCTGACCGGAGACCCTCCGAGTCCGTCAGATCCGCCATCGGGTTGCCGGTTCCATACCCGCTGTCCCCACGCCACCGACGTCTGCTCACAGACCGAGCCGCCGCTGGTCGAGTACCGGCGCGGCCACTTCGCCGCCTGCCACCACCCACTCGGCCGGGCTCAGTCTGTTGAATCTTGAGCTTGTCCGGCGGTGCGGTTTTCGAAGACCAGGTCCAGGCGAGGAAAAGACGATCGCTTCGAGGAAAGACGATCGCTTCGAGGTCGTGATCTTGCGTGGCTGCTTGGGAGCGGCCGATCCCCTGGCGGGGATCGAGTCTCATGCCCACCCCATCGATTCGTAGCCACTGGTCCGGGGCGCGGAGGTGACCAGGACGGCGATCGGTTCCGAACTGTGATTGCGCACGGTACGTCGTACCTCGGGATCAAATCGGGCGAAAGTACCTGCGGGCGCCGGGATCTCCTCGCCGTTGATCACCAGGGTCGCGTCGCCTTCGATGATGAAGAACACTTCCTCCTGGTCGCGACCGGTCTCATCGTGTTCCGGAATCTGGTCCTCCGGTTCGATCTCCACCAGGTTGATCCCGAACGATTCGCAGCCGAGGGTGCGGCGGGCGAGCGACCAGCCGCCGGTCCGTTCCAGTTCGTCTCGATGGGCGATTTTGTAGCCGTCACCGTGGTTCATGTTCGTTCTCCTGAAGTTCGGGGCTCGAATGTCGGGGGCATCTGAATCTCCACACAAACTACGCCGAACGCTGTCGAAGTCAACCCGCCCGGCCGACCGTCTTCGTCTACGTGGGGTTCAGCTCCGTGGCTCAGTTCCTCCGTCGCGGACATTGCCTTGTCACCCGACCAACGATCCGGGGGCCGCTCGTCGCCCGGCGCGATGGCCGGTACGGGCCAGATTCGTGCGGGCCGGGAACATGGCCGGAAAACGGGAAGCCAAAGCCGCGCCGTTCCCCCATGCTGGACTACAGTCAACCAAGGAGAACATGATGAGTCCCAGTGCCAGTCCAGCTTCAGCCGGCACAGCCACATTCCTGACTGTTCCAGGTCGCTTCGTGGGGCCTCCCGGGATGGGCAATGGCGGCTACTCGTGCGGCAGGTTTGCCGAGCGGGTCGAAGGCCCCGCAGAAGTGACACTGAGGCGCCCGGTCCCGCTCGACCGGCCCCTCCAGTCCGTGCCGGGACGAGACACGATGATTGTGGTTGGTGACGAGGACGGCACGATCGCCGAAGTCAGGCCGGTGGCGCCGCTGGATGAGATCGAACCGCCCGTGCGACCGACGCTCGAACAGGTGAGGCGGTACGGGCAGGACTCGCCATTCCTGACCGAGGAGCACCCGTACCCCGGTTGCTTCGTCTGCGGCCCCGAACACCCCGAGGGACTTCACATCCATGCGGGGCCGGTCGAGGGCAGGCCCGACGTCTGCTCCGGAATACTCGAACCACGAGAGTCGCTGCCATCGACCGATGGCGCGCTCGACTCCGAGGTCGTCTGGGCGGCGCTCGACTGCCCCGGCCTGACCGCGGACCGTCTACGCACCGCCGGTCCTCACCTGCTCGGCCGCCTCACTGTCGAGCTGATTGCGCCGGTTCCCAACGACGTGTCCTCGGTGGTCGTCGGCTGGGGGCTGGGCAGCGAAGGGCGCAAGTTCTACTCGGGCTGCGCGCTACTCACCCCCGAGGGCGATCTGCTGGCCCGGTCGAGAGCGGTCTGGATCGCTCTGGCCAAGGGGTGAAGATGATCGTCAAAGGCCCGGCCACGAGACCGAGCGCCAGGGGGACCGGTGACCGCGAACAACCCCGGCTGAACGGTTCGTCCGGGCAGGTCCGCCCCCGAACCTTGCCATAGCCTTTCTCTGAATGAACAGATCGTTACTCACATTCCCCGCCGGTCACAAGGTTCGCTGGCTGATCGTAGTCGTCTGGTTTGCGGCGATCTTCGCGATCTTCAGCTTCAACATCCCGGGGCAGTTCTCCGACGCCGAGAACAACGAATCGAGTTCGTACCTGCCGGCCGACGCCGAGTCGACCGTGGCCCTGGAGCAGGTCGAGCAGCTGACCGACGGCGAGCAGGCCGGGATCGTCGTCGTCTACCGGCGGGAAGGCGGGCTGACCCAGGCCGACCGGAAGCGGATCAAGTCAGACGTCGCTGAACTGAACCGGGAGGTCGAGGGCACCAGCCAGCCGTTCGGGGCCACGCAGGAAGCCGAAGACGGTTCGGCCGTGCTCGTGCTCTCGAGCATCGAGGCGACCGGTGAGGCCGAGGACATCCTCGATCCCGTCCAGGATGCGAGAGAGAGGGTCAGCGGGAGCGAAGTCGGGCTCGAAGTCGCGGTCACCGGCGCGGCCGGCTATGGCGCCGACGCGATCGAGGTGTACGAGTCGATCAACGGCACGTTGTTCGCGGCGGCATTCGGCCTGGTCTTTCTCCTGCTCATTCTGATCTACCGTTCACCCTTCCTGCTCTGGCTGCCCCTGATCGCGGTCGGCTTCGCCGAGATCCTGAGCCGGGCGATCGGCTTCGGGTTGACTGAGATGGGGGTGACCGTCAACGGCCAGTCATCCTCGATCCTCTCGGTGCTGGTCCTCGGCGCCGGCACCGACTATGCGTTGCTGCTGATCAGCCGATTCCGGGAAGAGTTGCGCCATCGCGAGAGCAGGACCGAGTCGATGCAGATAGCTCTGCGCAGCGCCGGTCCGGCGATTCTGGCTTCGGGCGGCACCGTGATCGCGGCGCTGCTCTGCCTCTCCCTGGCCGAGTTGAACTCGACCGCGAGCCTGGGGCCGATCGGCGCGATCGGAATTCTCTCCGCCATGGTCGCGATGCTGACCCTGCTGCCGGCGATGCTGGTGATCTTGCCGCGCTTTATCTTCTGGCCGAAGGTTCCCAGGGTCGGCAGCGGCGGGACCGACGCCGAGCACGGCCCGTGGCGGCGTCTGGGCGATCGCACCGCCCGCAGCCCGAGGCGGGTCTGGGCCGGAGCGCTGGTCCTGCTGGTGATCATGGCCGGGGGCCTGCTGGCCTACGACGACGGCCTCACCTCTTCGAACGGCTTCCGGGACGAGGTCGAGGCGGTCACCGGACAGGAACTGATTGCAGAGTCGTTTCCGGGCGGCGCCAACGCGCCGACCGAGATCGTGGTCAACGATCCCTCGAAGGTGAATGCGGTGACCGGGGCGGTCGGCGAAATCGGGGGCGTGGCCGAGGTCCGCCCGGCGTCCCGCGGCCGCTCGGCCGTCCTGCTCAACGCCGTGCTCGAGCCGGAGGCGTATACGACCGAGGCATTCGAACTGATCCCGGACATCCGGGATGCCGCGCGGGGCGCCGGCGGTCCGGAGACCCTGGTCGGCGGCGGCACGGCGGTCGAGTACGACATAAGGCAGGCCAACAAGCGCGACGTCAAGCTGATCGTGCCGCTGGTGATCCTGGTCGTATTTCTGATCCTGGTCGCTCTGTTGCGGGCGGTGGCGGCCCCGGTGCTGCTTGTCGGAACCGTAGTGGTCAGCTTCTTCGCCGCCCTCGGCGTGGGCATGCTGATCAGCGACTGGGTGTTCGATTTTCCCGGGGTCGATCCAGCCTTGCCGCTGTTCGCATTCGTCTTTCTGGTGGCGCTGGGCATCGACTACAACATCTTCCTGATGGCACGGGTGCGGGAAGAGACGGTCAGGCACGGCACCAGCGAGGGCATGCTGCGCGGCCTCGCCGTGACCGGCGGGGTGATCACTTCGGCCGGGATCGTGCTCGCCGGCACCTTCATGGTGCTTTCGGTACTGCCGCTGGTCTTCCTGACCCAGCTCGGGATCACCGTGGCTTTCGGCGTCCTCCTGGACACCTTCCTGGTCCGCTCGATTCTCGTCCCGGCTCTGGTCCTCGACATCGGCCCACCGGTCTGGTGGCCGTCGTCACTTGCCAGGCAGAAAGACGAAGGCGGCGGTCCTCAGCCCTGATTGCCCTGTTCGGACCGGAACCGGTGGCGCCTGATCTTCAATCCGAGCCCGGCTGAACCGCTGTTTCCCGCGGGGTCGGTCGCGGCGGCGAACAGTGACGCGCGCAACCGCCTGCCGTTGCGGGACGCTTTGCGGGCCCTGCTCAGCGATCTCGGCTTCAGCCTCAGCACAAGCTTCACCCTTTCATTCGCCGATCCGCTGCGGGAGGCCGGACGGAACCTGCACCGGAACGCCTTGTGCCTTCCTCGCCGCCTTACGCGGAGGTTTCCGCCGGCCTGGATCCTGCAGTCCTCCGAACAGACCGCGAAGAACGAGACCCGGTTCCTGAGCCGTCCCCCCTTGCCGGTCAGCAGCAGATCGGGCCCGGTCGAGTCGACGGGGGCCATCGGGGGCTCGGGCGGATCGGCGACCGGAAACTCATGCGGACAGCCCGCGGGCGCCGCCGCTCCCGCGGTGATGCGGTAGGCGTTGACACTGGTCATCACGTAAGAGCAGCCGAGGCTGTCTTCGCCGAACGAGCGCAGCCCTTCGAAGGCCTGGATCTCCAGCCCCGATGCCGCCGGATCGCCGCCGGTAATTGACAGGTTCAGGGTGCGGAGATCCTGCCTGCAGGCATCTCCGTAGAGGTAGCGGCCGGTCAGTCCGGTCAGGTCGGGGTCACGGATCACGTACCCGCCGATGACCGCGCATCCGTCGAGGTGAGAGTAGGTGTAAAACGGATCGGTGTATGCGGGGACCGGCACCTGGCAGCGGCCCTCGCACTCGGGCCAGCCCATGTTCCTGCCGGCCAGGTGGCCAACGTTGACCTCCTCGACGTGGCTCTCGCCCACATCGGCCACGGTCAGGTCACCTCCGGGAGTGAACGAGGCCCGGTACGGGTTTCTCAGGCCCCGCGTGTAGATCTCCCCCCTGGCACCGGGCGTGGAAACGAAGGGGTTGTCAGCCGGGATCGCCCTGGTCGCCGGTCCGGCGCCGTCGGGGTCGGCCGGATCGATCCGGAGCACCTTGCCGAACAGGTTGCCCAGCAGCGGAGCGTTGTACCGGTTGAAGTCGTCGCCGATAGTCACGTACAGATAGCCGTCCGGACCGAACCCCAGCCAGCCGCCGTAGTGATATTCCGGGGAGTGGGGCTGGGCCAGGACCATCCGGGCCGATCCCGGATCGGCCCGGTCGGGATTTGTATCGGAGCGCCGGTACTCGACGACCCGGATGTCGTAGACATCCCCTCCGGGATCCAGCTGGTCCGGTCCGTCGGCCACGTAGAACACGTAGAAAAGTCCGCTGGCGGCGTAGTCCGGGGCGAAGGCCATCGAGAGCAGGCCACGCTCGCTTTCCAGGTTGACGTTATCAATCGAGAGAAAGGGGGTCGGATCGAGTACTCCGTTTTTGACCACCCGGATCGCGGCCCCGTCCGCCGGAGTTCCGCGTTCGACCACGAAGACCCGCCGGTCGCCCGGTGGCGCGGTGGCGAAGATCGGTTCAGAGTCCCAGGCTTCCTCGGGGGCCAGCGCCGTCAGCGTCGCTGCGGATGCGAGTTTCCCACCGGGGGATGCGACTTGCGCGCCCGGGAAAGCGGGGGCGGCGCTCAACGCGAGGATCGCGACTAGAGAGACGGTCAGCCGCTTCATGCCGTCACTTTGCCAGTTGCCCGGCCCCTTTCGCGTACTGGTCCGCCCGTGGCGCTCAGGGCCGGTGGCGCCCGGTCGGAACCTTCCGGGCAAATAGAGTGGCCGCGATGGACATCGGGTTCACTGAGATCGTTCTGACGGTAGGGCTTTTGCTGATCGTGATTTCCGGGCTTTCCGGCCTGGCTCACGGCACGGTGCTCTCGGTCTCGGTGCTCGCGGTGGCGGCCGGGATGCTGCTGCACGCGGTCGGCGTGGTCGACGTCGATCCCAATGACCACAACGTGCTCATCCTGATCGAACTGGCGCTCGTCTTCACCCTCTTCAGCGACGGTCTGGTGGTCGAGCGTGAGCTCCTGGCCAGCCACATCGGGCCGACGGCGCGGGCTCTGGTGCTGGCCATGCCGGCGACCATGGCCATGATCGCGGTCGCCGCGAAAATGCTTTTCGGCGCTCTCACCTGGCCGGAGGCGCTGCTGCTCGGCGCCGTACTCGCCCCGACCGATCCGGTGATCACGTCGGCCGTGGTCACGGCCAAGGCCATCCCGGCGAAGCTGCGGCACGTTCTCAACCTCGAGTCCGGTCTCAACGACGGCCTGGCCCTGCCTTTTGTGCTCTTCTTCATCGTGATCGCCTCGCATGAGGCCGGGGCGGGGACCGAGGCCGCGATACTGATCGGCGAGGCTGCCGCCGGGGCTCTGATCGGGCTCGGGCTGGCCACGCTGGCCGGCCGGGCGATCGATGACATGCCGGGCATCGGGTTGACCAGGAAATACGAGGGCGTCTACGCACTCGGGGTGGCGCTGGCCGCTTTCGGGCTGGCCGAGGCCACGATCGGCAACGGCCTGGTGGCCACTTTCGTCGCCGGGATCGCGCTGGGAGTTGCCGACCGCGATACGCCGGAGGCATTCCTCGAATTCAACGAGAGCCTCGGAGCGGTGCTGCAGACGGTCACCTTCTTCGTATTCGGCGCGTTGGTCGCCTCTATCGGGATCCCTTCTCCCGCGATCGCGGTTGCCGTCCTGCTCCTCTTCACGCTTTTCATCGCCCGCCCGGTGGCGATATCCGCGTCGTTGGCCGGATCCGATATGCCGACGGTCCAGCGGCGCTTTCTGGCCTGGTTCGGCCCGAAAGGCGTGGCGTCGATGCTGTTTGCCCTGCTCGTTCTCGAGTCCGACGCTCCGGGGAGCAAGCTGATTTTCCAGCTGGCGGCCCTGGTCATCCTCGGGTCGATCATCGCCCACGGCCTGACCGACACCGTCGGCGCACGCTGGATCGAGCGGCAGCTCGGGACCGCCGACGGGGCCGGGAGCCCGGAAGAGCCGGCTGCTCCCCGGGGCTCTCCTCCTACGGGTTGACCGCGCGGCCCCAGATCAGCGGGTGAATCAGGGGCACGTCGAATTCGAGCCGGTCGGTGATCAGCTTTTCAATCCTGAATCCGGAATCGCGAATCGCGGTCTCGGTCTCGCGGTTGGTGTTACATCCGCAGGCGAAGCCGTGCCAGAAGCCGTGGGCTCGTCTCTGCCAGCGGTGGAGCCGGGTGCCCTCCTCGGCCGCCACGTGCTCGAGGAAGAGCAGCTGCCCGCCCGGACGAAGCACGCGCCGTACCTCGGCCAGCGAAGCTTCGAGATCGCCGACCGTGCACAGAACCAGGGTCGAAACAACCGTGTCGGCGTAGTCTTCCGGTAGCGGAAGAGCCTCGGCCGGAGCCCGCAGCACGGTACCCTCGCGCCCGGATTGGGCCAGGTGCCGCTCGAGCCGCCGGGCCATCGGCTCGTGGGGCTCGGTCAGGATCAGCTCGACCTGCTCGTCGTAGTGGGCCAGGTTGTGGCCGGTCCCGGCACCCAGTTCGACCACTTTTCCGCCGGCGCCGCGGAGGAGCCGGGATCTTCGCTCGGCGTTGCCGCGCCGCTCGGTACGCCACAAGAGCGGGTTGTAGAGCGCCGCGAAGAAGCTTCCCCAGACCCGCGCGAAACCGTCGGGCAATGTTGTTCCGGGGGCCTCTTCTGCAGTCTCCGATTTCATTTCTCCTCCTGGTTCGGCCGTGAAACCAGCATGTCACAGTGACGGGTTCCCGGCATCAGATCAGGCCGATCCGGGCGGCGTAGGCCGGACCGGCGAATCCGGGGGCGCCTCCGGCGGTCGGGAATGCTCGGCCAGGAAGCTCAGGGTTTCGGAGGCGATCGCCTCGGAGTCCCCGTGCCAGGGCAGGTGCCTTGCGCCGTCGAGCGGCATGAACCTCGCGTCGGGCAGGCCGGCGGCCAGCTCGCGGCCGAGCCTGGAATTGACGGCGGTGTCGTCGTTCCGGTGCATCACCAGAGCAGGAGCCGAAACATGATCAACTGCCCCGGTCACGTCGTAGCTGTAGATCAGCCGGTAGAGCTCGGCCGCGGTATCGGGGTCGGCCGATTCCCGCTGGGCGGTCGCCCACGCCGCTCGTTCTTCCTGAGTTCCGTTTGAGACGAAGATGTCGGAGAGCATCCGGGCGCCCAATCCCCAATTCGCCCTGATCACCGTAAGGATCGATTCGCGGACGGCCTCCGGGGCAAGCTGGCTGCCGTCCGGGTAGCAGCCGGCGAATACCGCCGCGTTGACCGCGCCCGGATTTCGGGCTGCGTATCCGACCGCGATACAGCCTCCGCACGACACTCCGAACAGGGAGACGGGAGCCAGGTCGAGCTCGTCGATCAGTCCTTCCAGGATCCGGACATCTTGGTCGAGGCTGGGGTCGTCAGGCAGGTGCCGGTCCGACAGCCCGGTGCCGGGCCGGTCGTAGCGGATCACGGTGTTCTCGCGGGCCAGTTGCTCGATGAACCCCCGGTAGCCGGGGTTCTCCCAGTCGGTCTGGAGGTTGCTGACCCAGGGCGACGGTACGATCAGTGGAGGCCCGCTTCCCACCTGGCTCCATGCGATCCGGTGGCCCTCGATCACGCAGAAGTGGATCCGCTGCTCCATCGGGACCGTCTCGGAGGACCTCTCCGGACCCGGCTCCCGCCAGCCGACCGCGCAGATTTCAAACGGTGACGGAAAGCCTTTCAGCCTGACCGATTCCGGTTCGGAGAAAGTGAGCCCCGCACCCGATCCGGCCGCGCCCCGGGCGGTTGAAGAGATCAGGATCTGGTCGCCGTCGGCGCTGCCGCAGATTCGTGCCGCCGCGTTGACCGCTTCGCCATGGACGTCGCCGTCGCTCTCATCGACCTCGCCGGTGTGGATGCCGATGCGGACCGAGACCGCGTTCTCCCTGTCTTCGGATTGCCAGCCGGCATGCGCGATCTGAATCTCCGTCGCGGCGGCGATCGCTGCCTGTGGCCCCCGGAAGGTGGAGAGGGAGCCGTCGCCCAGCGACTTGATTTCGCGCCCGCCCTTGTCGGCCACGGCCTCCCGTGCCAGAGCAGCCGACCGGCCGAGAATCTCCTGCGCCCGCTCGTCTCCGAGTTCTGCGCCCAGAGCCGTCGAGCCGACCACGTCGGTGAACAGAATCGTCAATGTGGTCCGGTCGCGAGCCATTTCCGGAAGTATCGCTGATCGCCACCCCCGGTCACGAAGTCCGGCCCGGCTATCCAATGCAGGTTCGGGCCGGGCAGACGCTAGGCTCCGGGAGACCATCCGGTATCCGATTCGCAACGAGAGGAAGAGATCAAACTTTACGTCTGCTGGGGAACTTTTCAGGTACCGGGCGCGCGGGAACATCCGTGTCGTGAGGCCTTTGTCGCGCTTGAGGAAGCCGGGTTTGATCCGGAGGTGGTCAAGACCCACAGCTACGGGGCGCTGCCGATGGCGCTCCAGACTCCGAGCCGGAAACACGTGAACGAGGAGACCGGCAGCCCCTGGGTGCCGGCCCTGGAGACGGATGACGGCGAATGGATCAGCGGGTCGAAAGAGATCGCCGAGTGGGCCTCTGATCACGCCGGGTGATTCCCGGGCCGGACTCATCCGCCGCCCGGCCCCGGTGGCCTGAGTCAGCCCCGGGCCGGGCCCCGCGCTCGCACTAGTATCCGCTCGACCGTGGCCGACGCCGGGAAAAAGCAGAAGCCGGAAACCGGAAGCCTGAGTGGCGACGTGGAACCCGGGGGCTTTCCGGACCCCGCGGAAAGCGCGGCCTCGGCCAAGGCCGCCCGCGCAGAGGCACCGCGATCCTCACACGGGGATCTTGTGCTGCCCGGCGACCGCGTGGATCCGGTCGACCAGTTGGAGGCACAGGCTGCTTCGAGGGTGCCCGATCTGATTCCGCAGCGGTACGGCCGCATGCTCGAATCGGCGTTCACCTTCTACCGCGGGGCGGCTGGGATCATGGCCGGCGATCTCGTTCCGAGTCCCGTTTCGGGAATCCGGGTTCAGGCGTGCGGCGATGCTCACCTCTCCAACTTCGGATTGTTCGCTGCTCCGGACCGCAAGTTCGTGTTTGATGTGAACGACTTCGACGAAACCCTTCCCGGGCCCTGGGAATGGGACCTGAAGCGGCTCGCGGCCAGCCTCGAGATCGGCGGGCGCGACCGCGGCTTCGACAAAGGAGACCGGAAGCGAATGGTCGTTGATTCGGTGGCCGAGTACCGGAGGTCGATGCGCAGGTATTCCGGCATGAGCAATCTCGACGTCTGGTACGCCAGGACGGGCCGGCCCGAGATCGTCGAGCATTTCGGATCTCAAGCCGGCGAGAAGGAGTGGAGGAGGGTCCAGAAACGCGTGGCCAAGGCCAGGGGCAAAGACAGGCTCCGTGCGTTTTCGAAGCTGACCCATGTGGTCGACGGCGAGTTGAGGATCATCAGCGACTGGCCCGATGTCGTGCCGTTGGACGAATTGGTTCCCGCCGTTCAGCTGCCCGGTCTCCATGACCGGATCAGAGCGATTCTTTCCGACTACCGGGAGACGCTCAGCCGTGACCGTCGCCACCTGCTTGACAGCTATCGATTCGTAGATGCCGCCGTGAAGGTGGTCGGGGTGGGTAGCGTGGGGACCCGTTGCTGGATGGTGCTGATGACCGGCCGGGACAGCGGGGACCCACTGTTTCTGCAGATCAAGGAGGCCCAGCAGTCGGTGCTGGAGCCGTATCTGGGCGCCAGCCAGTTCGCCAACCATGGCGAGCGGGTGGTTGAAGGCCAGCGCATCACCCAGTCGGCCGGCGACATCTTTCTCGGCTGGGTGAGGGCCGAAGGTATCGACGGCGTCAAAAGGGATTCCTACGTGCGACAGCTGTGGGACTGGAAGGGTTCCGCTGATGTCGACACGATGGACCTGGGGATGATGACCGTCTACGGGCAGCTCTGCGGGTCGGTTCTGGCGCGCGCGCACGCCCGCACCGGGAACCGCTTCGCGATCGCCGGGTACCTGGGCAAGAGTTCGACTTTCGACCGGGCGATCGCCCGGTTCGCCTCCGCTTATGCCGACCAGAACGAGCGTGATTACGAGGCCCTTCTCGCCGCCGCGGATTCGGGGCGGATCGAAGTCGAGGCTCCGGAAAGGTGATGGAAGCGTGATGGGGCCGACAGCGAGTCAGACCGGGCGACCTGAGCCGACCCGCGGGCAGAGAGCGGCCGCACTGGTGGCGTTCGCCCTTGCGCTGGCTGCGGCTCTGCTGCTGATCGATCTGGTGCTGCGCCAGTTCCCCTGGGGGCTGGTCTTTTTCGGGATGACGGCGGTGGCGCTCGTATTGGGCTGGAACGGAATCATCAGAGTCGGGACGGCTCGGGTGGTCTGGCTCTCGGCTGCCGCTCTGGTTCTGGTGACGGCGCTGCTGGTTCTGATCGGCCCCGGAGCCGGTGTCGTTCCGTCGCTGGTGATATTGGCCGTTCTCGCCCTGGCGCTCGCCGCCGCCCGCCGGGCCTACCGGATAAGGACACCGCTGGAAGACGTTCCCGCCCCAGAGCGCGCCGTGCTTTTCTACAATCCGAAGTCCGGGGGCGGCAAGGCCGAGAAGTTCTCGGTCGCATCCGAGGCGCGTTCGCGAGGCATCAGGCCGATCGAACTGGAGCTCGGTGTCGATCTGGAGCAGCTCGTGCGGGGCGCCGTCGCCGACGGCGCCGACGGTCTCGCCATGGCCGGCGGGGACGGCTCTCAGGCCGTGGTCGCAGCGGTTGCCGCCGAGCTCGACCTTCCGTACGCCTGCATCCCGGCCGGGACGCGAAATCATTTCGCCCTGGATCTCGGGGTCGACCGCGATGATGTCGTCGGGGCATTGGATGCCTTCGTTGACGGGGGAGAGCGGAGGGTCGACCTGGCCGAGGTGAATGGGCGAATCTTCGTCAACAACGTCTCACTCGGTGTGTATGCGGAGGCGGTCCAGCGCGAGGGCTATCGCGAGGCAAAGCTGAGGACGATCTTCGCGACCGTTCCCGAGGTCATGGGACCGGACGGGGAGGGACTCGACCTGCGATGGAAGGGCCCGGGCGGGCACGAGCATTCTTCGAGCGCGGCGATCCTGGTTTCGAACAACCGGTACCGCCTGGGGCGGGCGGTCGGGTCGGGAACCCGCCCGAAAATCGACGATGGACTTCTGGGGGTGACTGTCGCTTCATCGCCGACCGGAGGAGGTTCCGGCGGACGCCTGCCGCAGCGGCCCTGGCGGGAGTGGTCGGACCCGGAATTCGAAGTTCTCACAGACAGCCCCGTTCCGGCCGGAATCGACGGTGAGGCCGTCAGGCTGGATCCGCCGCTTCGTTTCAGGATCAGGCCGGCCGTACTGAGGGCCCGGATCGCCCGCCGGCATCCCGGCGCGTCGCCTTCGGCGGCGGTCCCCGAAGGCGCCGTTGAAGGAATCCGCGGTCTGGCACGCATAGCGGCCGGCAAGAACCCCGGTGGAAAATGATGAGATCCAGGGACGGTCGGAACAGGTGAGCGGCGTCGAAGAAGAGTCCGGCGAGGTGTCGGACGCCAGGAGTGGACCGCTGCGCGCGCTTGACGAGATGAATCGCCTCGATCTGGCCGTCTACACGGCTGTCGCCCGTTCCCCGACGCCGTCTCTCGACTCCGCCCTGAGGAGGCTTTCCGATGCGGCCGATCACTCAAAGATCTCGATGGCGGCCGCTGCCGCGCTGACCGTCGGGACGGGACCGGCCGGCCGCCGCGCCGTCGTCCGCGGACTGCTTTCGGTCGCGGTCACCTCCGCGGTGATGAACATCGCGGTCAAACCGCTGGCAAGGCGTCGCCGTCCGGATCGCCCGGCCGCCGAGGTGCCCGAGGCGAGGCATGTGGAGATGCCGACCTCCCACTCGTTCCCGTCGGGCCACTCGGCGGCGGCTTTCGCCTTCGCCGCCGGTACCGGCCGCACTCTCCCCTGGGCCGAACCGCCGCTCAACATTCTGGCCACCCTGGTCGGCTATTCCCGGGTCCATACCGGCGTTCACTACCCGCTGGACGTGATCGTCGGTGCCCTTTGCGGTGTGACTCTGGCCGAGGTCACCAACCGGGTGATCGACCGGTCCCGGTGGGGTAGCCCCGCCGACCGGTCCTGATCGCCGGGTAATCGGTGAGTCCCGCCCATGCCCGGGCGGGGTTCAGCCCATGGCGGCGAGCGTCCCGTGGGCCTCGGTGGCCGAGGGTTCCGGGACCTCGGTGGGGAGCAGGTCGTCGGGGATCAGGACTATCCCGGTTTCTTCTGCCGGGTTCAGTTCGGACAGCTTCTGCCAGTTGCTCACCCCGGCGACGCCGACCTCGCCCGGCTGGAGCGAGCCGTGGGATTCGAGGTGTTGGCCGGCTTCATCGTCGTCATCCGGGGACACTGCGGCAACCAGTTCGGCCGCGACCGTGCCGGCCGCGGTCACGCGGGGATCGAGTGCGACCGCATGAACTTCGCCCAGTGGCCGGTCCACGGTTCCGCGGACGATCGCCACCGGGGCGGGAGAGGATACCGCGAGGGTCTCCGCCCAGGCTTCGTCGGCTCCACTGTCGACGGCCAGGACCAGCGATGACTCGAGGCTGTTGGCGGCGAGTACCGTCGTCTGGGCACCGTGGACCGAGGCTCTGACCGAGGGATCGGTATCGATTCCGAGCCGTCTGCAGAGACCGCTGAGGCGGTCCAGGGCGGCCTGGCGTTCGTGGCCGGTGGTGTCGGTGTCGAGCAGCAGGACCACGTCGACCACTCCGGCCTCCCGGGCTGCGACGGCGCGGGCCAGACGCAGGCCCAGCGGCGCCCCTTCGAAGTCGGAGACAGCGACCAGGACTCGCTCGCCGAGCGCCTTTTTCTCCGGCGTCGGGCGCTTGACCCGACCCTTTTCGCGATCGGCTACCAGGGTGGCGACCAGCACGCTGACCAGGATCACTACGAGGACCGCGTTGACCACCGATTCGCCGAACAGTCCGATGCTGAAGCCGACGTCGGTCGCGGCGAGGGTGGCGGCAGCCTGGGGTGCCGACAGGGCGAAGGCCAACCCGGCCTGGGGTCCGGTCGCGCCCATGACCAGCCGGGTCAGCTGTGCGGCGATGAACTTGCCTCCGAGGCAGGCGAGCACGAACAGGGCGGCCAGGCCGAGGGTTTCGAACTGGAACATCACCGACGGGTCGAGCAAGATCCCGACCGAGATCAGGAAGACCGGGATGAACATGGCTCCCCCGAAAAAGTCGATCCGGTGCATCAACGGCCCTTCATTGGGCACGAGGCGGTTCAACCCGAGGCCGGCGAAGAAGGCACCGACTATGCCTTCGATGCCGAACGTCTCGCCGACCACCGCCGCGAGCAGGAACGCGGCGATCGCAATCGCGAAGCGGACCGTACGCTCGGTGCCCAGTGCCCTGAAAGCGCGGCGGGCGAGGACCGGCAACGCGTAGAAGCAGACGAACCCGAGTGCGATGAATCCGAGCACGAGCTCCAGCGCCACGTCGGCGGTGCTGCCGGTGCCAGACTCGGTCCCGGCGATCACCGCGAGGATGACCAGGGCGATCGTGTCGGTCAGCACCGTCGCTCCGACGACGCTCGCCACCACCGGGTCGTTGGCCAGCCCGGCTCCCCTCACCAGCGGATAGAGGAGGAGGGTGTGCGAGGCCAGCAACGATCCCAGCAGCAGGGCAGCCGGGGTCTCCCAGCCGAGCATGAGGCCGACGCCGGTGCCGAAAGCCATCGGGAAGGCGAACGTCAGAACGCCGAAGCTGATCGCCGAATTGCGGTGACGGCGGAGCAGTCCCAGATCGAGCTCGACTCCGGCGACGAACATCAGGTAGAGCAGGCCGAGTTTTCCGAGTTCGGGAATTGTCTCGCTTCCCTCGGGGAGCAGGCCCAGACCGTTCGGTCCGATCAGGAACCCCCCGAGCAGCAGACCGATCAGGCCGGGAATCTTGATCTTCTGGACCAGGGGAGGACCCAGGATCACCACCAGAAAGAGCACGAGGAACTCCCAGGCGGAGCCTTCGGGAGCATGGAGCGTGATCGCCGCGACGTTCATTCGCTCGTCCTGAGCAACGGCACGTCGTTCTCGCTGTCGGTGAGCGAAGTCCCGAGCCACTGCTCGGAGAGGCGGTCGATCGTGCCGTCCGCCTCCATCGCCCGCAGGGCGGAGCTGACGGCGTCCACATTCGAGGAGCCTTCAGGAAGGGCGGCAGCGATCGGCTCGGCACTGGAAAGCTTGGACGCGATTGCCAGGCGGTCGTCGTCGTTGACGATCGCCTGGGCCGCGGGCAGGTCGAACATCGCGACGTCCGCCGTTCCGTTGATCACGGCCCCGATCTCCCGGTTCCGATTCTCGAACAGAAGGGGAGGCGAATCAGGCTGGATGGTCTCGTTGACGATGCTTTCAAAGGTCGTATTGCGCCCAACGGCGAACTGCATCCCCTGGGCCGTCTTGACGTCCGCAACCTCGGTGCCTTCCCGGACGAGCAGGGCCGGGGACGCGTTGATGTAAGGAGTGCCGAAATCCAGAACCTCGTCGCGCTCCGCGGTCGGCGTGATCAGCGCCAAGGCAAGGTCGGCCCCGCCCAGATGGCCTCTGGCGATCCTTGAGAACGGAGTCGTTCGAACATCGACTTCGTCGAGACCCAGCCGGTCAGCCAGGTCCACGGCCATCCCGTATTCGAGGCCACCGGTCGGGTGCCGGCGGGTGCCCTCCCAGAAACCGGCGGTCGGCATCGGCTGGGTCAACACGGTCAGCTTTCCGGGCCGGGACGGTTCGAATGTCCCGTTCGCGCTGTTGAACGCATCCCCGCCGCCACAGCCGGAAAAGGCCAGCGCCGCAAGCGCAAGGATTCCCGGGATCACCCGACCGGTCAGCATCGGCACATCCTATTCGCGGATACCCCGAAAACCTGCGCCGGAATGATCCGCGAACGATGGCCATACCGGCTGCGGCGGCGGTCCCGGCGGCGGTTTCACCCGATTCGGGCGTTAGGGTCTGACCATGGACATGCCGCTGGCGGCCACCGGCTACGACATCTCGCTCTATATCCACATCACGGCCGTGGTGGTCGGCTTCGGAGCCACCTTCGGTGAGGCTCTGTTCTTCCCGGTCGCGATGAAGATGGATCCCCGCCACCTGCCGTATGTGCACCGGATCCAGCTGGAGATAAACCGCAAACTTGCCACCCCGGCGCTGGTGCTGATAATCGCGACCGGCGTTTACCAACTGGTTGACCGCGACTGGGATCTCGGTTCGTTCTGGATCAGCGCGACGTTCCTGATAGTGATCATCATCGGCGGGCTGCTCGGCGGCTACTTCATCCCGACCGACAAAAAGCTCGAGGCGATGGTGTCGGCGGAGATCGAGGCGGCCGGTGACGGACCGTTCGAGCCGTCCGGGGAGTATCTCTCGCGGTCTCGAACCGAGGGTTTTGTCGGTACCGCCACCGGCCTGCTGGTCGTGGTTGCGATCTACCTGATGGTGGTCAAGCCGGGGGCCTAGCCGCCGGCGGCCCCCGCGGAAAACCCGATGAGCGATCGCAAGATCAGGGGCTACACGGTGGCCCAGACCCCCAATCCACCGCTGGTGGCAGCCTTCATCGGGGGAGTGGTCAGCCTGATTTCCAGCGACGGTTCGCTGGTCCACGGTGTGGCCCGGGCGGTATTCATCGTCGGGCTCGCGATCTGGGCCTACGGGGAGCTGACCGAGGGCGTCAACGGCTTCCGCCGGGCGCTGGGCGCCGCCGGACTGGCCATCGTGCTGGTGTCGCTTGTCAGCAGCTTCAGCTGAGCGCGGGAACGATCGAACCGGGCTCTCCAGATCATGCCGATCAGGCTGAGCGCTCCGGACCCGGACAGGTATGGTGTCCGGGACCGACGTGACCCGACAATGCGACCCTCCCGGAGGTCCTACGGATGACCACTGAAGAAACTGAAGACCTCGGCCGATCGATTACCTGATCGTCGAGTGGCCCGGCCGGCAGCCCAGCGGAGAGGTGGCACCGGAGCTGCTCAAGCTGGTCGAGAGCGGCACCATCCGGGTGCTGGATCTGGCCTTCATCACGAAAGGCGAGGACGGGACGGTCTCCGGTCTCGAGATATCCGAGCTCGGCGAATACGCCGAAGAGATTGAAATGTTCGAGGGTGCGTCTTCGGGCATGCTCGACGACGACGACCTCGCCGAAGCGGCGCAGGCGCTGGAGCCGGGCACGGCAGCGGCGCTGCTGGTCTATGAGAACAGCTGGGCGGCCGGATTCGCTGCGTCCGTACGGCGTTCGGGTGGTCAGCTGGTGGCCAACGGCCGGATACCGACCCAGGCCGTGCTGGCCACGCTTGAAGCAATGGAAGAAGCACTGGAAAACGAGTAGCAGGAAACCAACGGAAAGCTGAGGATCAAGAATGCCAGGACTAGTAAGAGGAGTGGCCAGGACCGCGGTTGTCGCGGGTACCGCAACGGCTGTGAGCGGTCGCGTCCGCCGCCGCCAGGGAAATCGATGGGCAGAGGAGGAGCAGGCCCAGCAGCCGGCTCAGCAGCAGGCACCGGCACCGCAGGCGGCGCCGGCGGGGGATGACAGCCTGACCAGGCTCAAGGAGCTGGGTGAACTGAGGGACCAGGGCATTCTCACTGAGGAAGAGTTCGCTGCACAGAAGGCGAAAATTCTCAACGCCTGACCCTGCCGGACCCGGCCACCCGGCGCAGGTATGCTGCGCCGGATGGCTATGAAACGAGTTTCGCCGGTCGACGCGGCCTGGCTTCTGATTGAGAACAGGGATACCCCGATGCATGTCGGGGCCCTGCTCGAGTTCACCAAGCCCGAAGGAGCGGAACCGGACTACCTGGGCAAGCAGCTTGAGCGGATGAGGGAGGAGCGGCGGATTCCGAGGCCGTGGAACCTGCGCCCGGTCAACGCGCCCCTGGTCGGCCCCCGCGTGCCGCTGATGCGCGAGGACAACGACATCGACCTCAGCTACCACGTCCGGCACCTGGCCCTGCCCCAGCCGGGGGGTCAGCGCGAGCTCGGGGTGCTGATCTCGCGGCTCCACAGCCACCAGCTGGACATGTACCGTCCGCTCTGGGAGATGCACCTGATCGAAGGCCTCGGCGAGAACGGTTTCGCCATGTACATGAAGATCCACCACTCGCTGATCGACGGAGTCAGCGGAATGCGACTCCTGCTGAAGACGCTCTCAACCGACCCCGACGGAGGAGACACGCCGGCTTTCTGGACCATAGGCGAGGGCTCCCGGCCGGAGAAGCCGCCGGAAGTCGCCGAGCCGGACGACTCCGGCGAGTCGCTGCTCGGAACGGCAGTGGGGTCGGCGATGGGCACGGCCCTCACCGGTGCCTCCACGCTGACCAGCCTGGGAAAGGCGGCTTTCGAGCTCGGGTCCAGCCGGCTTCGCGAAGGTGATCTCGCGATCCCGTATGGAGCGCCCGATTCGGCCCTCGGCGGAAGACTGGGCGGGCAGCGGCGTTTTGCGACCCAGCAGTACGACCTCGAAGAACTGAAAGCTCTGGCCGCCGCCTCCGGGGGCACGCTCAATGACATCGTGCTCTACCTGAGCTCGAGCGCCCTCAGGCGATACCTGAAAGAGCACGGTTTCCTGCCGGCGAGGTCGCTCACCGCCGGCGTCCCGGTCAGCCTGCGTGAAGCCGGGGACGAATCCACCGGAACCTCAATTGCGATCGTGGTGACCGAACTGGCCACCAACTACGGTGACCCCAGGGAACGGCTTGAGGCGATCCAGAAATCGATGAGCGAGGCCAAGAGCCACGTGAATTCGCTTTCGCCGTCGGCCAAGGAGTCCTACTCCCTGCTGCTGAACGCGCCATTCATCACCAGTCTCCTGGCCGGACTCGGCGGCTATGCCCCGGTGCCGTTCAACGTAACCATCTCCAACGTCCCGGGGCCGACCGAGCCCCTCTACTTCAGCGGATCCCGGCTCGACCGGCTCTCGCCGATCTCGCTGCTGCCTCACGGCACCGCGCTCAACATCACCTGCGTCAGCTACGCCGGAACGGTCAACTTCGGGCTGACCGGCGCCCGCGATTCGCTGCCGCACCTGCAGCGGCTCGCGATATACATGGGCGAGGAACTCGAAATCCTCAAAGAGGCGCTATTCTAGCCGGCCGCTTCCGGGGCGCCGGGCCGGCAGGACCGCTGATGAGCCTCGAGGGCATCCACCATATTTCGGCGATTACCGGCAACGCGCCGGCCAACGTCGAGTTTTACGTCGGCGTTCTCGGTCTTCGCCTGGTCAAGAAAACGGTGAACCAGGATGATCCGACGGTTTATCACCTGTTCTACGGGGACGAACGGGGAAGGCCCGGAAGCGAGTTGACTTTCTTCGAGTACCCCGGCGCCGGATCGGGCAGGGCCGGCGCCGGGATGGTGCATCGCATCGTCTGGAGGGTCGCCTCGGCCGAGGCGATCGGGTTCTGGAAGAACCGCCTCACCGAACGGGGGATCGCAACCGAGACGGTCGGGGGCCGGCTTCGCTTCCTGGACCCGGAGGGTCTCGCTCACGAGCTCGCGATCTCGGCCGTCGATGACGAACCCCTGGCCGGCGGCGCCCCCGACGTACCCCGCGAGATGGCCCTTCAGGGATTTGACGGGGTCCGGGCCTACAGCCGGGACCCGGCCCGCAGCGAAGCCTTGCTGAATGCGCTCGGCTTCAGCGGTGGCGAGGACGGTGCCTGGGAGGTCCGCGGCGACGAGCGGGGAAGCCTCTTCACTTACGACCCGGCCCCGGAGGAGCGACCCCGCCAGGGGGCCGGCTCGGTCCACCACATCGCCTTCAATACCGGCTCGGAAGACCAGGATGAGTGGCGCCGGCGGCTGATCGAAGCGGGGGCCTGGCCGACCCCGGTGATCGACCGCTTCTACTTCAGGTCGGTTTACTTCCGCGAACCCTCCGGCGTGCTGTTCGAACTGGCGAGCGGGGGGCCGGGCTTCACCGCTGACGAGGAAGCGGAGCACCTCGGTGAGCGACTCTCGCTCCCACCCGACTTCGAACCATTGCGCGAGACGATAGAACCGGCTCTCAGGTCGCTGCCCGACCCCAGGTCGCGGGCAGACCGGGCCTGACCGGAATCAGGCAGGATCGGCCACCTCGACCTCGCGCAGCAGGTGGTCGTCGACGTCGTAGATGAAACCGCGCACCCGGTCACGGTGGAGCAGAAATTCTGAACGCCTTACCCGGAGAATCGACTGCCGCACATCGGCCTCGGTGTCGGAGAAGGACTCGATCGCAAATGCCGGAGCAATCCCGGTCGCCTCCTGGAGCTCGGCCCGGAAGCCGTCATCGGTCATCGAGAGCAGACCGCAATCGGTGTGGTGGATGAGCATCACCTCGCGGGTTTCGAGCCGCCGCTGAGAGACGGAGAGCGAGCGGATCACGTCGTCGGTTATGACCCCGCCCGCGTTGCGCAGCACGTGGGCCTCCCCGCTGCCGAGCCCGAGCACCTCGAAAACGTTGAGCCGCGAGTCCATGCAGGCGACGATTGCCAGCCGGAGCGTGGGCTTGACGTCGAAATGCTCGTCCGGCAGCATTTTGGCGTAGGCGCGGTTGGTCGCCAGTAGCCGATCCATGTTGCTCACAGCTGGAACCTTTGCCCCGGTTGCCCCGAACGGGGCTACTTGATCTCTTCGAGATCGACGACGAAGGTCAGGGTTGCGTCCGCCGGAATGGTCGGCGGGCTTCCCTGGGCGCCGTAGGCGAGGTCGGGCGGAATCACCAGCTTGCGCCGGCCGCCGGCTTTCATTCCGACGATGCCCTCGTCCCAGCCCTCGATCACCTCGCCGCCGCCGAGGGTGAAGTCGAAGGCCTCGCCGCGGTCCCATGAGGCGTCGAACTCGGTACCGGTGTCGTAAACCGCGCCGACGTACTGCATTGAGACGGTATCGCCGATCTTGGCCGCCGGACCCTCTCCTGCCACGATGTCTTCGGTCTCTACCTGGTCGGGCGGGGGCTCGCTGGAAGAGGTGATCACCGGCCGCTCGCTCAGATCGTCGGACACGGTGCCGACATCGCTGTCGGAATCGCCTCCGGAGAGAACGACCACGAGGACGATAACGCCGAGGATGGCCAGGGCGCTTATGAGGGTAATTATTCGACGGTCCATGCGGGCGATATTAGAGCCTATCCCGGTTGGGCTGCGACGTCAGGGTGCCGATCTGCGTGTGCCGGGGCCGACGGGCCGCGAAGGGCGGGCCGGTGGCCCGTTCGAGTGACCCGGTGGACATCCGGCGCCGCAAAGCGGTGCCATGGCGAGCTCTGCCTGCCGGGATAGGCTCCTGCCGTGCCCGGTTCCGGGTCGCAATCAGGGGCGGATCGACCAGCCTTCGTCGGGCGTGGTGTCGCCGTCGACGTGGGCCCTGAATGCAGCCTTCAGGTCGGCAGCGCCGATGCCCGTGCGGATCGTCAGCCAGTCGCCGGTCGACTCGATGAACTGATCCTGTTCGGCCGCCACCCTTCGCCTCAGTTCTTCACCGCCCCAGTCCCCGATCCGCTTTTCGGCCCGGGTCGGGGCGAAGAAAAGCTCGGGATCGGGCCCGGGCATGGGGTCATTGCCCTGGGGAGGCGTCATGCCTTCCCAGTCAGCGGCCCCGATGATCACGCTCGCCTTCAGCTGGTCACCGAAGATCCCGTGTACCTGCGCGCGCAGGTCCCCGTTCCCGGCGAAGTCGAGATAGACCGCCGCCTCGGGCGGTTCCAGGCCGGAGAGATCCGCATAGTCGTGGACCTCGTCGTAAAGGCCGGTTCCGGTCACGAACTCCCGGTTGCCGGGGGAAGTCAGGCCGACGGTCGCGGCGTCCCCGCCGTGGTTTTTCTTGAGGAGGAAAGCCAGACCGAGCGCAGTCTTGCTGGACGCGCTCGAAAGCAGGAGCTTGCGGGCGCCGAAGAACTCTTCTTCGGCCAGCCAGTCCTCGAGCAGAAACGAGGTTGCAAACAGCGGTGAGAACAGTGCGTTGAGCGTCTCGCGCTCGGATCCGCTCTCCGGGTCCCGGGAGACGATCGTGTACCGGTTGTAAATGACGGGCAGCCCGGCCCGGTGAGGCGAGACGTCAGTGAAACCGGCGGACGAATCCTCGCCCGGGGAGATCACCAGGTGGGTCGACATCGGCAGATATCCGTAGACCCCTGTGCCTGCCGGCAGGCCGGCATATTCGGAGCGCGCGACCTCGGCGAATCCCCAGGCCGGGACCCGGCCCCAGTCGTCAGGTGCCGGGAAGAATTTCCAGTAGCTCATCGCGTCACCCATCGCTCCGTAGGTCACGTTGTTCGCACTGATCGAGAAGTTGTCGATTCGAAGCAGGGCCTGACCCGTCTCGAGCTCAATCTCGTCCTCGGCCGGGGCGGGCAGGATTGCGCTCTCTCTCAGGTCGTCCCGCTTGACCACAAAATCATATGTGTCGGGCATCTCGCTCCTCGTTTCCGGTTGGCTGCGACCGGGCCGGACCCTGCCGGCCGGCCACGACCTTCGCCCCGAGACTATTCGGTTCGATCATCCGGCCGCGGTGACT
This sequence comes from Thermoleophilia bacterium, assembly GCA_016649615.1. Lineage (GTDB taxonomy): Bacteria > Actinomycetota > Thermoleophilia > Solirubrobacterales > 70-9 > 67-14. Next base: position 32,560 of record JAENXK010000003.1, read on the forward strand.
GCCCGGACGGGCCGGGGTCGCCACACCGTTACGATCGCGCGGTGCCGAGCAAGCTTCCAGGTCGCCTCTCCCTGTTGATCGCGATTTGCGTTCCGCTGGTCATCCTGGGCAATGCATTGATCATCCTGCTGCTGCCCTGGATGGCCGATGTCCAGTATGCGCTCCCGGGTTTTCCGGCAGATGAGTTCGGCTTCGACCGGGGGGAACGTGGTGACTTGGCCGCGATCGGAATCCGCTCGATCTGGCCGGTCGGAGCCGGGACCGGGTTGCTCGCCGATGCGAGCCTGCCTGACGGGAGCGCAGCCTTCGGCCAGTCCGAAATCAGGCACATGGAAGACGTGAGCAGGCTGGTCAGGGTCGGCCTGATCGTCTGGCTGCTCGGTCTCGTGGGACTGGTCGGGGCGCTGACCCGGCTGCGGACCCGGGACGGGGCGTTCGGAGAAACGGCCCGGGCGGGGTTCCGGTGGGGCGGGGTCACGACCCTCGGCCTGGTCGCCTCGGTGGGCCTGTTGATGCTGGTCGGATTCGATGCGGCATTTGACGGCTTTCACGGGATCTTCTTCGAAGGCGACAGCTGGAAGTTCTCCGATGCCTCCACCCTGAGGCGGCTCTATCCCGACGCGTTCTGGGGAATCGCTGCCGCCTGGCTGGTGACTCTCGCCCTCGCCCAGGCGATCGGACTGGTGCTTCTGACAAGAAACGGCGGTCGCCGCTGATTCCGGCTCAGACCTGCCAGTAGCCGCCTATCCGGTCACCGAAGCGGGACGGTGATTCGGCGTAGATCCGCCGTCCGATCGGCAGGGCGCTCTGGAGCAGCTCGCTCTGCCGGGCCGCAATCAGCGCATTCAGGTCGTCAGCCGGGAGCCCGCTCGGTCGCAATGCTTCAATCTCACGATCGAGGACCGCCAGGTCGTTGAATTCACCGAGCAGGTCGGCCAGGCGGTCGGCCTCGTCGATCGGGCCGGTCAACCCTTTCTTCCAGGTACCCCGGAGCAGCCGCAGTTGGTACCAGAGGTCCTTGACCCGCTTGCGCCACTGGTGAACCTCGCCTGCGGCCCCGCGAACCTGTTCAGGCGCCGACCGGTCTGCGACCTGTGCAAGTCCCTTGCGGCCGTCGCGATAGGTCCGTTCGAGACCTGCCCTGTAGCTCTCCCAGCCGTGGTCGCCGAGCCCCCAGCCGGCGATCTCGGCGATCCCGTCTTCGATCGTGTCGGCAGCCATGCTCATGCGGGTCTCGGCGTCGCGCCTGCCCGATCCCCGCCTGAGCTGACCGGCGCGGGAGCGAAGTTCGGTGTCCACAGATTCCAGACGGGTGGCGGCGTCGGGGTGGCGACCGGCCAGCGCCGCGACGGTCTCGGTCAGGACCTCCGTATCCCGCAGTCCCGAGAGCAGGCGGGCAGCATCGCGAAAGCGGCGGTTTTCCGACCGGAACCGCTCCTCACCCAGCTCTCCCCGGACCAGGCGCAGCGCGGCCCGGATCTTCTTGGTGTCCTTGCGTGCCTCGTGCACCGCGTTTCCCTGCCCGGCCGGCGTGGCGTCTCTGAGCTGCCCGACCGCCGACAGGGCCCGCCCCCTGATCACGTCGACGATCTCGCCGGCCGGAGCTCCCGGCTCGAGCCGGTAGTGAGAGCCGGCGCCCTCTGGTGGCGACGGCGGGCCCCCGGACCGTTCGACGGTGATTGAGAATGTCGCTACATCCTGCCCACCGGGTTCCACCATGGCCAGGTTCCGTCCCGAGCCGAGGGCCGCGGTCGGCGACTTCATCGGCTCGAAGCAGACCACGTGGTCATCGACCGGCGCGTAGATCTGCGCGGCCGGGAACCCGGCCACCAGTTCGACCGTGATCCGGCGGCCGCCTCCCTGAAGGCTGAACCGGGACCCGTCCCCGAGTCCCCGGTAACCCTGGTCGATCGACTGTTCCCCGAGGTCGAAGCTCCGGGCCTGCACCTCGGCCTCGCTCCCGGTCGGTATTCCCTGCTCGTCGGTATCGAGAGCGATCATCGGCGGAGTCTCGATCCTCCATTGTCCGCGGTCGATTCCGGGCAGAGTCAGGTACGGGTGAAAGCCGTATGCGAGCGGGACCGGAGTCCCCCCGGTGGGCGTGACCGTCGTTTTCACCTCGAGCGAGCGGTCTCTGAGTGAAAGGTCGAGGGCCAGCCGGTGCGGGAAAGGAAAGGATCGCAGCAGCTCGGGGTGATTTCCGAAATCGAGTTCGGCCTTCAGCCGCGCGCCGCCGGCCCGGTCGCCGGCGGTTGTCTCCACGACCCTCCAGAGTCTGCACGCGGCGAGGGTCCCGTGGATCGGCAGACCGTTTTCGTCCCGGTGCAGGCCGGGGATGTCGCCGGAAAGATCGACCTCTTCCCCCAGAACCCGGTAGCCATCGCCGGCCAGGCGGTTGGCCCAGGGGTAGAGAACCGGCAGGCCCATGGTTTTGCCTTCTGCCAGGTAGGCGTCCAGACCGCGGCGCTGGCCGAAAAGCTCGACCCCCGAGTCCCTCAGTGAAACCCCGATCATCCCGGTCTCGGGTACGAAGGTCGCGGTCAGCCCGCTACCCGAATCAAGCTTGATCGCTTCGACGGTCACGACCCCATGATTGCGAGTTCCCGGTCGGTCGTGGGGGAGGGGTCCCCGGTTGCGAGACCCCCGGCGCTTTGCGGCTTCCGCCTCAAGCCGCGTGTCAGGCGGGCGCGATACCTGTCCGAGCCGCCCGGGCTCCGTCGCGGGCGGACGGAATCAGCCGCTGCCGCAGCCGGTGAGGCCGTATTCGTCGGCCAGCCGTGCCGCCTCGGCAAAAGCGTCTCCTTCGGCCACGATGGCGGGATCCTCCCTGGCTTCCTGTATGTCCCGCTCGAGCGCGTCGTAAATGTCGTTCACCGTTTCTTCGTCACCGTCCGGGGGAGTCAGCGAACGCAGATCTTCCAGCTGGCCCTCGGCGCTCGGCAGGAAATCCTCTTCGAAGATCGTCTGGATTTGCTGCTGGCTGAGGTCCTCGTTCCCGTACCTGGACTCGAGTGACGCTGTCAACTCGGCGTCGGCTTCGCTGCAGATGGCGCTGCCCTCGGCGACGTACTCCTCCTTGGTCGGCGCGTCGGGATCGTCGCCGCCGCAGCCCGCGATCCCCAGGCACGTGATCGCGATCAGCGGCACCAGAACTCCCAGCTTTCTCTTCATCGGTCAGGCCTCTCCGTGATCGTGGTGACGAGTGTTAGCCGAAGCCAGCTATTCGGGGCCGCGTTCGCCGCTTCAGTTTCCGGCAGCCTACCGTCCCTTGAACCGGGCGCGGCCCGGGCCTTCCTTGAGGAACGTTTCGACCGCCTCCTGGAGGTCTTCGGTGGCGAACAGCTCGGCGGCGTCGCGGCGGACCGTGCGGTCGGCGGCCGGCACGCCGCCCTCGACGTATGACTGCAGCACGCGCTTGGTCATCGCATGGGCCTTTGTAGGGCCGTTGGCCAGCGTGGTGGCCAGTTCGTGTGCGCGTGCCCGGAGTTCGTCGTCGGGAACCACCTCGTTGACCACGTTCCAGTGCTCGAGGGTGGCGGCGTCAAAAAGGCCACCCGTCATAACCAGCTGCCTGGCCCGGCCGGAGCCGGCCCGCTCGGCCAGCCGCTGGGGGCCGCCCATCGATGGAGTCAGTCCGACCACGATCTCGACCAGTCCGAACTGGGCCGACTCGGAAGCAATGATCAGGTCACAGGCGAGTGAGAGCTCGAAGGCCGCAGTCAGGGTCAGGCCATGCGAGGCGAATAGGACCGGGAACGGCAGCGCCTCGACCCGTTCGATCAGCTCCAGCAGGTCGGTCCAGAGCCGGGATCCCTGAGCCGGGGCAAGACCCTTGAACTCCTCGACGTTCACGCCGCCAGAAACAACCTTGCCCTCCGCCTGGATCAGCAGGCACCGCGGCGGGTCGGCGTACATCTCTTCGACGGCCGCCTGAAGCTCGCCGAACAGCTTTCGCTCAAACAGGTTCAGTGGAGGGCTGTCGATGGTGATCGTCGCCAGCGGACCGTCGCGTTCTGTTCGCACCAGGCTCATGAGCCGACGGTATCACCGGGCCGCTCCGAACCACCAGACGACCTCGCTTCAACTGGCCACCGAATCACCTCGTTCAGAGAGCCGCTTCGGCCGGACTGTCATCGAGCCGGAGTGAGAGCTCCAGGGCGAGGCGGCCGTCCGGGTCATCGAGCCGGTCACCGAACAGTTCACGCAGCCTGGTCAGCCGGTAGCGGGCGGTCTGGGGGTGGATCTGTAGCGCCCTCGCCATTTCGGCCGCGTTTCCGCGCTGATCGATGTATGCGCGAACCGTGTCGGTCATCCGGGCCCGGGCCTTCGGCGTGAGCTCGTTCATCGGGGCCAGTTCCCGGTTCTGGATCCTCCCGATCAGCTCCCGGCTGTTGTAGATCGCCAGGTCAACCAGGTGACGGTCGCTGCTGAGCAGCCGCGAATCTTCGAGGCTGCCGGAGTCGGCCGCGCCCAGGGCCAGGCGGGCGATCCGCCAGGACTGCTCGAGCGAGGCCGGGTCGGATTCGGGTCCCAAGGTCGCGGACAGGTCTCCCACCGCCGTTTCCAGCTGCCGGGGCCTGCCCGGACCGGCCGGGTCGGGCACGACGATGCAGCCGGTTGATTCGACCGTGGCCGAGATCACATCGACGGGGAGGCGTCGCGTGATCTCGGCCAGGTCTTTCTGGTGGCAGGCAAGTACGGCTGCGGTAGCAGGAATCCGCCAGTCGGCGGCCCTGGCCAGGTCCCTGAGCTCTTCGCCGGAGGCGGCGGGGCTCTTCAGCAGGGCCGAGACCAGCTGCCGGTGGCGGTGAAGACGCTCGCCCTGGCGCTCCGAGAGAGCGGCGGCGTATCCGTCGACCGAATCTGAGGAAAGCTCGTCGATGAAGGCAAAAATGGATTCGGCCAGCAGATTCAGCGTCGATTGGTCCAGGCCGGCCCGGACCCCGGCCGCGGCCAGCCGTCTCCAGGCGATCCTCGCCCCGACTCTGTAGGCCGACTGGAGGGCATCGAGGGTCCGTCCCTGCCGGAGCTCTCCCCGGCCGAGTTCCACGTAGACCGACCTGCCGGCTTCCCGGGTCGCCTCGGGGTTGCGGATCAGCGCAACGAACTGACCCAGCGCTGCGCCGACCCCGCGGTAGACGCCCCGCCCGAAGCTGCCCTCGAGCGGACGCGAGTACTCCGGAACCTGATCACCGATCGTCTCGACGATTTCATCCGAGATGCCCGGCAGTTGGGACTCGACCACGTCGGCAACCTCGGGTGAAAGGCCGTGCCAGGGTTTGGAATCGACAGAACTTATAAGACAACTTATAACAAACACAGAGGCGGATTTTGGTTATTACCGCAAAACTAGTTGGTGATGACTAACTATCGTCTCGGCCATGGAAGAACATACCTTGCCGACCCCGACCTTGCCGACCCCGGTCGTTCCCGCCGGCGCTGCCGGTGCGCGGGTGGCGGAGCCGGCCGTGAACCGGAAGCCCGAACCCGGGATGAAGCGGGTCGACAGGATCGCGAACCTGGTTTCGGTGATCCTGCCGTTCGTGGCGACGATCGCGGCGATGGTGCTGTTCTGGAACCGGATCGTCAGCCCGGCCGACCTGGCGATCGGGTTCGGCATGTACCTGCTGACCGGGCGCGGGGTCACCGTAGGCTTTCACCGCCTGTTGACCCATCGATCGTTTCAGACCTACAAGCCGATCGAATACACGTTCGCCGTACTCGGTTCGATGTCGGTTCAGGGGCCGGTCACAACCTGGGTGGCGGACCATCGCAAACACCACGCCCACACCGATCGCGAAGGCGATCCCCACAGTCCCCACGTCGGTCACGGCGAAGGTGTCCGGGGGGTAATGGCGGGGCTCTGGCACGCTCACATCGGCTGGTCGATGAGCGAGCACGGGCGGGCCGATTCCCGGCGCTTCGCCCGCGATCTCCACGACGACCCCGGCATGCGGTTCATCACCCGCCACTTCCCTTTCTTCCTGCTGCTCAGCCTCGTAATTCCGGCCACGGCGGGTTACCTGGTCAGCGGCACGCTCGCCGGAGCCGCGACCGGACTGTTCTGGGGTGGCCTGGTCCGGATCTTCTTCGTCCACCACATCACCTGGAGCATCAACTCAGTCTGCCACTTCCTCGGTACCCACAGCTTCGAGGTCGACGATCACTCGACCAACGTCTTCTGGCTCGCCCTGCCCTCATTCGGCGAAGCATGGCACCACAACCACCACGCTTTCCCCCGCTCGGCCAACCACGGCCTGAGGCGTCGCGAACTGGATCCCTCGGCCTGGATCATCTCCGGCATGGAAAAGGTCGGCCTGGCCCGCAACGTGGTCCGGATATCACCCGAACGCCAGCGGGAGAAACTGGCCGGGCAGGGCTGATCCAGCCGTTTCGTCCCGGCCGGCGACCGCTCAGCCGGCCCGTTTGCCGTCGGCGTCGAGCTCGACCTGCCGCTTCCATTCCGGCTTGTCCTCACGCCAGCCTTCTTCGGTCCTGGTCTGTTTCCAGTAGCCGGTCGCCGACAGCGATTCCTTCGGCAGCCCGCGATCCAGGATCAGGTGGCGCCGCACCACCCGGACCATGCCGGCCTCGCCATGGAGGAAGACCTGACCGTGGCTCCCGGGCAACTCGGCCGTTGCGACCGCGTCCAGCAGGAGGGACGGCGATCGCCCGGCGCCGCGCCGTTTGATCCAGCTGAGGTCGAGCCGGCCGGGGGATCCCAGTTCGACCACGTCGCCTTCGTCCTCGACCTCGAGCAGTGCCTTGACCGGCACTCCTGCAGGGACCCGCGAAAGGGAGGCCGCAATAGCGGGGATCGCCGCCTCGTCACCGATCATCAAATGCCACGGGGCGCCGGCCTCCGGGGCGTACGCTCCACCCGGGCCGATCAGCTGGAGGACGCCGCCCGGTTTCGCGTTCAGGGCCCAGGGCCCGGCCAGGCCGCGGTCACCGTGGACCACGAAGTCGATCGTCAACCGGTTCGTCTCCTGGTCAAAGGCCCGGACGGTGTAGGTGCGCTGTCGGTGCCACTCGGATTTCGGCCTGGTCGATTTGATCTCCTTCGGATCGAAAGGCGCCTCGTAACCCGCCCCCGGCGGCGGGAACTGGAGCTTGACGTAATGGTCGGTGAACTCGCCCACCGGGAAAGCAGCGAGACCCTCGCCCACGACCACGATCCGGATCATTCGCGGGGTCAGCTGCCGGACCTCGGCCACGGTGGTCACGATCGGCGTACGCGCGGGTTTCGGGGCGGCAGGCGATGTGCCCCGGGTGGTCGACGCGTTCGCTGGTCTGGCCATCCGGGCCATGCTAGCCGCCATCCGGTCGCGGCCGGCACCGGGTCGGACCACCGATAACCTGTTTCGGGTGATCAGCCGCTCGATAGACCACCAGATGGGCCGCAGATCCCGTCTGAAAGAAGAACACACCCCGGACGCGGTCCGCAGGCGACTCGGTCGCCCGCCGGGGCCGAGCTACCTGCGTGACTTCATCTACGGCGCGATTGACGGGGCGGTCACGACCTTTGCGATCGTGGCCGGCTCGGCCGGGGCCAGCCTCGACGAAGGGATCGTGGTGATCCTCGGCCTGGCCAACCTGTTCGCCGACGGATTTAGCATGGGGGTCAGCAACTTCCTCGGCTCGCGCGCCCAGAGCGATGAACGGGTGAAGGCCAGGGAGGAAGAGAAACGCCAGATTGCCGTATACCCGGAAGGCGAGTCCGAGGAGGTCCGGCAGATCTTCGCTTCGAAGGGGTTCGAGGGCGAGGACCTCGAGCGCGCGGTCAAGGTGGTCACCGCCGACCGCAAACGCTGGATCGATTTCATGATGTCCGAGGAACTGGGCTACGGGAACGAGTTGTCGAATCCTCTGCGGGCGGCACTGGCTACCTTCGCGGCCTTCCTGGTGGTCGGCGTGTTGCCCCTGCTCTCCTTCCTGGTGAACGTCGCCTTCGACGACCTGATTGCCCACCCGTACATGGTCAGCGCAATCCTCACCGGGGTCGGTTTTCTCGGGGTCGGAATCGCCAAGTCGAGGATCGTCAACCAGGCCTGGTGGCGCGGCGGCTTGGAAACCCTGGCCCTCGGAGGCTCAGCCGCTGCCCTGGCCTATCTGGTCGGCCTGGCGTTGCGCGGCATCGCCTGAATGGCCGACCTGACCTGTTGATCCCGCTCAGTCCACCCGGACGTGGTCCGGATGGGTGAGAACCTCCCGAGTGCTGTCGGCCGGTTCGAGCGCGTAACTCAGGAGCGCTGCGTCCAGCCATGAACTGCTTTCGGGGTCTACCCCGTCCGGGCGCGCCGCCCCTGGACCGGATTTGGGATTGACGGTTTTTTCTGCGAGTAGTTCGTCAATATCCATGCCTCAGCCTATGCGCACAGACCTTAGTCCGGGCTCAAATCCCCCCGGTTCGGGTCGGTTCGAATCCCCCATTCGGGGGTATCAGCCGACTGACGCGGACCGGCAGACTCCCGACGCACCCCGAAAAGAGTCCGGACTCGCTGAACTTTGGGCGACCGCAGCCTGCCGACGGGCTATCGGTTGGCCGACCCGGTGAAAGCCTTGGCCACCAGTTCCTGGACCCGGCCGCGGTCTTCTTTGGCGATGATCTTCGAGTCCTTGGTCGGCACGACCAGGTTCAAAAACTCCTTGCGCTCTTCCTCGGTCAGGTTGTTGTAGAGGCGCCTGGTGTGGTGGGTGAGCCACTGGGCCCGAATCCAGACCGCGGCCCAGTCGACCCGCCGGGCATAGTTGAAGCCCCGGGCGGCCATGCCGACCACGGCCCCCGACTTTGCGGCTTTGCTCTTTTTCGCGCTCATCCTGACTTCAGGATACGCGGTCAGCGAACTCACCCGACCTTCTCGCGGGACTTCTTCGCGACAGGACCGAAACCGGGAATCCGGACGTGGCCGCGAAAAGGGGCCGGCGAAAGGCGCCGGCAGCAAATCATCCAGGGACGGGGGAGCGGAGGGTGAAACGCATCCTGGTACCAGGGCCGGAATCTGCCGGCTCGAGCCAGATGCGTCCGCCGTGGGCCTCGACGATCGCCCTCGAAATCGCCAGACCGAGTCCGGCGCCCTCGGAAGTGCGTGAGGAGTCGGTGCCCCCGCGGAAGAATGGCTCGAACACATGGGGGCGGTCAACAGGGGCGATGCCGCTGCCTTCGTCGGTCACTTCGACCTCGACCTCGCCGCTGAGCGAGCGGGCTCTCACCGTGACGCTGCCATCGGCGGGAGTGTGCCGGATCGCGTTCTGGATCAGGTTGAACAGCACCCGCTGGACTTTCTCCGGATTTGCCTCGGCGAGCAACTCGTCTCCCGGCAACTCGGCTCTGACCTGCACCCCGAGGATGTCGGCCTCGGTACGCATCGCCTCAACCGTGTCCCCGACCAGCGAGTCGAGCTCGATCCGGCTCATGGTCCAGGTGATGTCACCGGCCTCGATCCGGGAGAGCTCGAACAGATCGTCGACCAGGCCGGTGAGGACAGAGACGTGGATCCGGAGCTGGCTGATGTAGCGGTCACGGGTCTGGCCGGTGGCGACCCCGTCCTCGATCGACTCGACCAGGAGCCGCAGTGAGGCCAGCGGGGTGCGCAGGTCATGGGACACCGATGCGACCAGGCGCCTCCGGGCCGAATCGGCTTCCTCCCGTTTGGCCTCTTCGGCGCCGAGCCGGTTGATCATCGCGTTGACCGACCCGGCCAGCTCGGCCAGCTCGTCGTCACCACCGACCTCGACCACCGTGTCGCGGCTGCCGGCGCCGACCGCCTCGAGGCCGTCGCGCAGCGACTCGACGTCGCTCATCACTCCCCGGGACACGATCTCTCCGACCCTGAGGGCGACCGCGCCGATCACGGTGGCCATCACCGTCACGACTACCGCGTCGTGGTGGGAGAGGAACATCGCGAACGCTGCGACCCAGACCGAGACCAGGATCGAGCCGACCACCATGATCACCCCGAAGCGGAACTGGCGGGCCAGGCCGCCCAGGCGCCGGCGGTTTGCCGCCAGCCAGTGGGCGAGTACCAGGACGAGGGCCGCCAGCGGCAGCAGCAGGAGCAAGGTGGTCCGGGCTCCGGCCAGGTCGTAGGAAGCGCCGATCACGGCGGCCCCGACCAGACAGGCGAGCACCCCGATCGCCAGGGAGCGGACTATCGCCGAGGCCGAACTCATGATCTGAACCTGTAGCCGACGCCCCAGACCGTCTCGATGCGAGCGGGTCGCTCGGGGTCTGCTTCGAGCTTGGCCCGCAGACGGCGGATGTGGACGGTGACGGTCCCGGTGTCGGTGAAGAAGCTGTGGCCCCACACCTCTTCCATCAGGTGGTCGCGGGTGAAGACCTGACCCGGTCGGGACGCGATGAACGCGAGCAGGTCGAATTCGAGCTGGGTGAGGGTGACCTCTTCGCCCGCGAGCGTGACTATCCGCTGGGAGGGGTCGATCACCAGGTCGCCGTGACGGATCGGATCAGCGGTCTCGTCCGGAGGGGAGACCCGCCGCAGGACGGCCTCTACCCGGGCGACCAGTTCTGCCGGGGAGAACGGTTTGACCACGTAGTCATCGGCACCGCGCCGCAGGCCGGTCAGGCGGTCGGATTCCTCCGACTTCGAGGTCAGGAGGATGATCGCCGGGCACTTCGGCAGGTCCTCGCGCAGGATTCGCATCACCTCCATGCCGCCGATCTCGGGCAGCATCAGGTCGAGCACGATCAGGTCGGGGCGGTGTTCGATCGCCTGGGCGATCGCGGCCGGGCCGTCGAAGGCGGTCTCGACCTCGAAGCCGGCCCGCTCCAGGTACCTGCCGACCACGTCGACGATGGTCGGCTCGTCGTCGACGACCAGAACCTTTCCTGTGGAGGATTCCTCCATCAGATCGATTCTCCCGGATGTGCGGTCTGCGAGGTCCATCAGCCGAAGGTGAAGGCGTAGGCCTCGATCCCCTTCTCGGGAACGAGGGTGAGTTGGTGGCGTTCGGCCCCGGGCAGGTCGACCAGTGAGTAGAGCTGTTCCTCGTCGACGGTCACAGACCCGTTCTTCACGTCCCCGCCCGCCATGGCCGGGGGTATCGGCCTGCCGTCGAGCAGGACCTTGACGGTCCGGGGGCGATCGGGGGATCCGAGGACGAGGAAGACCCGCTCCGCTCCGAACTCGATCTCCAGCTCCCCACCGTCGGCGACCGCGTAGTCGGGGCTGATCCGCCACCTGCCGCCGAATGAGAGCTGGTCTTCAGACGGCGTCTCGAGTTCCCCGAAATCGTGAACGCCGTCGACGATTGTCCCGTTGACGAAACGGTCCGCCCGGGCCGAGCCGAGGTAGCTCTCGGGCGTGGTGATTCCGTGGGAAGCCTTTGTCCCGCTGGCCCCGGACCCGCCTTCGCCGGGATCACGCCCGGCCTCGGCCAGCAGTTCGCGGATGACCTTTTCCTTCTCTTCGTATTCGCCCTCGCCGAAGTGGGCGTACCTCACCTGGCCCTCGCCATCGATGAAGTATTCGGCCGGCCAGTACTGGTTGGCGTAGGCGTCCCAGGTGGCGAAGTCGTTGTCCTGGGCGACCGGATACTCGATCCCCGCCCGCCTGACCGCGTCTTCGACGTTGTCGGCGCTCCGTTCGAAAGGGAATTCGGGGGTGTGGACCCCGACGATGGTCAGGCCATCGGAGCGATAACGCTTGTCCCAGGCCTTGAGATACGGCTGGGTGCGGATGCAGTTGATGCAGCTGTAGGTCCAGAAATCGACCAGCACGACCCGTCCCTCCAGTTGATCGAGAGAGAGTGGCTGATTCCCGGGGGTGTTGAACCACTGCTGATTGCCGACGAAGTCAGGGGCCGAGCCAAATTTCGGCAGGTCCGATTTGGTCGGCGGTTCTTCTTCCTGGGCCGCAGCGCCCTCGGCGATCCTGGTTCCCTGCTCGGTTACGTCTGCCTGGCGCACGTCAGCCAGGGCCTCTCTTGCGGCGGCGGTCGACTCCAGGTCTTTCGTCGGGTTGACGATGAAGGCCGGCAGATCGTCGGCGATGGTGTTCTGGAAGCGCAGGTCATAGTCGCCGAGCATGACCAGCGCAAAAACGACCATCACCGCACCCATGCCCGCCTGGAGCTGCGGGATGCGCCTGGAAAGAGGGACCGTCAGTTTCCGGCCGCCCAGCATCAGCAGGTAGAGCACCAGGGCCGAACCGACCGCGTAGGCGAGGGCCACAGCGAGGCGCCCGGCCGTGAAGGGCTGCGAGGCCGAAACGGTGATCACCCCGGCCAGGATCGGTCCGGCGCAGGGCGCGTAGACGAATCCCAGGCTGACCCCGACCAGCGTGCCCGACCAGAACCCGTCGCCGGACCCTTCGGTCTGGAAGCGACCGCTGAAGCGGCTCACGGCCGCCTCGATGCGGGACGAGAGCGCCGGCACCAGCAGCGAGATTCCGAAGAAGAGCAGTACGAAGATCGCCAGGTTACGGAGCAGCTCGTCGGGCAGCCCGAGGGCATCGATCGCGTAGACAAGTGCGACCGTGGCGAAAGTAAACGAGGCGACCAGGCCGGCGACGATCCCGGCCGGCCGTCGTTTTCCGCCGGTCGACCCGGCCGCCAGCGCCACCGGCAGGACCGGCAGGATGCATGGAGATACGGCGGTGGCGGCCCCGGCGATGAAGCCGAAGAGAATCAGCAAAGCCATGGCCAAAAGGATGGCAGCGTGACCTTACGAGCTTCTGAACTGGCTGCTCAGAGCAGCTTTTTGATCAGGAAGGTCCGGTCGCCTTTGGGCGTCGGCACCACGATCTGTTGCCCGACCGGCCGGTTTCTCAGTGCCTGACCGATCGGCGATTCGGCCGAGAGCCGGCCTTCGGCGACGTTGGCTTCGGTTGACCCGACCAGGGTCCAGGTGTGCTCGCGGCCGTCAGGATCCACCACGAGGGCGGTCCGGCCGAAGGCGAACCCGTCGCCTGCGCCATCTGATTGCGCGTCGGCCACGACCGCATTCTTCTGCCGCTCGCGCAACCGCTGGATCCTGGTCTCTAGATGAGCCTGGTCTTCCTTGGCGATGTGGTAGTCGGCGTTCTCTTTCAGGTCTCCGAGTGCCCGGGCCGCTTTCAGCCGCTCGGCGATCTGTTCGCGGGCCGGCCCCTCGAGTTCAGCCAGCTCCGCTTCCAGCGCGAGCAGGCCTTCGCCGGTTATCGATTCCCCTCCGGCCGGACCTCTGCTTTCGCCGGGGCCGCTCACGGCTTGACCGTCCCGGCCTGGTACATCGAGATTTCTCGCATGGATCCAAGCTAACAGGCCGGGGCGGGAGCGGCTCGATTTTCAACTGAAAGGCCTTTCCCGGTCCCACTCGGCTCCGCTTTGCAGCAAACGGTTGCGGCGATTAGGCTGGCACCCGTGGACCGGAAGACGATTCTCTCGCTGATCGCCATGGGGCTGGGAGTCTTTGTCATCGCCAACGACATCACGGCGATGAACGTCGCCCTGCCGGCGATCGAGGAGGAATTCGACACCGGGGTCTCGACTGTGCAGTGGGTGGTCAATGCCTACGCGCTCTGCTTTGGCGTGCTGATCGTCACCGGCGGGCGACTGGCCGACCTGTTCGGCCGGAGAGAAGCCTTCTTTGTCGGGGCCGGGATCTTCGGAGCGGTATCGCTGCTGGCCGGAGTGGCACAGTCCGAAGCCTGGCTGATTGCGTGCAGGGCCGTGATGGGCATCGGCGGTGCGCTGATGTGGCCGGCGATACTCGGCATGACCTTTGCCGCTCTGCCGAAAGACAAGGCCGGCCTGGCCGGCGGACTGATCCTCGGTGTTGCCGGCATCGGCAACGCTCTGGGCCCGCTGATCGGCGGGGCTTTCACCGAATTCCTGAGTTGGCGCTGGATTCTGTTCGCCAATGTTCCGATTTCGCTGCTGGCGATCACGGTGGTCTACCTCTACATTCATCAGCCCAGGCCGGAGGACGACGAGCGGCGGATCGACTACGGGGGGATCGTCACGCTTTCGCTCGGTCTGGTGCTGTTCATGGTCGCGCTCGACCAGGCGATCGATGTCGGCTGGGGTGACCCGCTTGTGATCGGTTCGGTAGTCCTATCGGTGATCCTGCTGGCGGCGTTCGGTCTGATCGAGCGCCGCGCCGGCCCTTACGCCCTGGTCCCGAAAGACGTAATGCGGAATCGCAGCTTCACCGCAACCTGCATTGCGATTCTGCTCATGTCCGCGACCTTCTTTGCAACGCTCTTCTACGTGCCCCAGTACCTCCAGAAAGAGTTCGGGTACACGGCATTCGAGGCCGGTCTGGGGCTGCTTCCCTTCATGGGCATATTCGCGCTCAGTTCCTTCGTTGCCGGCCCGCTGTACAACCGGCTCGGCGCCAAGCTGATCGTCACTCTCGGCTCGGCCTGCATCGTGCTCGGCCCGTTTCTGGTCGCTCTCGGGATCGGGGCGAACGGTGCTTATGCCTCGATCGTGCCGGGACTGGTCCTGCTCGGGGTCGGGATCGGGATGTTCTATTCGGCGGCGACGACCGCCGCCGTCACTTCGGTCGACGAATCCCGCTCCAGCCTGGCCGGCGGCATTGTCTACATGTTCCAGATCGCCGGCGGATCGGTCGGGCTGGCCCTGACCACAACCGTTTTTGCGAGCCAGTCTGGCTTGATCTCCGGGCTGCATGCGGCTTTCCGACTGGATGCCGCGCTGGCCCTGGCCGGCTTTGTGGTCACCCTGCTGTACGTCGGCGGACGGCTTGGCGCGAAGCGCCGGGGGACTCCCGGCTAGAAATTTCGAATCAGTCAACCGTTTTGTCGGTTTGCCTCGTAGCCCCGGGTAGATGTCAATAACTACCCAGGAGGTGAACACGGTGAATTCGACCGTAGAAACAGGAAAGTACCGGCCGTCCGCCAAAAGGATGGCTCTCGGCCTCGGCTCTGTCGTGGCCTTGGTCATGAGTTTTGTCGGCCTGAGCGCCAGTCAGGCGATGGCAGACCAGATCAAAGGTGTCGACACGTCACTGAAGCTGAACAGCGGGGTCGCGAAAGCGCTCGCCGCTAACGGAGTCGCAGTCTCGCCGGTGAAGCCGGCAAAGGTCAAGAAGGGCGCAGTTGTTTTCCCGGTGACCGGAGGCAAGATCAACCCGAAGACAGCCGCGAGCACGATCCGTCACTCGGGAGGCCTGCGTTTCAAGGCCGGTAAGACAAGTCTCGTAGCCAGTTCGTTCGTCGTCAAAACGGGCAAGTCGAACCGGCTCTCGGCCAAGGTTGGCGACAGCCGGGTCAACCTGCTGAACCTCAACCTGGGCAAGGCGAAGGTCAAACAGAACGGAAACAAGATCAGGGTCGGCAGGGTCGGCGTTTCGCTGACCGGAGTTGCTGCCGATGCCCTGAACCAGACCTTCGGAGTGCATCTGTTCCAAAAGAACATGCGGATCGGCAGGGTCGGAGTCGATGTCCGGACCAAGTCGCAGCCGGCAAAGTCGAAGACGGTTCAGCTCCAGGAAAAGGGAAGCACTGACCTGGCCCTGGATCCCGGAACGGCTCAGGCGCTGACTGATCTCGGCGTCGCGGCTGCACCGATCGGTCCTGCTTCGGTCACTCCGGACGGCGAAATCGCCTTCCCGATTACCGGTGGCAAGGTGAACGCCTCGACCTACGCGGGGACCATCCGTCACAGCGGCGGGCTTTCGCTGACCGCGGGAGACACCGTGGTCGAGTTGACCAGGTTCAGGATCAATATTGACAACGATCCCGACCTGACCGCCCTGGTCGGCGGCCAGAGGGTTTCGATCCTCTCGCTCGACCTGTCCGATCTCAAGGCGAAAGCGAAGGGCAAGCGCATCACCCTCAGCAACGTCAGCGCCAGTTTGACCGCTGATGC
>JAENXK010000176.1 GCA_016649615.1 Thermoleophilia bacterium
CGAATCACCATCGGCACCCTGACGGCGGGCTCGTAGGGCAGCAGCTTGCCGCGGCTGAAGCGATGCTGGCCCAGGAAGAACCCGTTGTCCGATGTGAAGATGACGTAGGTGTTCCTCAGCTTGCCCGAATCGCGCAGCGCGTCGACGATCCACTTGACCCCATCGTCGACCGAGCGCAGGGCCTCGATCGATTTCTGATCCTCGATGGTCATCTGAATCATTTCGTTGCGGGTCAGCGGCGGGATCTGGTCACGCAGGAGCCAGGGCTTGTCGGAGACATCCTTCTCGTTGAATCCGGGCGGGCGCCGGGTCGGGTTGTTCAGGGCCGTGTCGTAGTGGCGAACGGCCGGTTCGGGACCAATCGGAGGCCGGAAATCGCCGTGGGGGGTGTGGTAGTCGACCTGCACGTAGAAAGGCCTGGACCCCGAGTCGCGGATCTCTTCGACGGCCCGGAGGCTCATCGAGTCGGTGTGGTAATTGCACTTGGAAAGACCGAGCTCGGGGCAGCCGATCGGATCCTTGCCGCCGAGCGCGTCGTAGAAGGGCCAGCCGAGCCGCTCGGTTATCTCGCCGTCGCGGTTTTGCCGGTAACCGTAGTACTCGCGGGTCGAATTGTCGGTGGCATCACTCACCCAGCGGTCCCACCCCGGAGGCACGACCGTCTCTGCCGGTTCGTCGGGGCCTCCGTATTGGTTCATGAACTTGCCGAAGTGAGAGGTGCGGTAGCCGGCCCGCCGCAGCCATATCGGGAGGTTTTCGTTGTAGATCCCGTTACTTCGGTAGGCGTCCCAACCGCCACGGGGACCGCCGACCCGGATCACTCCCGTGTTCTGGGCGTAACGGCCGCTCAACAGGGTCGCCCGCGAAGGGGCGCAGAGCGGGAAGGGCGTCATGTAGTTGGAGAAACGGATTCCCTGGTTGCGGATCAGCCGCATCGTATTCGGCATGATCTGGCGGTCGCGGTTGTAGAAGTCCCGCCAGGTGGCGTTGAACTGCTCGACCGGCTGGTCGTCGGTCTGGATCACGACCACGTTGGGACGGGTCGCGGCCTGGACCGGCGCGGCCGGGTTGAGGATCGCGACCAGCCCGGCGGCGAGGGCAGCCCCGGCCCCCAGACGCAGTATCCTGGCCCGCCCGACCAGTTTGTCGGCTATGTTCTTGCGTTTCGTCAGCAAAAGGATTCAAACAGGTTAACTGGGCGGAACCCCCTTTGCTGCGGCGGGAGCGCAACTTTCGGGGTTCTGGACGGTCTCTGTCGCAGCCGGCTTTCCGACAAACCGGTGCCCGAATCTGTCACTATTTCGGTCAGTCGGGTCTGACGCGGGCATCGCAGGGCAATCGGCGGATCAGCCCCACATTTCAGACAGGTCCGTCCCGAACAACCAGCAACTGAGAAGACGTATGAACATCTTGACCAAATCATCCAAATTTCTGGCAATGTCGGTCGCCCTGGCGGTCGCCCTCGTTGCCGGCATCGCGCTCGTCGAAATCGGCGGAGACTCCACGTCTGGCGAAAACGCCGGCAACTCCGGCAGCCTCGCAAAGGCGGCCGCCCCCAGCTCCAGCGGCGGCCCGTACCGCACCCGTCCCGATCTCCGTCCCCCGAAAATGACGATCAAGCAGCTGACCCCCGGTGCCACCGACCAGAAGATATTTGTCGGGTCGAAGGTGAGCGGCGCGGCGATCTACGACGGCGAAGGCGAGCCGGTCTGGTTCCTGCCTTCGGTCAGCATGGATTTCCGAACCCAGACATACCGGGGCAAGCCGGTCCTGACCTGGTTCCAGGCCCCGACCAAGGGGTCCGGATTGAAGCGCAACGCCTACAAGATCGCAAACCGCAACTACAAGGTGATCAAAAAGGTCTACCCCGCTCACGGTCACGGAGCCGATTCGCACGAGTTTCGGCTGACCAGGCGCAACACCGCGTTCGTCACCGCTTACAGCTCCACCCGCGCCAACCTGAGTTCAATCGGCGGCCCGAGCGACGGCCCGGTCAGCGAGTCGGTGGCCCAGGAGGTCGACGTCAAGACCGGCCGCCTGATCTGGGAATGGCACAGCCTCAACCATGTTCCGATCAGAGACACTTTTGTCAACAAGTCTCGTCGTCCGGGGGAGCCGATCGACTATTTCCACATCAACTCGGTCTCGGGTACGCCGGACGGCAACATCCTGATCTCCGGTCGGGGGACTAACGCGGTCTACAAGGTGAGTCGCAAGACGGGCCGGATCATCTGGACCCTGGGAGGCAAGAGCAGCGACTTCAATATGGGCAAGGAAGCCGTCTTCCGCCAGCAGCACGACGCCAGGTTGATCTCGGGCGGCCGGGTCTCGCTCTTTGACAACACCACCTCGCCGACCACCACCAGGAAGCCCCGAGAGCAGTCGCGGGCGCTGGTCCTGAAGCTGAACCACCGGAAGAATACCGCCACTGTGGACCACGAGTTCTACAACCCGGCCAAGCCGCTCTCGACCCAGCAGGCCAACGTGCAGGCGCTGAACAACGGCAACTTCTTCGTCGGCTGGGGCGGGGTTCCGCTGATCAGCGAGCACCGGCCGGACGGCAAGATCGTTTTCGACGCCAAACTCGAGGGGATCAACTCGTTCTACCGGGCCTACAGGCAGAAGTGGTCCGGCAAGGCCCCGGGCAGGGTCGCGCTGGTAGCCCAGGGTGTCGGACCGGACAAGACCAAGCTCTGGATCAGCTGGAACGGCGATTCGAGCGTGCGCGACTGGCAGGTCTACGCCGGCAAGGGCAGGAATTCACTGCGCAGAGCCGGGGTCAGGGCACGGGACGGATTCGAGACCGTGACCGCGATCCCCCGGAGCGCGAAAATCATTCGGGTCAAGGGCCTCAACGCCAAGGGCAAGGCGATCGGCTCCTCGGTCCCGGTCAAGGTCCGCTAGGCCGGAGGCCGGCCGGGCCGGTGATTCGCCGGGCCGGGTCACCCAGACACCCGCACCGGGAGCGCCCTGCCGGTCAGAGCGCCGACTCGGGGTCAGAGCGCCGACTCGGGGCCCGTAGAGCACGGACTCGGGGTCAGAGCGCCGGCTCGGGCCAGGGCGGCAGTTCCTGGCGGCACTTGTTGCCGTGGCAGTCATTGACCTGGTCGAGATGCGAGCTCATGTATTCGAGAACCGCGGCGTAAGCCGGGTCGGCGGCCACGTTTCGCAGCTCCCAGGGATCCCGCTCGAGGTCATAGAGTTCGAGTTCACCGCTCGTGTAGGTGATGAACTTGTAAGGCCCCACCCGGAAGCCGTGGTAACGGAGGGCGGGAGCCTTGACCGAGACGGCGGCATCCGGATCTTTGACCGGGCTGGCCAGCGAGATACCGACCGGCCTGTTGGTGAGCAGGTCCGGATCCCGCCAGAAGTTCCGCAGCGAGCGACCGTCCACCTTGTAGCCGGGTCGGGCACCGGCCAGC
>JAENXK010000051.1 GCA_016649615.1 Thermoleophilia bacterium
CCCTGGTTGAACTGGTCAACCGCCGGCTGCGCCGGCTCGAGGCGATCGCGGCCGGCTGAAGTGGCGACCGAAGGCGAACCTCTGGGTCCTCCGGCCGGCGAAACCGGGCCCCCGGTGGCAGACCTCGCGCCCCGGGAAGGGGATCCAGGGTCGGCCAACGGAGCCGTGGATTCCGGGGGGCAGGATTCCGGGCCCGGAGGTGGGCCGGGAGGGGACGGGCTACCAACCTTCACCACCAAAGGAGCGATCCAGTCGGTTCTGCTGATCGCCGTCCTGATCGTCGCCATCTACTTCTTTCTGCCGAAGCTGGCCGGATTCGGAGATTCGATCGGCATGCTCAAAGAGGCGAATCCGGTCTTTGTGGGGATCGCGATCGGCTTCTGCTTCCTCTCGTTCATCACCTACATCGCCCTGTTCCGCGCGGTGGTCGGCGGCGACGTCTTCCCGATCAGCTGGCGGGAGGCCTACGAGATAAACATGGCCGGCTTCGCCGCCAAGCTGCTCTTCTCGGCCGGCGGCGCCGGCGGCATCGTGCTCACCTACTGGGCGCTCCGCCAGGGCGGCATGCAGAACCGTGATGTGGGCACTCGGATGGTGGCTTTCATCGTGCTCCACTATCTTTTCTACCCGCTGGCGATAGTCGTCTTCGGCGTACTGCTGCGGACCGGTGTACTCAGTGGCGAGTCGAGCGTCGAGCTGACCATCGTTCCGGCGGCGATAGCCGGCCTGGTGATGATCGCCGGCCTGGCGATCGCGCTCCTCCCCAGCGACCTGGAGCGCCGCCTCAAAGCCTATTCGGCGCGTCGTCCCACCGCCAAACTGCTGGCAAAGATCGCCGCCGTGCCGGCGACCGTGGCCGACGGGGTGAGGGTCGCTCTCAAACTTGTCGCCCACCCCTCCCGGGCCGGACTGGCGGTGATCGGGGCAATCGGTTTCTGGGCGGCCAGTATCGGCATTCTCTGGGCGTCGTTCAAGGCATTCGGCGTCGAAGTCCCCTTCGGCGTGGTCGTGATGGGCTTTTTCATCGGGATGGCCGCCAACCTGATTCCGTTTGTCCCGGCCGGGGTGGGAGCGGTTGATGCCGGGATGATCGGCACCTTCGTGCTGTTCGGCCAACCGGAGGCCGAGGTGTTCGCCGCGGTCCTGACTTACCGCCTGGTCGCCTTCTGGCTTCCCATCCCATTCGGCGTCGTGGCCTTCATCCAGCTGAGGAGGACCGTGAAGGGATGGAAGGAGAACGGCCTGCCGGTCGACCGTCCTCCCGAGCCGACTCTGATCAGGACCCCGCTATAGTCAGTTGCACCGTACTTCATAAAGTAAAGTAATGGGCCCGAGCCAGGCCGAGACAAAGAAAGGCAGAACTTCAATGAGCAGCAGCGAGATCGAGAACCTGATCATCATCGGAGGTGGGCCGGCCGGTTACACCGCTGCGCTCTATGCCGCCCGGGCCGAACTGAGGCCCCTGGTCTTCGAAGGCTTCGAGTGGGGCGGGCAGCTCCAGAATACGACCGACGTCGAGAACTATCCTGGCTTCCCCGAGGGAATCATGGGTCCCGAGATGATGACCAAGTTCCGCGAGCAGGCCGAGCGCTTCGGAACCCGCTTCGTCAGCGACGACGTCGACCGGGTCGAACTCGTCGACGGCGGAATCCAGAAGGCGTTCCTCGGCGACGAGGAATACCGGGCCAAGGCTGTGATCCTGGCGATGGGCGCGGAGCCGAAGCGGCTGGGGATACCGGGGGAGATGGAGCTGATGGGACGCGGCGTCTCCACCTGCGGCGTCTGCGACGGAGCTTTCTTCAAGGACAAGGCGACCATGGTGATCGGCGGCGGGGATTCGGCGATCGAGGACGCGGTGTTCGTTTCGAAGTTCGCGAACAGCCTTGAACTGGTTCACCGGCGCGACGAGTTCCGCGCCTCGAAGATCATGCAGGAGCGGGCCGCCGAGACCGCCAACATCGAGTTCAAGACGCCCTATGTGCCGGAAGAGTTCCTCGCCGGCGAGGACGGGGGTCTCGAAAAAGTCCGGCTGCGTCGATCCGACGACGGAGAGACAGAGGACGTACCGGTCGACGGTGCCTTCGTCGCGATCGGCCACATCCCGCGGTCAGAGATCGTCACCGGCCAGGTCGAGACCGACGATGAGGGCTACGTGAAGGTTGACCCGGCTTCGACCGCGACCGACCTGAACGGCGTATTCGCGGTCGGCGATCTGGTCGACCACACCTACCGTCAGGCTGTCACGGCTGCCGGTTCCGGGTGCCAGGGTGCCCTCGACGCCGAGTGGTACCTGCGCGACTCCGACCTCTAGACGGGCCGGTCCCTCCGGGCCGGGGTTCCGGCCGGGCCGCCGGAGGTCGGTCAGCCGGAGGGCGGGCTCTCTCCGTCGGCGTAGTCGACCCCGTCCCCGCGCCGGGCGATGTGCCGCAGCCCTTCCCCTTCCGAGCCGGGCGGAAATGTCCAGAGGCCGACTTTGCCGGAATCGGGGTAGACGCCCACCTCAGGTGCTTTCATCTCGCTGACCATCAGCACCCGGACCACGGCATCGCTGCGGTTCTGAATCTGATGGGCGTGGTCTTTGCCGGCCGGGAAGGCGACCACCTCTCCCTGCCGGAGCCGCCGCCATCCGTCCGGGCCCCGGAGGTGCGGCCGGCCCTGGAGCACGATCAGCATCTCTTCGTTGCCGAAGTGGAAGTGGAAGGGGAACGGCGAGTCACCGGGCTCGAGTTCGAAAAGGCTGGCGCCGAGATCCCGGGCCCCGGCCTGACGGCCGAGGTAGGCCCGTTTCGACCGGAACCCGACCCGGTCGGATTCGAGGTCGAACTCGGGGTCGAAGATGTTCGCGTTCAATCGAGGTCGTCCTCGAGGGCGGCGGCGAACGCGTGAGCCGACTCGATCGTTCTGGGAGACGGCCCGGTCGGGATCTCCTGGCCGTCGACCGAGCTGACCGCCTGGACTTCCCGGGTGGTCGAGGCGAGGAACGCCTCGCTTGCCCCGAGCACGTCGGCGAGCGGGAACTCGCCGGTTTCGACCTCGGTCCGGTCGATGATCTTGGCCCTCGTGATCGAGTCGAGCACGCCGGCCTCGACCTCGGTGGTCCGGAGGTTCCCCGCCGGAGAGACCCAGAAGAGGGTGGACGTCGGCGCCTCGAGCACGATTCCGTCCGGGCGGACCAGCAGCGCTTCATCGGTTCCCGCCGCCTTGGCCATCCGGGTCGCCTGCATGTTGGCCGCGTAAGAAAGTGATTTGACCCGGTTGAGGATGTTCGTCGGGGAGTACGTGACCGTGGCCAGGCTGACCGTCGGGGGGTGTTCGATCAGCGGTTCGGTCATCACCAGCCGGCGGCCGCTCCGGGTGCAGACCAGCCGGAGCAGGCAGTCGGGCCGGTCGAGCCGGGAGAGCAGTTCCCGGACTTCCCGCTCCAGCGCCGGGCGGTCGAATGCCAACTCGATCGCCGCCGCCGAGCGCTCCATGCGATCGAGATGCTCGGCCATGGCGAAGGGGCGGCCGCCGTAGACCCGCATCACCTCGAACGCGCCGTCGCCTCGCAGCAGGCCGTCGTCGGGCAGTGGCAGCATGGCATCCTCGGACGGGGTCACCTTTCCGTTGATGCTGGTCAGCAGGGGCAGCTCATTCATGGCTCCTACCTTACGGCCGCTCACGGCGTACGGCGCTTGAGCGTGAGCGCACCGAGGGCGAGGGCGCCGATCGTGGTCCCGATCACGACCAGCACGTCAACCAAGATCGCCGCGCCCAGCGCGGCCGGCGAGACCGCGCGTTCCAGCGCGTCATACGCGTAGGTGAAAGGCAGCAACCAGGAAACCGCCTCAAGCAGGGGGGCCATGTCTGCCCGGGCGACGAACAGACCACACAGCAGAAGCTGAGGGAAGATGAACGCCGGCATGAACTGGACCGCCTGGAACTCGGTTCTCGCGAACGCGCTCAGCAGCAGCCCGAGGGCCATGCCGAGCAGGGCGTTGAGGATCGCCAGTGCGCCGACCAGAAGCACTCCGTGGGGGGCGACCAGGCCGAGCAGTCCGAAGCCGACCAGGCAGACCACGATCGCCTGGGCCGCGGCCAGCGCGCCGAAGGCGAGGCCGTAGCCCAGGAGCAGGTCCAGCTTCGACATCGGCAGGGTCATCAGCCGCTCGAGCGTTCCGGTGGTGCGCTCCCGAAGCATCGTGATCGAGGAGACCAGGAACATCACGATGAAAGGGAAGAGACCACAGAGCGGGGCGCCGATCGACTGAAAGACCTGCTCCTGGCCATCGAAGACGAAGCGCATCAGGGTGAGCAGGAGCGCGGGCACCGCCAGGAGGAGGGCGATGGTCCGCGGGTCGTGCCGGATCTGGCGCAGTACCCGGCCGCCGGTGGCGAGGGTGATCCTCGGGCTCATGACCCGCCGGTCCTCTCGATTACTTCGAGGAAGGCCCTGCCCAGATCCTCTTCACCGGTCTCCCTGCGAAGCGCGTCCGGAGCGCAATGCCGCAGCAGGCGGCCTTCGCGCATCAGCAGCAGGTCGTCGCATTCTCCGGCCTCGTCCATCACGTGGCTGGAGACCAGCAGGGTCACCCCTCCGTCGGCCAGCTCACGGAAGTCCCGCCAAAGCTCGGCCCTGAGTACGGGGTCGAGGCCCACTGTGGGCTCGTCCAGCACCAGGAGCCGGGGGCGGTTGAGCAGGGCACTGGCCAGCGAGACGCGGGCCGTCTCGCCGCCCGAAAGCGAACTCACCAGACGATCGAAGTGATCCTCCAGTCCGACCAGGCTCACGGTCTCCGAGACCCGGTCGTCGCCGACCCCGACGACGCGACCGAAGTATTCGAGGTTCTCGCGCACCGTCAGATCGCCATAAACCGACGGCGCCTGGGTCACGTAGCCGACCGTCGAGCGAAGATCCTGCGAGCCGGCCGCCCGGCCGAGCACTCTGATCCTGCCGCCGGCGACGATCTGCGCGCCGACGATCGAGCGCATCAGCGTGGTCTTGCCGCATCCGCTGGGCCCGAGCAGCCCGGTGATCGTGCCGGCCCCTACCTCCAGTGACATCGACCGGATTACCGGGTTGCCGCCACGGACCACCTCGAGATCCTCGATTTCGACCGCGAATTCGGGCACCAGCGGAGTTTAGGGGGGCGACCTGACACGCGAGTGAAACGCCGGCCGGTCCGACTACGGACCGGCCCCGCCATCCTTGTCCGCGCCGCTCGGCCGGACCGGTGAATTAAATAGCTAAACTCTGATAGGAATTGCCCTATATTTGTGCGACCGGGGTCCTGCCGGATTCCGGCAAAGACCTGGAGGCATTTCATGAGTTACGCGAATGATGTACTGGTGGACACGGACTGGGTGGCGGCCCACCTGGATGACGACTCGATCCGCATTGTCGAGGTCGACGAGAATCCGGCCCTCTACGCCGAAGCCCACATCCCCGGGGCGATCGGGTTCGACTGGAAATCAGACCTTCAGGATCAGGTCCGGCGAGACTTTCTCGGACCCGACGCGTTCGGTGCGCTGTTCGGAGCGCGGGGCATCTCGAATGAGCACACGATCGTGCTCTATGGCGACCGCAACAACTGGTTTGCCGCCTACACCTTCTGGTACCTGCGCTACTACGGCCACGACAGGATCAAGCTGGTCAATGGTCCCCGCGAAAAGTGGATCGGTGAGGGTCGCGAGACCTCGACCGAGGTCCCCGACTACGCCCCGGCCGTTTTCAGGGCTGCCGCGGGCGACGACTCGATCCGGGCCTTTCAGCCAGAGGTTCTCGCCTCGCTCGAGACGAACACCAGTCTGGTCGATGTGCGCAGCCCGCAAGAATATTCGGGCGAGCTGATCGCCATGCCCGGTTACGAGCAGGAAGGCGCCCAGCGGTCCGGCCATATTCCCGGCGCCGCGTCGGTGCCGTGGGCCCAGGCGGTCAACGAGGACGGAACTTTCAAGTCGGCCGGCGAACTCAATGAGCTTTACCGGGACAAGGGTGTGATCGGAGGCGACGGCGAGCCGATTATCGCCTACTGCCGGATCGGCGAGCGCTCGGCCCACACCTGGTTCGTACTGCATGAGTTGCTCGGCCAGGAAGACGTCAAGAACTACGACGGATCCTGGACCGAATGGGGCACCCTGGTCGGGGTCCCGGTCGAGAAGGACGTTTAGGCAGACCCGTTTGCCCCGGGCCCCGGGGCTAGGTCATGGCTTCTATCCGGACCAGGAAGTCGGTCAGGATTCGTGCCGTGGCCCCCCAGATCAGGTGCCGGTCCATCTCGAATGTCGGGGTCCGGATCGGCACGCCTCGCCGGACCAGGCGTCTCATCGCGTAGGAGTCCACCAGTTCGTCGATCCTGAAGTGCAGGATCGCGGCTACCTCGTCCGGGCTGGCGACCAGCGGGTCATCGCCGCTGACCAGCCCGACGAACGGCTGAATCCGGAAAGAAGTGACGAAGGTTCCGACCGGGGCCAGCGCGCCGATCACCTCGACCCGGGCCGGATCGAGATTGATCTCCTCATGGGACTCGCGCAGGGCGGTCTGTTCGAGGTCCTGGTCTGCTTCTTCGCCGATCCCGCCCGGAAACGAGATCTCCCCGGCATGTTTCTTCAAGTCGGCCCGGCGCTCGGTGAAGACCAGTTTCGGTTCTCCGGGCCAGTCCTGGATCGGAACCAGGACGGCCGCTTCCCGGCTGCCGAACGCCCTCAAACCGGATGCGTCCTCGTGGCTGAGGAGCGAATCGGCGAGGTCGATCGAGTGGAAATCCAGGCTCAGATGATCACCGGCACCGTGCCGCCGTCAACTCCCCAGGCCGCTCCCGCCACGTAGGACGCGCAGTCCGAGCTGAGAAAGACGATCGTCGAGGCGATCTCTTCGGGGGAGGCCAGCCGCCCGATCGGGCGCTTGGCGCCGATCGCGGCCAGTGCTTCCTCGCGGGACTGGCCTGCGGCCCCGTCGCGCGACTGGTCGAGCAGCCCCCCGGGCTCCATCCAGAGGTCTGAGGCGGTTGGTCCGGGGCAGACCGCATTGACCAGAACGCCCTGGTCGGCGTAGCGATCGGCGAACTGCCTGCTGAGCGAAAGCTGGGCCGCCTTGCCGACCGAGTAGTCGGGCATCTGCGACGAGGGCCGCTTGCCGGCAGTCGAAGAAACGTTCACCACCCGGCCCCATCCCCGGTCGGCCATCTCCGGGATCGCGGCCCGCATCAGGTTGAGCGGGGCGATCACGCTCAGTTCGAACTGAAAGCGGAAGTCCTCTTCGGTCGCATCTTCGAGGTCACGCCAGGTCGCCGCGCCGGCGTTGTTGATCAGCACGTCGAGCTGCCCGAAACCCTGCTTGGCCGCCGCGACGATCTGATCGCCGGCGAAGTTGTCGGTGACGTCGAGCACAACGACCTCGACTTCGCCGCCCTCGGCCCTGACCACCTCGGCCATCGCGGCGAGCTGTTCGGGATCACGCGAGATCATCAGGACCCTGGCCCCTTCGTCGCAGAGCTGGCGGGTTACCTCCAGGCCGATCCCGCCGCTGGCCCCGGTCACCGCGCAGACCCTGCCCTTGAGGCCGAGGTCCATCGTCAGACGATCTCGATCGTGACCGGGTCGGTCAGGGCGCGGTGCACCGGGCACTTGCCCGCGATCACCCGCAGTCGCGCGGTCTGCTCGGAATCAAGGTGTTCGGGCAGGTCGAGCTCGATCCGGTAGGCGGACGGCCGGTAGCCGTCATACGTCGTTTCGACCGCGATCTCTATCCCCTCCAGATCCCACCCCTTGCGATCGGCGTAGAACTTCAGGGTGTCGACCGTGCAGGCGGCGAGGGCTGCCGCCAGCATCCCGGTCGGGGCCGGCCCGGTGTCGGTACCGCCCCGGGCCTCGGGCTCGTCGAAGACCACGGTGTGGTCGCCGGGGGTCTCGATCCGGACGGCGAAGCCGTCACGCCCGGTCATTCTGACCCGGCTCATCGGCTCTTTCTCCGGCCTTCGAAGAGGTCGGGGTGCTCGACGTCGGCAAAGCGGGCGAAGGCAAAGCATAGATCGGAGGCGCGGTTCAGAAACCGGAGGATCTCTTCGGATGCGAGCTCACCGGCCAGCTGGATGCGGACGACCTTGCGCTCGGCCCGCCGAATCGTGGTGCGGGCGACGTCGAGATGGGCCGAGAGCCGGTTGCCGCCGGGAATCACGAATTGCGGCGGCAGCTCAACCTGTGCCATGTAGCGATCAATCTCGTGGTCGAGGGCATCGGTCATCCCTGCGGTGATTCGGCTGATCCCGTCTTCGAGCCGTTCGGCCGCTTCGGGCGCGGTCGCCAGCTCAGCTCCGGCCACGAACAATTCGTTCTGCAGCGCCAGGATGTCGGCCGCCAGCTCGCTCTGGCCGGGGCCGCAGAGTGACCTGGCGACGCCGAGCTCCGAGCAGGCTTCGTCGAGGGTTCCGTAGGCATCGGTCCGCGGGTCCGATTTCTCGACCCGGCCGCCGTACCAGAGGCCGGTCGTGCCGTCGTCGCCTTTCTTCGTATAGATCTTGACCATGGGGCGATCCTAGCCGAGCCCCGGCAACCGCCCGCCGCCCGGCCGCTGCCGGGAGAGTCGGTGCTCCGGTCGTCAGCTCAGCGGGTTGAAGGCCATGCCCGAAAGCAGCTTGGGGAAGAAGTAGGTCGACTTGGGCGGCATCGTCTCGCCGGCGGCGGCCACGGCCCGGACCTGTTCGATCGGGGTCGCCCGGAGAATGAAGGCCGCTTGGGCGTCGCCGCCATCGACCCGGCCGAGCGCGTCGTCGACCGTTTTTGCGTAGCCGATGCCCCGCTTGGCCTCGACGTCTTCCTCGGACATGCCCAGCATCCCCTGGAGCACCACCTTCTCGAGGATCGCTGCGTCGAGGGTCCGGTA
Organism: Thermoleophilia bacterium; assembly: GCA_016649615.1. Taxonomy (GTDB): domain Bacteria; phylum Actinomycetota; class Thermoleophilia; order Solirubrobacterales; family 70-9; genus 67-14. Next base: position 8,861 of record JAENXK010000051.1, read on the forward strand.
AGCCTCGGAGCGGCCTTCCATCAGCCGGTCGAGTTCGGCCGGATCCTTGAGGCGAAGCCGGTAGCAGCGGCCCGATGCGCCGTCGGCGAACCCGAAACATCCGATGCCCTCCTCGCCCGCGGGGTCGAGACCTTCCCGATCGGTCTCGGTGACCTCGAACGCCTCACGGATACCACGGTCCAGGTGGTCTCGCAGGTCGGGGCTGTCGGCCATGCCGGAGAGCAGGCGGTGGGTCGGGAAGACCGTGAGGCCGGGGTCATCGAGGCCGGTGAGCGCCATCAGGGTGAAGCAGTGGGCTCCCTCCCCGGGGATACCGTCCATGTAGGTCCGGGCGGTCTCGTAGCGATGGTGGCCGTCGGCGATCAACAGCTCGGCCCCGGCCAGCTCTCCGGCGACCGCGGCGTGAACGGCCGGGTCTTCAATCGGCCAGAGGCGGTGGGTCGTCTGCTCTTCGTCGGTCACCTCGGCCCAGGGTGCCTCCCCGGTCGAGCCGGTCACATGGGGCCAGGCGTCCCGACTGGTCAGCGAGAAGATCGGCGAGAGGTTGTAGCGGGTGGCCCGGGTCAGGTCGAGGCGGTCCTGCTTGGGGCCGGGCTGGGTCCGTTCGTGAGGGCGGATCCGACCGGGGCCGTAGTCGGTCACCCGGACCCGCGCGAGGATCCCGTTACGGGAATGGCGCGACCCGTCCGGTGCGGTGTAGTCCTGGGTCAGCGCCCAGAGGGTCGGGGCCCGGTCCTGAATCAGGACCCCGGACAGGGTCCATTCCTCGATCGTTTCTCCGGCGTGGTGGTAGGGATCGGAGTCCTGGCCGGCGGCCTCCGGCAGGTCGATCTCAACCACGTTGAACGGCGAGCGCTGAAGCAGCTCGGCCCGCTGGGCGGAGTCGATCACGTCGTAGGGAGGGGCGGTGACCGGATCCAGTGATCCGACCGTCTTGAGGTTGTAGTGGAGCGCGGGGAAGGGCTGGACGTCGGCCATCGCCCAACCGTAGCGATTCGCGCGGCAGATCTCCGCGGCCCCCCGACCGGATCACCGGCGGCGGGCGTTAGCATGCGCGCATGACGATGCCGTCCGGGGAACCTGAAGGGGGTCCGCTGCCCTACGCGTTGATCGGCGCCGGGCCGGCCGGGCTGGCCGGGGCCCGGAACCTGGCCCGGAACGGGATCTCCTTCGTCGGGTTCGAGACCCACACCGGGGTCGGAGGGCTGTGGGACATCGACAGCCCGAACAGCACCATGTACGAGTCGGCGCACCTGATCTCTTCGCGAACCACGACGGCATACGACGAGTTCCCGATGGCCGAAGGCACGGCCGACTACCCGAGCCACTACGAGATGCTGACCTACTTCAATGACTACGCCGACACGTTCGATCTTCGCCGGCACTACCGCTTCGGCACGACCGTGGTTCGGGCCGAACCGGAGGGCGATACGTGGCTGGTCACCAGCCGGGACAGCCAGGGCGAGGAGACGACGGAGCGCTATCGCGGGCTGATCATCGCGAACGGCATCCTCTCCGAGCCCAACCTGCCGTCGTTTGAAGGTGAGTTCGATGGCGAGGTGCTTCACACCAGCGCCTACAAGAGCCCCGAACTGTTCCGTGGCAAGCGGGTCCTGGTCGTCGGCGGGGGCAACTCGGGGTGTGACATCGCCGTCGACGCGGTCCACTACGCCGAGTCGGTCGAAATGAGCCTGCGGAGCGGCTACTGGTTCTTCCCGAAATACATCCTCGGGCGGCCCTCCGACACGCTGAACGAGGGCCGGGCGCTGCCGGCCTGGCTCAAGACCAGGATCGACGGCCGGGTGATCCGCCTGATCACGGGCAATCCGGCACACCTCGGATTCCCCGAACCGGACGGCAGGATCTACGAGACCCATCCGGTGCTGAACACCCTGGTGCTCTACTACGCCGGACACGGTGACCTCGTGATCCGCAAAGACATCGAGCGCTTTGAAGGGAGCGAGGTCAGGTTCAGGGACGGGACCTCGGGCGAATTTGGCCTGATCATGCTGGCGACCGGGTATCGCCTCCACTATCCGTTCGTCGATCCCGAGCACCTCAACTGGGAGGGGAACAGCCCCGGTCTTTACCTGAACATCTTCACCCCGCGCCACCGCAACCTGTTCGTGCTCGGCATGGTCGAGGCGACCGGCCTGGGCTGGCAGGGCCGCTACAACCAGGCCGCCCTGGTCGCCGAATTCATCAAGGCCGGGGACGACAACCCAGACCGGGCCGAGCAGTTCTGGCGCCGGGTTCAGGGCCCCCGGCCCGACCTCTCAGGCGGCTACAACTACCGTCAGATGGACCGGCTGCCGTACTACGTGAACAAGGACGCCTACCGCAGCGCAATAGGTGAACAGGTCGGTCTGCTCCAGGGCACGCCCGCTTGATGCTGCCCCTCGGCGCCGGGAGCATCGATGACGTAACCCTCAACTTCAGCGAGGCTTCACTGCTGGTCCTGGGTTTCGTCCTGGCGATCATCATGTTCGGGATCGCCCTCGACACGAAGGTGGACGACTTTCGCGAGGTGACCAGGCTGCCCAAGGCGATGGCGGTCGGGATCGCAGCCCAGTTCATCGCCCTGCCGGCGATCACGTTCCTCCTGACCCTGCTGCTCGGAGTCGGCCCCTCAATTGCGCTCGGGATGATCCTGGTCGCCTGTTGCCCGCCCGGCAACATCTCGAACGTGCTCACATACCGGGCTCGCGGCAACGTGGCGCTCTCGGTCTCGATGACCGCGATCTCGAACCTGCTGGCGATCTTCCTGATGCCGCTCAACATCGCCTTCTGGGGCAGTCTTCACCCGGAGGCTTCGGCCGTTCTCGAAGCGGTGAACCTGAACCCGCTCGAGCTGCTCGGCGAGATGGCCCTGATCATCGCGGTACCTTTCGCGATCGGGATTTCGATCGCTGAACGACGGCCGGAGTTCGCCGCCAGGACACAGCCCTGGGTGAAGCGTTTCAGCCTGATCGCTCTGCTGGTGTTCGTACTGATCGCTTTCTTCAGCAACTTCGCCAATTTCAAGGATCACATCGCGATCGTCGCAGTGGCGGTATTCCTCCATGACTCCATCGCCTTGGCGCTGGGCTACGGAATAGCCAGCTCGTTTCGGCTCAGGGAATACAACCGGCGGGCGGTCACGTTTGAGGTCGGCGTGCGAAATGCCGGCCTCGCCCTGGGGATCGTCTTCGCCTTCTTCGACGGACTCGGCGGAATGGCGATGGTCGCCGGCTGGTGGGGGATCTGGGACATAATCGCCGGACTGACTCTCGCCAGTTGGTGGGCCCGGAGACCGGGCGGCCGGGAGCCGGCGGCCGCCGGGGCGGGGGCAGGATGAAGCGGGTCTACGTGACCGGAGGCAACGGCTTCCTGGGCCACTCGGTGGTCCGCGGACTTGCCGCCGCGGAAGGCGAGGTTGAGCTGGTTGTCAGCGCCGACCTCGGCTACCCGGACGGTGAACGGCGAATCGAGGGAGCCGATTACGTCGTCGCGGACGTGACCGAGGCGGCAACGGTCTCCGGGCAGATCGGGGAGCACGGGATCGACACCGTGGTCCACCTGGCCTCGATCGTCAACCCCGGCAAGCTGACCACGGTCGAGCAGGAGTACGCGGTGGACGTCGACGGCTCGCGCAACGTGTTCGAGGCCTGCATCACCCACGGGGTCGGCCGGGTGGTCGTCTCCTCCAGCGGGGCGGCCTACGGCTACCACGCCGACAACCCGGCCTGGCTGACCGAGGACGATCCGGTCCGCGGCACCGAGACTTTCCCCTACAGCCTGCACAAGCGACTGGTCGAGGAGATGCTGGCCGGCTACCGCCAGACCAACCCCGGGCTGGAGCAGGTAATCCTCCGGATCGGCACCATCCTCGGCGAGAGCGTCGACAACCAGATCACCGATCTGTTCCGGGCGAAGCGGCTCCTGAAGATCCGCGGGTCGGAATCGCCGTTCGTCTTCATCTGGGACCAGGACGTTGTGGCGGTCATGCTGCGGGCGGTGCTCGGTGAGAAGACCGGCATCTTCAACGTCGCCGGCGACGGCGCGATGACCATCGACGAGATTGCCGCCGAGATGCAGAAGGGCGTGCGAACAGTCCCGGTCGGCGCTCTCAAGGCCGGCCTCGCCGTCGCCAGGCGGCTCGGCCTGACCCCCCACGGACCGGCCCAGACGGATTTTCTCCGCTACCGCCCGGTGCTCGACAACACCCGCCTGAAAGAGCAGTTCGGCTACACCCCGCAGTACACGACCCGTCAGGCCTTCACCGCCTGGCGCGAGTCGCAGGGGCTCTGACCCACCTCGCCGGCTCCAACCCCTGGCCCTCGCCCCCAGACCGGCCTCTGACCCCGGGTTCTCAGTCGGATTCTTCTCACTATGGGCCCCTTTTCGACATAGAAGGAATGCGGCCCGAGTTCAGCCCGGACCGGAGAAACGATCGGTGAGGGTAGACTCGCCGACCGCGGGGTGTAGCGAAGCCTGGTATCGCGCTCGCTTTGGGGGCGAGAGATCCCCGGTTCAAATCCGGGCACCCCGATTTGGTGATGCCGGCGCGTGCGGACGGACTGTTGCCCGGCGCGGACTGTCAATTCCAGGCATCAGCGACGGGAGTTCCCGATCGCGGTTCGGCCAGGTGAACGAACCGGTTGGCCCGGTCAGGCGATCCGGGCCAGTGCCTGCCGGGTCTTTTTGGCCAGCGGTTCGGCCCCGATCCTCTCTTCAAACTCGAGGGCGTCGGTGAAGTGGGCGAGCGCGCGATCGCGGTCGCCGAAG
>JAENXK010000151.1 GCA_016649615.1 Thermoleophilia bacterium
CCGGTGCGGCCGTTGAAGTTCCAGGTGGCGTAGGCGGTCGTTATCGAGCCGCCCAGAGAGTGGCCGCCGAGCACCACCTTGCGGCCGCGTTTTCCGGCCTTGCGGACGACCTGACGCACGTCCTTGACCGCGACCCTGAGGCCCCAGTCCCGGGCGAATTCGGTCTCGCCAGTCGTCTTCGGAGTGAACGAAGGAGAGATCGAAGGGTCCACCAGCGAGTTCAGGTAGTAGTCGAGCATCTCCTGAGCGCTTGCCTCGCCCTTGCTGTATGCCTCGAGCAGAGCGTGGTCTTCGAGCAGGTTCTCGCGGCGCTCGATCGACCAGACCTGCCATCCCTTGAGTCGCTTCAGGAGCGCGCTGGACATGGTGCGGAAGTTGGTCGCCCCGGCCGAGGTGCCGGGCACCAGGACCAGGATCTTCTTCGCCTTCTTCGGGCCCTGCCTGAGCACCCCCACCTTGTTGTACTTGGCGGGCGTTCCCGGGGCCGCGGTGCCCTTCAGCGTCATCGTGTTCAGCGCCTGGGCGCCGGTCGCTGAAACGAGCAGCACTGCGAAGGCCAGCGCGATCGCCGTGCCGGCCGCCAGAAGGGTCGTTCGTCCTGCGGTCATCGGTTCTCCTTATATCGCCCGGCGATGACCGGACGGCCATCGTTCTTCATATAACACCGAAACTGGCGAAGAGTCGCGTGAGCCGGTCTCGGGGCCCACGGATTGCGATCATTATGTGTTATCAATCCACCATGGCAGAAGGTGAAGACCGTGAAGAAGGGGAGCGTCGGACAGAGCCGCCGAGCGGTATCGCCGCGGCTAAGTCAAAGGCGCGAGGTCTTTTCCTTGTAGCGGCCTTTCTCTCTTTTGTCCTCTCCGTAGTCCTGTTCTTCGGAGGCAATGAGAACGAAGGCATATTCGTCGGGCTCTGGGTGCCCTCAATACTCGCGCTCGGCGCACTGCTCGCCCCATCCTGGCGGGAGTGATGGAGTACGTCGGAATTTTCATCTTTGGTCTGGCGATCACCGCGATCGTGGCTGCGGCCTGCTTCATAATCGTGTACGGCATCGTCACCGAGCGCAGAGAGCGGGAGAAGCTCGAAGCGCAACTGGAAGCCGACGCACAGGCGTACAAGAAGGCGACCGCTTCCTAGCCGGTCGAATTCGGCGGTTCGGGCAGGCCTCGAGCCGTCTCCCACCAGGCGGGTGAACCTCGGCAAGGCCGGCGGCAACAACCTGGCAAGTTCGAGGTCAGGAACCGAGTTGCTGCACGAACTGCTTGGCGCGCCCCAGCAAGGCGCGCCATTCGTCCGAGTCGGCCCCCTGGACCTCGGCCCACTCACGGAAGACGCGCCCGGCCGGCGCAAACGGTTCCGCCGTCCCGGCTTCGATCAGTTCGGTCACCGCCCCGGCGGGCAATTTGACAATCAGGTTCCCGGTGGATCGCTCGAGCGAGGCGAAGAACTCCCCGTGGACCCGAAGGCAGGGGAACCCCATCATCGTCCCCGGGGCCACGGCAGGGTCTTCACACAACTCCCCGGCGAGCCGGTCGTAGAGCTGCTCTCGTTCTTCTGGCGCCACTACCTGACCTTCCTCGTCCCGGCCGACAACCGGTTGGCCGGCCGATCTGCCTGACGAGACTACACGCGATCAGGGGGTCGCCACAAGGGGGCTGCAGCCGGTCCCGGAGGGAGCCTGGGCATGGGTCTGAGGGCCCCGCCTCAGTCTCCCTCAGTTGTTCTCTGCCTTGTGTATGAGGGCTCGCAGTTTCTTGCCAAAGTATGGGCTGCTGTACTTCCTGCGATCTCTCCGCGACGAAGCACTTGTGATTCCGTGAAGGTACCGGGCGCCCTTCCTGGAGTGCGAGATCCAGGGGCCCCCACTGGAGCCCGAAGCCATGTTGCAGCGGGCAGCCATGCCAGTGGGTCCCAGTGATCTCGCACTGTAGCCAGGGCCCTCCCAGGTACTACTGGCACAGACCCGAAGCTTCTGGCCCCCCATTGCAGCGCTGGGATAGCCGTATATGTGCGTCTTCCCGGATCGCCCCGGAAACGTCTCATAGCGAACAGCGCCGGTCCTTTTCCCGGCTCGCTTGCGGAGTTTCACGATCCCGAAATCGTAGTTCAGAGAAGGAAAGTGCGGATGCCTGGCCCACTTCCCGGTTATCCACAAGGCCTTGCCCGAATATGTCCCATACGGCCGACGTCCGTTTCGATAATCCGGCACAAACGTCACCTGAGTTGATCAGATCCCGGATAGTTGAAGGCAGTGTGCGGCGGTCAGCACGAGTCGAAGGCTCCTCGTCCTGATCAGCGTTCCGGAGCGGTGGACTTTGACTCCCAGGTACCTCATGAACAGCTTCCCGATCGCCGGATTCTGGTCCTTTGGCTTAACCGGTCGATGCCTCAGAGCGCTGGACACACCGAACCGCACCCCGGAGTAGGGGTCGGATCCATCGGCTACGACACCGCCCAGGAGAGGGAGAGGATTCTCCATTGCTTCCGCGATGCGCGGTTGCGTCCAATACGTGTCGGTCTCCGAGATCTCATCCACCGAAAACCTGAGGGAGTCGTCTGAAGCGTGGGCGAATGAAGGAACGACGCCAGATGCCACGGGGAAACCCAGAAACGCAACGAGTGCAACCGAAATCGCGCCTGCCAAAAGAGATATCGACTTCCCTGACGGATCTGATGTCCTAGTCGTTTCCCGGCGCATCGGATCACCCTCCTCGTTGACCAATGGCAGTCACTGTACTTTGCCTGAGCGGCCCTTCGTGAGTAGTCGTCCGCAGGCCGGACCTGGGCCCTTAGCGCCCCCGGCAGGATTCGAACCTGCGACATCCGGCTTAGAAGGCCGGCGCTCTATCCAGCTGAGCTACGGGGGCGGGCAGATCCGAAGATATCCGGACTAACCGGCCGGCGAGGTCTCTGAGGGCAGAGCATCGCCTGATTCATCGCCCGACTTCCCCGGCACGGCGATCGCGGCAGGGGCCTCGCCGGTCTGGCGAGGCGGTTTCAGGGCCTCCGGATCGAGGTTCTCGCAGGTGGCCGGATCGAGTTTGCCGTTGATCCTGTACACGTAGTCGGGCTGCGGCGTGATGTCGGGTTCGGCGACGACTTCCTCAACCGCGGGGTCGTCCTTGACCCAGGCCCGGACGGGATAGCGGAGGGGTGCCTGAGGGTCGTCCTGGGTGAATTCGCTGGTCACCAGATAGTCGTAGTCACCACGGTTGAGTTCGCGGATGAAATTCTCGCATTTGGTGATCAACCGGTAGGTGCCGTTCGGCCCTTCCTGGCCGATGTACTGAACGTGGTTGGAGAGATCGATCCCATAGAAGCCGAACTGGCCGAAGAAGATCTCGCCCGAGCCGGCCAGCGCAATCCGCTTGTCTTTGAGGTCGCGGGTGAAATCGAAGGCCTCCTGCGGCCCACCCTCCTGCAGGAACAGGGTTGAGCGGGTGTAGTGCTTGTTGGCGTAGCCGACCTCCTCCCCGCGTCCCCAGGCCGCCGCCACGACGGTGATCGCAGCAACGATCCCCACGATCGCCCCGGTCGAGATCCGGTTGTGTTCTTTCAGCCATGAGAGCCCGACCGGTGCCCAGACGATAGCCAGGCAGAACAGGACCGCCCCGGGAAGAAAGCTCGGATACCACTTGGGCGAGGTCAGCACGGAAACCGCGAAGACCACCGTGAGGAAGATCAGCACTTTCTGGGCCCGGCCCTCGGGCATCCGCAGTGGCCGGGCAATCGGCAGCAGGGTGGCCGCCAGGAGCAGGCCGGGCAGCAGGTAGCGCGTATTGGTGAAGAAGCCCCGGGGTTGGCCCTCCTGCCCGGCCGCGGTCAACGGAGTGAACAGATAAACCGCGGCCGTCACCAGGGCCGCCGCGGCCAGGACGCGGATCACCTTGTTGCGCGACTTGAAGACGAGGTAGATCGCGGCGGCCGCGAGCATGATCAAGATCAGCGGGAACAGCACCCCGAAGGCGTCGTCAAGCCGGGGAAAGAACCACCAGCGGAAGATCGACGGGTCGTCGAAGTAGTGAGCCACGGAGAAGCGGGGCCGGGGGTCGAGTGGCATCTGGTCCGGCTGCGGCAA
>JAENXK010000135.1 GCA_016649615.1 Thermoleophilia bacterium
CAACGCGACCTCGCCCAACCCGGTCACCAACAAGGAGTTCGCCAAGCAGCTCGGCAAGTCGCTCGGGCGCCCGGCGGTCCTTCCGATACCCGGTTTCGCCCTTGACCTCGCGCGCGGCTCGGAGTTCGGGCACGTGCTTCGTGAGGGCCAGCGGGTCTACCCCCGGCGGGCGACCGACGGCGGTTACGAGTTCAAGCTGCCGGACCTGGCCGGAGCCCTGGCCAACCTCTTCGGTTAGCGTCGCGGCCGGCTGGGAGCGGACGCCGTCTCCGGGGAGCCGGCCCGGTCAGCCGAAGAAGACTTCGGCCTCCTGATAGAGCTCGGGCGGGACCGTCTTCAGCTCTTCGACCGCTTCGGACAGCTCGACCAGCTCGATCGAGGTCGAGCGGAGTGCAGTCATCTTGCCCCAGCTGCCCTGGTTGGCGGCTCCGATCGCGTGGAGCCCGAAGCGGGTGGCCAGGACACGATCGAAGGCGGTCGGAGTGCCACCCCGCTGGATGTATCCGAGCACCGTGGCGCGCGCTTCCTTGCCGGTGCGTGACTCGATCTCCCCCTCGAGCCAGTGGGCGACGCCGCCCAGCCGGGCGTGACCGAAGGCGTCGGTCGCCTCGCTGCCGCTGTCGGGGAAGCCGCCGATCGGCTTGGCACCTTCGGCCACGACGACGATCGGCGCGTACTGGTCCTTGAAACGCTGTTCGATGTAGTCGCAGACCTTTCCCAGATCGAAATCCTGTTCGGGGATGAGAATCACGTTCGCACCGCCGGCCAGGCCGGAGTGGAAGGCGATCCAGCCGGCGTGACGGCCCATCACCTCGACGATCAGGACCCGCTGGTGGCTCTCGGCGGTGGTGTGGAGCCGGTCGATCGCCTCCATCGCAATGTTGACCGCGGTGTCGAAGCCGAAGGTGTAGTCGGTCGCACCGAGATCGTTGTCGATCGTCTTCGGCACCCCGACGACCTTGATCCCGGCTTCGTTCAGCGCGCGGGCGACGCCAAGGGTGTCTTCTCCGCCGATCGCGATCAGCCCGTCGACTCCGTCCCGGCGGAGGTTCTCGCTGATCCGCTCGACCCCGTTCTCCTCCTTGACCGGATTGGTCCGGGACGAGCCGAGAATCGTTCCGCCCCTCGGCAGGATGCCTCTGACGGTCTCGACCCCGAGCGGCATCGATTTACCTTCGAGCGGACCCCGCCAGCCATCGCGGTAGCCGATGAACTCGTTCGAAAACTCGGAGGAACCGCGGCGCACGATCGCACGGATCACGGCATTCAGACCGGGACAGTCGCCCCCACCGGTCAGCACTCCGATCCGCATGAGCCTGTCAGCGCCGGGGCTTGCCCGGCAGCATCGGTTTGGTCTTCTCGATCAGCGGCTGTGAAACGTGAATCAGCGCCCCGAGGAAGAGCACGCCAAAAAAGACGAGGCCGGCGACCGGGCCGCCCTGCCCCTGCGAATACGAGAAGACCGCGAGGCCGAGGGCGAGAAATAGTGAGACCGGGATCAGCATCGTGGGAATCCTAGCGGACGGGCGGGGACCCTTCCCCCGCCATGGCGGCGGTGGCTTCGGACAGAAAGCCGGCGACCTCCTCCAACCCACCGGCCAGTCCGTCGCCGTCGGCGATCAACCGGACCAGCTTTGAACCAATGATCACCCCGTCGGCGGCTTCACCGACCTCTGACGCCTGAGCCGGGGTACCGATTCCGAAACCGACCGCGACCGGCACGGTGGCCCGCCGGCGCACATCCTCGACCAGATCGGTGAGATCGGCCGGGAGCTCTCCCCGCTCACCGGTGGTCCCGACCGAAGACACCACGTAAACGAAGCCGGCGGCGATTTCGCAGATCTCGGCACGGCGCTCCACCGGAGTGTTCGGCGCGATCAGCGGCACAACCGCCAGCCCCGCGGCCGCAAGCATTTCCCGGACCGCCTCGTCTTCGCCGAACGGCAGATCGGGAACGATCACGCCTGCGGCGCCGGCGGCGGCGGCACGACGGCCGAAGTCTTCCGGACCGGCTCCGCCGAGGATCATGTTCGTATAGGCCATGAGCACGACCGGAAGGCGGTCGGAAACCGAAGCGCAGACCTCGAGGACCGCTTCGAAATCCGTCCCCGCTTCCAGCGCCGCGGTCGCGGCGGCGTGAATCACCGGACCGTCGGCCAGCGGATCGGAGAATGGAACCCCCAGTTCGATCAGGTCGGCGCCACCGTCTGCGTAGGCGGCCGCGACCTTGAGCGAGCCTTCGGGATCGGGAAAGCCACCCATCATGTAGGGCATGAGGGCGGCCCGCCCCCCGGCCCGGGCCGCGGCGAACGCGGCCTCGATCCGGGCGGATCCGTCGGCTCCGGTCGCTGATGCCGTTCCGCTCAAGCGCGGTCCTCCAGCCCCAGGACTTCGGCCAGGTCTTTGTCGCCCCGGCCGGAAAGACAGACCAGGTCAAAGCCCTCCTGTCCGGTCGCGCCCTCGGCCAGCAGCCAGGCGATCGCATGCGAGGACTCGAGCGCCGGGATGATCCCTTCCAGCCTGGAAAGCTCGCGGAACGCGTTGACCGCTTCGACATCGGTCACCGATGGGTAGCGGGCCCGGCCGGTGTCGCGCAGCCAGGCATGCTCCGGCCCCACCCCGGGGTAATCGAGTCCGGCCGAGACCGAGTGGGCCTCGAGGATCTGGCCCTCCTGGTCGGCGATCACCGCTGAAAGCGAACCGTGCAGAACCGAGACCCGTCCGGCACTGAGCGATGCCCCGTGACGATCCGTCTCGACTCCCTCTCCGGCCGCCTCGACTCCGATCAGCTCGACCCCTTCGTCAGGGATGAATGCGGTGAATGTGCCGATCGCGTTCGAACCCCCGCCGACGCAGGCGATCACCCGCTCCGGCAGTGACCCCTCGGCTTCGAGGGCCTGGGACCGCGCCTCGTCACCGATCACCCGCTGCAGGTCACGGACCAGGGCCGGGAACGGTGCCGGGCCGACGACCGAGCCGATCACGTAGTGCGTGCCCTCCACGTTGGCCACCCAGTCCCGGATCGCGGCGCTGACCGCCTCTTTCAGAGTTCGGGCCCCTGCTTCCACCGGGACCACCTCGGCACCGAGAAGGCCCATGCGCTCGACGTTCGGCTTCTGGCGGCGGATGTCTTCGCTGCCCATGTAGACGACGCATTCAAGGTCGAGCAAAGCACACGCCGTGGCGGTCGCCACCCCGTGCTGGCCGGCCCCGGTCTCGGCGATGACCCGCGGCTTGCCCATGCGTTCGGCGAGAAGCGCCTGCCCGATCGCGTTGTTGATTTTGTGGGCTCCGGTATGGGCCAGGTCCTCGCGCTTCAGATAGATCCGGTGGCCGATCCGCTCGCTCAGCCGGCCGGCCAGATAGAGGGGAGTCGGCCGGCCGATGTAGTCGCGCCTCAGCTGCCCGAGCTGCCCGGTGAAGGCAGGATCGACCCGGGCTTCCGACCAGGCCTGATCGAGCTGGTCAAGTGCCGGGATCAGGGTCTCCGGTACATAGCGGCCACCGTAGGGCCCGAACCGGCCGGCCACCTCGGGCTCGCCCTGGCTCATCGGCTCTCGCCGCTGCCGACCGGCGTGTAGTGCGCGGCCTCGAAGAAGTGGGCCATTTCGTCGTGGTCCTTGAGCCCGGGTGCCGACTCGACCCCGCTGGCGACGTCGACCGCGTCAGGCCGCGCCACCCGGATCGCCCCGGTCACGTTCCCGGAGTTGAGTCCTCCGGCGAGGATCGTCGGGATCTCGGAATGATGTGCGGCCAGCAGGTCCCAGTCGAAGGTCCGGCCGGTGCCGCCCCGCGCAAGCCGGGTTCCCCCGGGCGAGGTGGCCGCCGTGTCAAACAGGTGAAAATCGGTCCGGTAGGTCTCCGCCTGGTGGATATCGGCGGCGCTGGAAACATGGATCGCCTTGATCACCTTGACCCCGGTCCGGCGGGCGACTTCGCTGCAGAAGGAGACCCCCTCCTCGCCGCTCAGCTGGACCATGCTGAGCCGGGCGTTCTCGACCGCGTTGACCACCCGCTCCAGGGTCGGGTTGACGAAAACCCCGACGATTTCGCAATCCCGGCGGAAGGCTGCGCCGATCGCGGCCGCCTCAGCCGCCCTGACCGAGCGCGGACTCGACCTGTAGTGGACCAGCCCGATCGCCCAGGCACCGAGCCTGACGGCCTCCCCGGCGTCTTCGAGGTTGGTTATCCCGCAGATCTTGACCTTCATCGGTCAAGGGTATTTCAACGGCGCCACGGGGGGCGGCATGAGCGGCCGCCCGATCGCCGGGCACCGCTCCGCCCGGCTACCGGCCGAAGCCGGGCGGTAGCTGCTGAGAATCCTGCGGCGGGGCCTGACCGCTGTCGGAACCTTCCGCGCTTTCCGGTCGCAGGCCGAGTTTGACCTGGAAGTCGTTCGATTCTCCATCACGGATCGCAGTGACCTCGATCTCGTCTCCGACCTCGGCTTCGTTGATCAGCGTGACCACTTCTTCCATCGTGCTGATCTCTTCTCCGTTGACTGCGGTGATCACGTCACCGCCGCCCAGCACCTGGTCCTCACCGACCGTGACCGGCCTGTCGCCGCCCTTCAACCCGGCATCGTCGGCGGGGCCGCCGCCGGTCAGGTCCTGGATCAGAACGCCGCCGTCAATGTCGAGTTTCAATGCGTCGATGATCTCCGGAGTGAGGGTGGCGCCGCTGACCCCGAGGTATGCGTGCTCGACCTTGCCGCTCGACCTGATCTGGTCGACCACGTCCTTGACCGTGGACGAGGGAATGGCGAAGCCGATGCC
>JAENXK010000013.1 GCA_016649615.1 Thermoleophilia bacterium
CCGCCGCGGCGGTGGTGCTGGTAACGGGAATCGAGTTCTGGGAAGCGGCGGTGATCGCCGCGGTGCTGGCGCCGACCGACGCGGCGCTCGGTCACGCGGTCGTTTCCAGCCCCAGGATTCCGGTTCGGATCCGGCAGACGATCAACGTCGAGGCGGGTCTCAACGACGGGCTCTCGATCCCCTTTCTCTTTCTCTTTCTCGGTCTGGCGGTGGATCAGGCCTCGCTCGACGCGACCGCCTGGTTCACCTTCGGCGTCCAGCAGATCACGCTCGGCGCAGTCATCGGGATCCTGGCCGGCGGGGGTGGGGGCTGGCTCGTCCAGCACGCGGTGCGACGGGGGACGATCACTTACTCGTACGAGCGCATGGTGATGGTCGCGATCGCGGTCGGGTCGTGGGCCCTGGCAGATCAACTGGGCGGCAACGGTTTCATCGCGGCCTTCTTCGCCGGTCTGGCTATCGCCCGGTTTGCCCATGACTTCGGCGAGCGGATGCTCGATTTCGCCGAGCGTGAGGGCCAGCTGCTGAGCGTGATCGTCTTCTTCATCTTCGGTACCGCCGCGATCGGATTCCTCGGAGCAATGACCTGGCAGATCGGGGTATTTGTCCTGGTAGCCCTGACCATCAACCGGGTAGTTCCGGTCGTACTCTCGCTGATCGGCACTGGCCTCGACAAATGGACCTTCGCCTTCATCGGCTGGTTCGGTCCCCGCGGGCTGGCCTCGATCATCCTGGTCCTGGTCGTGGTCAGCGAGGAACCCGGCCTGCCCGGCCTCGACATCGTCCTCGCTACCGTGACCGCGACGGTCCTGGCCAGCGTCTTGCTGCACGGAGTCAGCGCCAAGCCGTTTGCGTGGCTCTACTCGAGCCGGGTGGTCGAGCGGATGCCCCCCGAAGCACCCGAGCTGACCGAGGGCGAGGTCCCGCGTCCCCGCAGAGTCTGAGCGGGGGCCGGTCGGCCCGGGCTCAGGGCGCCGGTTCCAGCTTCCACTCGAGTGAGAAGGAGTCGAAGCCCTCTAGGAAGGCCTCGGGATCGAACGCCTGCGACGGCGCCAGGGCGCCGGTCGCATCGATTCCACCCCCGGCGGCGATGCGCGCCCCCTTAACGATCAGGGCTGCGGTCAGGCCGTAGACATCGCGGCCAGTGATTGAACCACGGCGGATCCGGTCCGCCCGGACGGCTTCGCAGACCACGGTGAAACTGGCTGCGGCCCGGGCTTCGCTGCTCGCGCCTTCGGGCAGGCGCCCGATCAGGCGCCCGGCCAGCTTCTTGACCGGCGTGTGCATCGCCAGCCTGGTGGGGTGGGCAACCAGCGGCCACAGCGGGGCGAGCGGCCCGGGGACCAGGGCGTCGATCCCCAGCATCGTCTCGACGTTCCGGGCCGGCACGTGGCGGGGCACCGTGATGTGTTCTCCGGCCGGATAGTGGACCATCCTGCTGGAGCCGAGCGGCGGGCCGAAGTCGAATTTCCCCCGGGACGCGGCCTGGGAAGCCGGCCGGAGGCTGCCGTCCCGCCATTCCACGTCACCGCCCTTGATCATCTCCAGCCCGGAGCGCATGGTTCCACGGGTCGGCTGGAGGTTGCTCGAGTAGGCCAGCCGGACCGTTTCGATCCGGCCCATTCCTTCGGTGGTCAGCGCCGCCAGCATGTCCCCTGGCACGTAGTCGAAGCCCATCGCCGGGATCATCGCGATCCCTTCGGCTTCGGCTCTCGCGCTGTATTTGTCAAAGGCCATCCGGATGAATGACTGCTCGCCGGTGGTGTCGAGGTAGTGGGCGCCGGAGTCGACCGCGGCCGCGAGCACCGGCTCGCCGTGGTCGGTGAACGGACCGGCGCAGGCGATGACCGCGGCGCACTGCCCGAACAGCTTTCGCATACCCGCCCTGTCGTCGACCGATACTGCCTCGACCGAGGGGTCGCCCTCCAGCCCGGCGGCGACGGCGTCGAGTTTCTCCCGGTTACGTCCGGCCAGCACGAACTCGGTCCCGGCGCGGTCCAGTTCGGCCGCGATCAGCTTGCCGGTGTAGCCCGAGGCTCCGTAGACCGCGATCGGGCCGGTCTGGCTCGAAAAAGTGTCCATCGCTTCAGTCTGACGGACGCAGCTCGGCCACGGAGGGACAACCTCCGCCTTCACAGCAGGATTCGATCTTCTGGCGGCAGTCCCGGCACCACCAAGCCGACCGCATCCAGAAAAGCCGGTGCTCGTTTCCGGTCAGCGCGCAGATCACGGGCCGGAGTATCGGGACGGCGCCGGACGCCCGGGCGCGTCGCGCCCCCGGCCACTTGCCGGCCGCCGCGTTCTGGGCGATCATGTCTGCCATGGAAATCAAGTTGAAACGGGTCTACAGCGATGCGGCTCCCGGCGACGGCTACCGGGTCCTGGTCGACCGGCTCTGGCCGCGGGGTATTTCCAAAGATTCGGCCCGGCTCGACCATTGGGCAAAAGAGATCGCTCCCAGCACCGAACTGCGGCAATGGTTCAAGGGTGGCTCGGGCGATTTCGATGATTTCCGGCTGCGTTACATCGAAGAACTCCGCGAGGCGCCGGACCGCCTGGCTGACCTCCGCAGCCGGGCCCGAAAAGGAACTCTGACCCTGATCTACGCGGCCAGAGATGAACAGCAGAACCACGCTGCGGTCCTTGCAGAGGTGATCCGCCGCGGTCTGCCTGAGAACTGAGAGCCTGCCGGAAGACCGGGGCCGGAAAAGGCCCGGGGCCCCGTTTCCGGGGCCCCGTTCGAATCACTTCTTCCCGCCTGCCGGCGAACCGGCGGGCGGCGGCGTTGGACTAGCGCGCCTGCTCGCCGACTGCGATCAGACCCGACTCTCCGATCTTCTCGCCCTTGCCGTCGTAGGCCACGACCCTCACCTTGGAATCGACCGTCGGGACGGAGACCATCGTCTCCAGGTCCTTCCAGTTCGAGCTGCCGACCTCGGTCAGGCTGTCGGCGGTGGCTCCGGTGAGCACCTTCCAGCTCTGGACCTTGGTCGAACCGTTCCAGCTGGCGTAGACCTTGGCGCCGGCGCCGTCAGCTTCGCTGGCGATCGACGGACCGTCGGTCGGCTTGCCGTCCCAGGGAGCCGCGAACGACCGGTAGGAGTTGGTGTTCTGGCCCTGATCGGGGATGGTCGCATCCCAGACGACCTCTCCATCCGGCGAGAACTCGGTCATCGCCAGGAGCTGTCCCCAGCCGGCGAACCAGTTGCCGTTCTCCAGCAGGCGGGCACTTCCCTGGGTCTGAGCCACAAGCGGATCCGGCTGATGGGTGTAGCGCTTGACCAGTGAGGCCTTCCGGTTGTTTCCCTTCCCGGAAAGTCTCAGGACCAGAACGCTGGATTCTTCGTTGATGACCGGGACATTGGTAGTGGGCCGGTCCTGGCCGTTGTCGAACAGGGAGATATCTCCGTTCGGCAGACGCTCCATGTCGTGCTGGTAGCCCCACTCTGCTCCCGGAGCGATCTTGAAGTCGTTGGTCTTCGGCTTCACACCGTCGCCACGCAGGCGCCACATGACCCTTGCGTTGTTGCGGTCTATCCGGTAGACGGTGCTCTGACGGCGTCCGGAAACCAGAATTCCCTTTCCGTCAGCCTTCACAGCGTTCGTGTGGAAGTAATCCCACACTGCTCCGTCTGCCGGCGGGGCGGTCTGGCTGGACTTGATCCCGACATTGCCGACAGCGTGCCACTCCCAGAGAACAGCTCCGGTCTTGATGTCGACTTCCTGGATGATGTTGTCCATGATCTTGCCATCGGCGGGTCCGCCGACCGGGGTCAGGTCGTACTTGACGCCACGGTACGCCTGCACCAGCGCCGTGTCGCGGCCGGTCAGCTCGAACTCGTGGATGTTGGCACCGTAGCCATTGCCCGGGTTGGCCGTGGCGATCTTCTTGTACTTGTTGTTCAGGATCTCGTTGTCCCCCCTCTGTGAGAAGCCCCTCCCGGTTGAGGCGCCCTTCCAGTAGGTGAGGACCGGTCGGTCCCTGTAGGTCTGGGTCTGGAAGTTGTAGACCTGGGTGCCCTTGCCGCCAAAGCCGGCGGGTCGGAACCAGCGAACACGTCCAGACTTGTCGGCGATTGTCAGCCCGCCCGGCTTCGGGGCGAAGAAGACCTTGTCCGGAGAGGCCCCCGGCTTGTTCACTGACACGTCGAGTCCCACCGGCTTCAGTTCCGGCCTCGACTTGAGGCCATCGGTCGCAGGAGGTGTGCCTGGAGCGGCCTGCTCGTCATCGTCGCCGTAGAAGCGGCCGATCCGCACCCAGAAGTTGCCGTTCTTGGCGAGCTTAATGCCCTTCTTGGTCTTGACCCTTACCTTCTCACCCGGCTCGAACTTGCCCTTCGGGATGAAGCTGACTCCCTTGCCGTCGGAATGCTTCAGGCGCTTTCCGCCGATCCGGTTGCCGTCGCGGTCACGAACCTCGATCGGTCCCATGTTCTTTGGCTTGACGCCTCGGAAACTGAATGTCGTGTCGTCAGATGCAACCTGAGTCGTTGGCGCCGGGAAAACTGAGACCGGCTTGTTGTTCTTGTTCTTGGCTTCGGCCGACGCGGTGAGCGCGCCAAAGGCGAACAGGACTGCGACTGCCATCAGTGCAGGTTGAAGTCGCTTCAAGGTGCTGGCGATCAAGGGATACCCTCCATTTAGGTTCTGTTTACAGCGAATCGGACTTTTCAACCCCGCCCGGACCCCCGAGTAGCGGTGGCCCGAGAGATTTTTTCATAAGTCTTCGGACAACGGATCCTGCTCAGTCCCGGACCAGCTTCTTGTAGGTGATCCGGTGGGGCCGGTCTGCCTCTGCGCCAAGCCGTTTGTGGCGGTTTTCCTCGTAGGCCTCGAGGTTGCCCTCGAACCACTCGACCTGGGAGTCGCCTTCGAAGGCGAGGATGTGGGTGGCGACGCGGTCGAGGAACCAGCGATCGTGCGATATCACCACCGCACAGCCGGCAAAGCTGAGTAGCGCCTCTTCCAGGGCCCGCAGGGTGTCCACGTCGAGGTCGTTGGTCGGCTCGTCGAGCAGCAGCAGGTTGCCGCCCGACCGCAGCAGCTTGGCCAGATGGACCCGGTTGCGCTCGCCCCCGGACAGGGTGCCGACCTTGCGCTGCTGATCGGATCCCTTGAAGTTGAACGAGCTGGCGTAAGCGCGAGAGTTCATCTTGTTTTCGCCGACCTGGACCGTGTCGTCGCCGTCCGAGATCTCTTCCCAGACGGTCTTTTCGGCCCCCAGCGCATCGCGCGACTGGTCAACGTAGGCCAGCTGGACGGTCTCGCCGAGCCGCAGAGAGCCTTCATCTGGGCTTTCGTCACCGACGATCATGCGGAAAAGCGTCGTCTTGCCGGCCCCGTTCGGGCCGATCACGCCGACGATGCCGGCCGGTGGCAGCTGGAACGAGAGGTCCTCGATAAGCAGTTTGTCGCCGAAGCCCTTGCGCAGGTGCTCGGTCTCGATCACCAGGTTGCCCAGCCGGGGCCCGGCCGGGATGTGGATCTGGACCGCATCCAGCTTGACGTTCTTCTCTTCGGCCAGCAGCTCTTCGTAGCGGGCCAGGCGGGCCTTGGACTTCTTGCGGCGGCCCTTGGGGTTTTCGCGGACCCACTCGAGTTCGGCCGCGATGGTGCGGGCCCGGGCCGTGTCCCTGCGCTCCTCCTGGGCCAGCCGTTCCCCCTTCTGCTCGAGCCAGCCGGAGTAGTTGCCCTCGAACGGGATGCCGCGGCCGCGGTCGAGTTCGAGGATCCAGCCGGCCACGTTGTCTAGGAAGTAGCGGTCGTGGGTGACCGCGACCACGGTGCCTTTGTACTCCTCGAGGAAACGCTCCAGCCAGGCCACCGACTCGGCGTCGAGGTGGTTGGTCGGCTCGTCCAGCAGCAGCAGGTCGGGGGCCTGGAGCAGCAGGCGGCAGAGCGCGACCCGGCGGCGTTCTCCGCCGGAAAGGGTGCTCACATCGGCGTCTGAAGGTGGCAGGCGCAGCGCATCCATCGCGTTGTCGAGCATGGTGTCGAGATTCCAGGCGTCGACCGAGTCGATCTTCGCCTGCAGGCGGCCGAACTCGTCGGCGGTCTCATCCGAATAGTTGGCGGCGAGCTCGTTGAAGCGGTCCAGCAGGTCCCGCACTTCCCTGACCCCGTCTTCGACGTTGCCGCGTACGTCCTTGGTCTCATCGAGATGTGGCTCCTGCTCCAGCATTCCGACCGTGGCGCCCTCACGCAGCCGGGCCTCTCCCTGGTATTCGGTATCTACTCCGGCCATGATCCTGAGCAGGGTCGACTTGCCGGCGCCGTTGTATCCGAGGATGCCGATCTTGGCCCCGGGCAGGAAGTTCAGCGAGATGTCGCTCAGCACCTCCTTGTTCGGAGGATGCTTGCGCGAAACCTTGTACATGGTGAAGATGTAATCGGCCATCCGGGCCACCCTAGCCGTTCTCCGGCTACGACTTGCGGCAGCCGGAACCGAGGTCCGGTATGCCGCGTCCGGTGTTCAGTCCGGCGTTCGCGTTGACTCGGTCCCCGACTCGGCCCTGAGCGGCGGGATCAGCTTCTGGCCGATCAGCGGCACGTTCAGGAAGCCCTCCGAGGTCGCGTAGAGCAGGCTGACCTTGGGGGCCGACTCGACCTCCTCGATCACTATCGAGCGGGGCCACCAGTCGGGGTCGAACTTGGCGTTGAAGTTCCGCAGCGACTCGATCTGGAAGAAGGGGTTGAACACCGAGGCGATCTTTCGCAGGGCCTTCTGAGGCAGGCTGAGGCGGGCGTCGTCATCGAACAGGCGACCCCAGGCCGCGAAGTTCATCGAGAGCCGGCGAAAGCCCTGTTGGCCGAGGGTCAGGGCCGAATTTGCGATCAGGTACTCGGTCATGCCGTTGGGCGCGTCGGGGTCGCGCTGCATCAGGTCGAGCGACCAGCCCGGGTCTTCGCCGAAGCAGGGCACCAGCCGCAGGAACCCGAGCGGCTTGCGGTCGGCCCCGAAGGCCACCGCGAGCAGGAAGTCGGGGTTCTCGCCTTTGACGTCGCGGCCCAGCTCCATGGTGAAGCCGCGCTCGGGGGCGTCTCCGCGCCAGCGCCGGCGGATCTCGTTGAGCTGGGCGCAGAGCTCGGGCGAGGCGTCGGATTCGCGCATCAGCCTGAAGTCACACTGCCGCTCGACCCTTTTCACCGCGGAGCGCACGCTCTTCATCGCGCTGCCGGAGAGGGTGAAGCGGTCGCAGGGGATGATCGCCTCGTCGCCGAGATAGACGCTGCGAAACCCCCGGCGCGAGTAGAGGTCCATGTCGGCCTCACGGACCGCCAGGAAGGCGATCTTCCAGTTGCGCTCGCGGCAGAAGGCGATGAACTGGTCGATCACCCTGCCGGTCGAGCCGGGACGGCCGATCGGATCGCCGGAGACCAGGGCGAAACCGCTTATGTAGGTGTAGGCCAGCATCGCCTCGCCGTCGGCCGAGAAGAAGTAGCTCTTGTCCGAGCGCAGGGCGAAGTAGTCGAGCGTCCCCGAGCCGTAGCGGTGGACCAGGACCGACGCCTTCTGGCGGTCGTCTTCGCTCGGCGCCGATTTGAGCGCGACCGCGCGGAAGACCAGAACCGCGAACAGGGCCAGGCCGGCTATCCCCAGGGCAAGCAGCGCCGCCGGATAGAAGTCGGCGAAGAACTCGCCGTTGTAGGTGTAGGGCCCGTCGAGCCCGACCAGCCCGGCGGCGGTCGTCTCCAGCATGCCGCCGAAGGTCAGGTCCTGGTTGACGTGACTTCGCTCGGCCAGCAGCGTTATGAGGCCGAAAGCGAATACGCCGGCCAGATAGACCGGTACGAAACGGATCGCGTCGAGCAGGGAGGCGGGGTCGGGCCGGGCTCCGAACGAGTCACGGTTCCAGATCAGCGCGATCGCCATGAAGCCGGAGTAGAGCGCTATCACCGGGTGGGGACCGTTGAGCACGTTGACCACCGCGCCGATCGCAAAGAGAAGCGTCGCCACGAACCAGGCCCGCCGCTTGCCTCGGCCGATCTGGTGGGCTATCACCAGCAGGAACAGCCCGATCACCGCCGCCACCACGGTGCTGGATACCTGACCGATCAGGTCCGTGAGAAGCCGGTCGCCGCCCAGCCTGGTGTCGATCCCGGGGGCCAGCGCGAGCAGGTGGACGAAGCCGGCCAGGGCGGTCAGCCAACCGAGCCATTTCCGGGCTGCCGCGCTGCCGGCGGCCGCCCCGGCCACGGCCCCCGTTGTCGGGGCGAGCGGTTCGGGGGCAGCCGGCGGGCTGGGCGATTCCGGGCCGTCCTCCACGGCCGCAGGTTCGGCTTCGGTTGCGGCGGCGTCGGTCGCGGGGCCGCCGGCGGCCGCGACTGCCGCGGGCACGGCCGTGCGAAGTGCCGTTTCCGCAGCCGTGGGCAGGGCGCCACCGGGGAAGGCCGGGCCGGTCGCCGCCCCGTCTTCCGGGCGCATCGCCGGAAACAGGATCACATCGCGGATCGAGACCGCTTCGGCGACCAGCATGACCAGGCGATCGACCCCGATCCCGAGGCCGCCGGTCGGCGGCAGGCCGTATTCGAGTGCGCGGATGTAGTCATCGTCGACGCTCTCGGCTTCTTCGTCCCCGGCTGCGCCGGCTTTGGCTTCTTCCTCAAAGCGGGCTTTCTGGTCGACCGGGTCGTTCAGCTCCGAGTAGGCGTTGGCCAGCTCGCGTCCGGCGATCACGACCTCGAAGCGCTCGGTCAGATCGGGGTCATCCCGGTGGACCTTGGCCAGGGGCGAGATCTCCTGGGGGTAATCACAGACCATGGTGGGCTGGATCAGTGTCTCTTCGCAGGTCTCGTCGCAGACCTCGGCCAGCAGCCGGCCGGCGCCCCAGCCCGGTTCGTAGTGGACCTCGAGGCGGTCGCAGATCTCCCGGGCCTCTTCAAGCGGCATCGAGGGGTGCATCGTTTCCCCGGTGACCTGCTTGACCAGGTCGGCCATGGTGACCCGGCGCCAGGGGGGCTTCAGATCGATCATCTGGCCTTCGACTTCGACCACCGTGGTGCCGATTGCGTCACGGGCGGCGTTCGAGCAGATCTTTTCGACCAGATCCATCATGTCGTGGTAGTCGCCGAGCGCCTGGTAGGCCTCGAGCAGGGTGAACTCGGGGTTGTGTCGGGTGTCGAGCCCTTCGTTGCGGAAGACCCGGCTCAGTTCGAATACGCGCTCGAAGCCGCCGACCACCAGGCGCTTCAACGGCAGCTCGAGCGCCACTCGCAGGTACATCTCGATGTTGAGAGAGTTGTGGTGGGTGATGAACGGCCGTGCGGCGGCGCCGCCGGCCTGTGAGGCGAGAACCGGTGTCTCGACTTCGATGAAGTCGGCGTCGGTCAGGGTCCGGCGGATCGAGGCGATCACCTTCGAGCGGATGTCGAAGACCGGCCGGATCTCCGGGTTGGCGATCAGGTCGAGGTAGCGCTGGCGCAGGCGGCTGTCGACGTCGGTCAGGCCGCGGTGCTTGTCGGGCAGGGCGCGGAGCGCCTTCGAAAGAAGCTCGAGCGAGGTGGCGCTGACCGTCAGCTCGCCGGCCCGGGTGGTGATCACGACCCCTTCGATCCCGACCCAGTCACCCCGGTCCAGTGACTCGGCGTCCTCGAATCCCGACCGATCGAGCCGGTCGCGCTCGAAGGCGACCTGGATCGTCCCGGACTGGTCCCTGAGCGTGGCGAAGATCACCCCGCCGTGGTTGCGGATAAGCATCAGCCGTCCGGCGATGCGGACCGTGGTCGCGGTGATCGTGTCCGGCGCCGGTTCGCCGGCCTGCACCGCTACTTCGGCAACGGTGTGATCGCGGCTGAACCCCGGCGGATAGGGGGGTATCCCGCGCTCGCGCAGCCGGTCGAGCTTGGCCAGCCGCAGGGAGCGTTCTTCGGAGACGAAATCACGGGCAACCGGGCCTTCACCGCTGTCGTTTTCCGACTTCTCCATCCTCAGGTGACTAGCCTACTGAGGGATGGAGGAATCTTCGCGGCGGTCGGATCGTCTGCAGAACGTCCTGGTCCAGGCCGACCATGACCGTGACCGGCTGGACTCTTCCGCGTTCGGCCCGGTATCGCTGACCCTGCTCGGCATCGCCAGTGTGGTCGGAGCCGGGATTTTCGTGATCACCGGAACCGCCGCAGCCGAGTACGCCGGCCCGGCAGTGATCATCTCTTTCGTTCTCGCCGGAATCGCGGCCGGCCTTACCGCCCTCTGCTACGCCGAGATGGCGGCGATGATCCCGATCGCCGGCAGCACCTACTCCTACGTCTTCGCCGCCTTCGGGGTCTTCATGGCCTGGTTTATCGGCTGGGACCTGCTACTCGAGTACCTGTTCGCCGCATCCACCGTGGCGGTCGGCTGGGCCGGCTACATGGTCGGACTGCTCTCCAATGTCGGCATCAACGTGCCGAACGATCTCGCCAACCCTCCTTTCGGGGACGACAAGGGGATCATCAACGTTCCGGCGGCGTTCGTGGTCGCAGCGACCACTGCCCTGCTGGTCATGGGGACGCGGGAGTCGGTCAAGGCGAACAACATTATGGTCGCGCTCAAGATCGGCGCGCTGCTGCTGTTCATCGTGGTCGGGGCGATGAACGTCGATACCTCCAACTGGTCACCGTTCATCCCGGAGAACAGGGGCTCGTTCGGCGATTTCGGATCCAGCGGAGTGATCCGGGCCGCCGGGATCGTCTTCTTCGCCTATGTGGGGTTCGATGCGGTCTCGACCGCGGCGGCCGAGTCGCGCGACCCGCGACGTACGATCCCGATCGGGCTGCTGGGGACGGTTTTGATCTCGACCGTGCTCTATGTCGCGGTCGGGCTGGTCATGACCGGTCTGGTCCCCTACGGCACCCTCAACGTGGCCGATCCCATTTCGGAGGCGCTGCGGGCGACGCCGGCGCACATCGACTGGCTCGAGGACCTGATCAACGTGGCCGCGGTGATCGGGCTGTTCGCGACGGTCCTGGTCACCTTCTATGGCCAGACCAGAATCCTGATGAGGATGTCCGAGGACGGGCTGCTTCCGGCGCGGTTCGGCAAGGTGAGCCCGCGCTTCAAGACCCCGGTCTTCACCACGATTGTCTGTGGGATCGCCGGCGCAATCATCGCATCGCTTCTGCCGATCGAAGTGCTGGGCGAGCTGGTCTCGATCGGGACCCTCTTTTCGTTCGTACTGGTAGCGGTCGGGGTCCTGATCCTGCGCCATACCCACCCCGACACCCCCAGGCCTTTCCGGGTTCCGGCGGTCAAGCTGATCGCGCCGCTGGCGATCCTCTGCTCGATCTCGCTGATGGCGACCCTGCCTTCCGAAACCTGGATCCGGCTGGGTATCTGGCTGCTGATCGGGCTGGTCATCTTCTTCGCCTATGGCCGCAAGAAGAGCAGGCAGATAATGGCCCGGCTCTCGATCGAGGCCCGTGAGCGCCAGGCCGCCGGCGACAGCCCCGGCTCACACGCCGGAGCCGACCCCGACGGCGGTCCCGCCTCGAACTAGGCCGGCGGGGAGTCCCTGCCGGCCCCTGCCCGGGCCTCGGCGCGGGCCAGGATCACCAACCCGGCGACCATCACGGCCAGACCGGTCAGAGCGATCGCGCCCTCGGCCACCGTGTCGTGGATCCGCTCCTGAAATATCAGGACGCCGAGCAGGACGCTGGTGATCGGGTCAAGCGACATCTGGGACGAGACCGCCGGGGCCAGGGCGCCGGTCTGGAGAGAAGCCTGGCTCAGGGTCATGCTGATCCAGCCGACGACCAGCAGCGCGTACAGGTGCCAGTCGGTCAGGATCGCGATCACTCCCTGGTCGAGGTCGTCGACCACGGTCAGGGTGAGCCCGGCGCTGAAGCCGAACAGGATCCCGGCGGACATGCCGAGCAGGGCCGCCTTTGGTGACGGCCGGCGGCCGCGGGAGGCACCGATCAGGGCCAGGCAGATGACGGCGGCGATTGCGCCGGAGACGATCCAGCTGATGGTCGAGGCGTCACTCACCCCGCCCTGGGGGTCGGCCATAACCAGAAAGAAGATCAGCCCGGCGGTCACGGCACTCGCCCCGACCAGGTCGTTGCCGGTGATCGGGCGGCCGTTTATCCAGCGGCCGAACGGCAGCGCGAAGACCACTGCGAATGCCAGCAGCGGCTGGACGACGACCAGCTTGCCGAAGTAGAGCGCGGTCGCCTGAAAGACGAAGCCGAGCCCGTCGCAGGCGATCCCGGCCATCCAGACCGGGCGCTTGACCAGTCGCAGCAGCAACCCGGCCTTCATCGTCTCTTCGTCGGGCACGTCGGTCGCCGCTCTCTGCTGGAGGACCGTACCCAGCGAGAACATCACGGCGGCCAGAACGGCGAGGACGATCTCCATCGGCTGAAGCGTAGGGCACCGGATCCGGAACGATGCGGTCACGGGGCTGCCGGGTCCCGGTCAGCCGGTTTCCGGTCAGCCGGATCCGGAGCCCTCACGCCCGATGCCCCGGACATTGTGATCGACCAGATACCTGGTCAGGAAGAAGCCGATCGCGTAGCCGACCAGGTGCTGGATGTCGTACCAGCCGATCGAGAAGGCGGCCATCCCGGCCAGCCCGAGCAGTCCGACGGCCAGCGCGGCGCGGTCGGCCCGGGTGGGGGTGGCCCGGTCGGTTCCGGCGAGGTCACCGTTGCGGCCACGCCGGCCGGTGAGGCCGCTTGCGGTCAGGGCACCGAGGCTTGCCGCCAGGACGATCGAGACCCCGAAGTCGGTCTGTCCGGCGCTGGTCCGGGCCGAGGCGGAGCCGGCCTGGGTGGCGATCTCGATCGCCGTGTAAGAGACCAGGGCCGCGCCGACGTGCCCGGTCAGGGCCACCGTCCACCAGATCCGAGGGCCCAGCCGGTAGATCACGGCCGCGGTGATTCCGGCCAGCAGGATCCACTGGGCCCAGTTGAATTCGGGCGTGATTTCGAGGGAGCTGCTCAGCAGCAGCCAGACCCGGCCCTCGAAGACCAGGTCGGCCGTGGCGTGCCAACCGCTCCCGGCGCCGACCGCCGCGATCCAGACCAGGTAAACCCCGGCAGCGGCGATCAGGATTCGGTCGAGCAGACGGCCCGACGGCCGGCTTGTTTTCATCTCCGGTTCTGGTCTGCTGCAGCGTACTCGTCCAGCAAACGCTTCTCGTCCCCCCGCTTGGGGAAAAGGGTGGCGACGATGATCGCTCCGGCAAGGATCGCCGCCATGCCTGCCAGGTATGCCCAGTCGTCCCCCTGCAGGAACGATTCTCTGGCGGCGGCGATGATCTGGTCGGCGTACTGGGGGTTGCTCTGGGCGGTGTTGGCGGCGCTCGAAAAGGAGTTCTCGAGTTCGGCCCTGGTGTTGCTCGAGACCTTGTCGGCATCCGGGGACGAGGCGATCAGGCCACTGAACTTGGCCGTGTACCCGGCGGCCAGGACCGAGCCGAGCATCGACTGCATGAGCGCACCGCCGAGATCGCGCTGCAGGTCGGAGGTGGCCGAGGCCATGCCCGCCCGGCGCACCGGGACCGAGCAGGTCAGCGAGTGCGACGCGGGGGTGCCGGCGAAGCCGACCCCGGCGCCGATCAGGGCGTAACCGAGCCCGATTTTCCAGTAGGCGGCCCCTTCGTCCCAGAGCGTGAACATCGCGATGAAACCGAGCAGGCAGAACAGGTAGCCGACCAGAAGGGCGACCCGGGCCCCCCGCCGCTCGACCAGCTTCGCCGAGAGCGGCGCGATCAGGACCAGGAAGACCGCGGCCGGCAGGATCGCCAGGCCCGAATCCAGGGTTGAATATCCGAGCACGTTCTGCAGGTACTGCTGGCCGATGAACATCGCCGCCATCAGCGTCCCGAAGACGATGATGCCGGCGACCGCCGCGACCCAGAAAATCCGCCGGGCGGCTATATCGAGGTCGTACAGCGGGTTGCGGGCACGACGCTGCCGGATGTAGAAGCCGATGCCGGCGGCCACCCCGATCGCGAGCAGGCCGAGCATGGTTGTCACGGCGTAGGTCGGCGGCACGAAGTTGATCGCCAGGACGACTCCGGCGACCATCAGGATCGAGAGCATGCCGCCGAGGTGGTCGACCGGATCGGTGGTCTCGTTAACGTGAGACGGGATCAGCTTGATCGCGAGCATGAGGGCCACCAGGGCCAGCGGCACGGTCACGATGAATACCGAGCCCCACTCGTACTTGGTCAGCAGCGCGCCCGAAATCAGCGGACCGAGCGCGGCGAACGCGCCACCGAGGCCCGACCAGAGCGCGATCGCCCTGGTCCGGCCCGGCCCCGACCAGAGCGCGGTTATCAGGGCCAGTGTGGTGGGGAAGGCCATGCCGGCGGCCAGGCCGCCGAATACGCGGGCGACGAAGAGGAACTCGATGGTCGGAGAGAACGCAGCCAGGATTGAGGCCGGGATCGCCAGCGCGGTACCGAGGATCAGCATCGTTTTGCGGCCGTAGCGGTCGCCGACCGCGCCCAGATAAAGCACCGAGGTCGCAAGGCCGAGCGAATAGCCGACTGCGACCAGGTTGAGGCTGGTCTGGCTGGCGTCGAAGGCCCGTCCGATGTCCGGCAGCGCCACATTGGCCACCGCCAGGTTGAGGTTGGCCACCGCGGCGACCAGGATCAGGGTGGCGAGGACCCCGACCGCGTGCTTCGGCTTGCTCGACGCCTCCATCAGCTCCGCTCCCTCATCGGGGCAATCCTATTTGTGAAAACGGCCGACGGGCAACGGGCCGATCGTCCCGGCAGAAGCGGCATCGCCCCTCGGGGCGGAGTCAGGCCAGCCAGTCGGCGATCATCTTGCCGATCTTCTCGCCCTGGTCCTCCTGGAGGAAATGACCGGCGTCGGGGATCACGGTCAGCGGTTCGGCCGTCGGGAAGAGGTTCTGGACCGCCCTGCCGACCGGCTCGAGTGGCAGCGCGGGGTCCGAGTCACCCCAGAGCAGGAGAGACGGCCGCTCGTCTTTCAGCAGCGCCTCGTGGGTCGCCTGGCCTTCAGCCGCCCCGGGGGCATCGGGCGTCTGCGGGATCAGCGAGGGGAAGGTCCGCGGCCCGGCCTTTGAATCGGCGTCGGGAAACGGCGCCGCGTAGGCGGCCAGTACCTCATCGCTCAGATCGCTCACCGTGGCGCCCTGGATCAGCGGTTCGATCGGCAGGTCGCGATTGCTCTTGACGAACTCGTGGAAGTGGTGCCAGGCATCGGACATCTTCTGCCGGCCGTTGAAGACGCCGGTATCCATGGCGACGATCCGGTCGAACCGCTCGGGCGCGCCGACCGTCGCCGCGTACAGGCCGAGCGGGCCGCCCCAGTCCTGGACAACCAGGGTGACCCCGGAAAGGTCGAGTTGCTCGAGCAGGTCCACCACTGAGGCGGCGTGGTTTTCGAACGAGTACCAGGCGTCGTCAACCGGCTTGTCCGAGCGCCCGAACCCGGCCAGGTCGGGGACGACGCAGCGGTGGCCGGCCTCCAGAAGAGGCGCCATGATCTTGCGGTAGAGGTAGCTCCAGGTCGGTTCGCCGTGGATCATCAACACCGGCGATCCCTCGCCTTCGTCGATGTGGGCCATCCTCAGGCCCTGCCACTCCCGGTACCGGGGCTCATACGGGAAGTCGGCGATTTCTTCGAAACGGCGGTCGGGCGTGCGCATGGAGTCCATCCGACCAGCCTATCCGGGGCGTGCGCAAACGGGTCGACTTCGGCGGCCGGGTTGCCGGTGTGGGGGGCCGGGACCGCCCCGTTCAGTGTTCATTGGGGCGCGTACGGGTCCGTGTCCTCGGGCGACGGGGGGCGGGCGCCCTCGCCGGTCAGATGGCCGTACAGGACCGCCGGCCCGACCGCGGCCAGAGGAGCGGCGGCGAGTCCGATCAGGAAGACTGCAACGGCGCCGCCGAGTACCCCCGTACCCAGAGGCAGGGCGACCAGCATCGCCAGCAGCGCGACCGTGGCCGTGACCAGCCCGAGAAGGAGGATGAAGGCGAAGACCCTCCAGCCGTTTCCGCGGACCAGCTCGCGGCTGCGGGTCAGCCCGGGCAGGACCCCGGTCCTCTCGACCGCAACCACCTGAAATGCCACCGCCCAGATCGTCATCAGGATCAGGCCCGGAACGATCAGTAGAAACAGCCCGGCGGCAATGCCGATCGCGGAAAGCAGCCGTATCCAGATCAGGCGGGCCAGCACCGGTGTCGTTTCCGACCAGAGGTCCCCGACGCCCTCGGCCCGGCCCGGCAGGCAGATCAGCACCGCGACCAGGCCGCTGTAAGAGACGCTGAACAGAAGCTGGATGCCGATCGAGATCGCGGTGCCGAACGTGCCGGCGAGCTCGATCGCCGAGGCCAGGCCGCTCAGTGCCGCGAAAAGCACCGTCACCCGGATCAGCAGCACCCGCTGCTCGAGCAGAGCCCGTCGCATCGATCCGAACAGTTCACCGATCGATAGCTGGGGGGCCGGGGTCACGGCAGGGCACCCTATAGCGTCGCGATGGCCGGATCCGCCGGCGGATCGGCGGTGCCGGCAAGTCCGGCGGCAACCGATGCGCCGCAGTCGGTTAACGTTTCCTATCGAGGAGATGCTTTCAGACGGACAGGTCGGGGAGATTGACGCGCTGGTCGGGTTGATCGCGCGGATCGAGCACCCGGAAGAGGCCGGCCAGCTGGCCGACCGGGTCTGCGAAGCGGTCTGTGGGCTGACCAGCCTGACCCGGGCGGCTCTGTTCATGTACGAGCCCGATCTGGGACTGACCAGGCCGGCCGGTTCGCACGGGGTCGAGGCGGAGGTGATCGCCCACGTCGCGGCAACGCTCGAAGAGATGCCGGTGGCCCAGCGGGCCCTGGCTGAAGACCGGGTGATCGAGGTCTCGAAGAACCTCGAGTTCGAGGTGCCGCCCCGCTACGCCGGGAAGTTCGGAATCTCGACCATGACCTGCGCCCCGGTGGCTGCCGGGAACCGCTGGTTCGGCATCCTGGTCGCTGACCAGGGCGGCGACGACTACGCGCTTTCGGAGGAGGACCACCAGACGGTGCACACGATCGGCCGGCTGGCCGCGATGGCGGCGATGGTCGAGCGCTCGACCGTTGGGCTGGAACGGGCCCGGAGCCTCGACGCCCGCATCGGGCTGATCCGGGAGATCCACGATCGGGTGGTGCAGCGACTTTTCGGGCTCTCGCTCGCACTGGGAGCGGGACGCGAACTCTCAGTGGAGGAACTCGACCGCTGCAGCGAGGAGATCACCTCGGCGCTGGCCGATCTGCGCTCCACCCTGAGCCAGTCGCCGGCACCGCGGGAGCGACCGAAGGAACGATCGCTGGAGGAACTGGTGGACTCGTACCTGCACCTCGGCAAGATCGAGCTGGACTGGTCCGAGGGAGTCACGACTCCCGAGGATCTCGAATCGATCGCCCAGTCGGTCGTGGTCGAAGGCCTGCGCAACGCGCAGCGGCACAGCAGCGACGGGACAGTCAGGGTCACGGTCGGGATCGAGGACGACGCCTTCGCGGTCGAAGTGCTCAACGACAGGATCGATCCGCAGCGCGGAAGTGGCGGGATGGGGCTGCGCCTGCTGACCCTGGAAGCGCTTCAGCACAACGCCCTGTTCGAGTTCGGACCGCACGGCAACGACCAGTGGCGGGTCAGGTTGCTCGCCCCGATCGGGCAATGAGCGATCAGGAGGAGCGCGTACGGGTACTCGTGGTCGATGACCACGAGGTGGTCCACTGGGGGTTCAGGCTGCTGCTGGACCGCCAGTCCTGGGTTGAGCGCTGCGATGGTGCCACTAACCGCGGCAAGGCGGTGGAGATCGCGGCAAACCTCCGGCCCGGGGTCGCCCTGGTCGACCTGATGCTGGGGCCCGAGTCCGGGGCGGAGCTCTGCGAGGACATCCGGATCGTCTCTCCGGGCACGAAGGTGCTGCTGATCTCCGGGGCCGGCCGGATTTCACCGGCCGTGGCCCGGGCGGCCGGTGCCTCGGGATTCGTGACCAAGGACTGGAGTGCCGCCGACGTGGTCAAAGCGGTTCGGATGGTCGCCCTGGGCAGCGAGGTCTTCACCGATGACGACCGGCCCGGAGGTTCGGCCGGGCTGTCCGAGCGGGAGATGGAGGTGCTCGGCCTGGTGGCGACCGGGGCCACCAACCGGGAGATCGCCGGTCAGCTCTTTCTCTCCCCACACACAGTCAAGGAATACACCAGCGCGATTTACCGCAAGCTGGGCGTACGGAACCGGGCCGAGGCGGTCAGGAGCGCCCAGGGTCAGGGGCTCTTGCGGTAGAAGACGGTCACGGGCCCGGATCGCCCGGGCCCGGCTCGCGCCGGCCGGCCCTGCCCGGACTGCGGCCGTTCCCGGTCCGGAACCCCCCGGTCGGCCCGACCGACCCCCCATTTGGGGGGTATCCTCCCCGTTCGGGCTAACCATCGACCTCCTGAGGTGAATTATCCGCCGGGTGAACAAAAGCAATCAGACAGATACGGCCGAAGCACTCCTTTTCCCCGGGCAGGGCAGCCAGCGGAGCGGGATGGGCGAGACGGTCGAGGCACAAGCCCCGGATCTTTACCGGCAGGCAGTAGATGCCCTCGGCGCCGATCCGTTCGAACAGATCAAGGAAGGCACTGCCTTCCAGCAACCGGCTCTCTATCTCGCGGCGATCGCCGGCTGGCGGGCCGCCGGGGAGCCCTCGGCTGATTTCATCGCCGGCCACTCGCTCGGCGAACTTGCGGCGGCTGCCGCGGCCGGTGCGATTTCAGTCGAAGACGGTCTCGCCCTCGCGGGGGCCCGTGGCCGCTCAATGCAGGATGCAGCCGAGGCGGAGACCGGTGGCATGCTCGCCGTGCTCGGGGATCTCGAAGGCGCCGGAGCGCTGGCGGCTTCGCTCGGGCTGACCGTGGCCAACGACAACGCGCCGGGCCAGGTGGTGCTTTCCGGACCGCGTGACGAGATCGATGCGGCCCGGCCGAAGTTCAAGCAGGCCGGACTGAAGGCGATCCGGCTGCCGATAGATGGTGCGTTCCACTCGCCCGCCATGCGCGCGGCGATACCCGGATTCCGCGACGCTCTGGAAGCGGTCGAGGTTCACGAGCCCGAAACAGTCCTGTTCTCGTCGATCACGGCCCAGCCGTTCGATGATCTGCGCGAGGGCCTGCTGGCGGCGCTGACCCGCCCCGTCCGGTGGCGCGAAACAGTGATCGAGCTGAATCAGAGAGGGGTGGTGCGTTTTTATGAGTCCGGCCCGGGCGAAGTTCTGTGTGGACTGGTCCGGCGCACGCTCGACGGAGTCGAGGCCGTTCCCCTTGGAACCGAACTGGAGGGCAGTCATGCTTGAGACCGAACTGGAACAGAAGACGACGGAAACCGGACCGCCGCCGGGCCCGAGGATCGCCGGTCTCGGAGTCGCCCTGCCCGAGAGAGTGGTGACCAACGCACCGATTGCCGAGCGGCTCGGAGTGAAGCCGGACTGGATAACCAAGAGGACCGGGGTTCGGGAGCGGCGGGTGGCTGATCCTGATGTCACCCTGGTTGACATGGCCACGCAGGCCGCCAGGGCCGCGCTCGACGACGCCGGGTTTGCTGCGGAATCGATCGATCTTCTTCTTCTGGCGACTTCGACCAACGAGATGCTCTGCCCGGCCGGCGGGCCGGTGGTAGCGGCCAACATCGGAGCCGACCGGGCCGGCGCGTTCGACCTGAACTCGGCCTGTAACGGGTTCCTTTCCGGGCTCTCACTGGCGGCGAGCCAGATCGAGACCGGCAGGGCGAACAACGTCCTGGTGATCGGCGCCGACATGATGCAGCGGTTCATCGATCAGGACGACCGCACGACGGCCGGGATCTTCGCCGACGGTGGAGGTGCGGTGGTGATGGCAGGGGACAAGGGCCCGGGCCGGATCGGCCCCGTGGTCCTCGGCGCCGACGGCGGCAGCGGCCATCTGGTCCAGGCCAGCCGGAAGGAGGCGATCACCCGGATGAAAGGCCACGAGACGTTCCAGCTTGCGGTCGACAAGATTTGCGAATCGACGACCGAGGCGATGGCCCTGGCCGGCTGCGAGCAGGAGGAAATCGACCTTTTTGTCTATCACCAGGCCAACGCCCGCATTCTCGCCTCGGTCGGTGACAGGCTCGGGCTTCCCGCTGAAAAGGTGGTCGAGTGCATCGACCGTTTCGGAAACACCTCGTCCGGTTCGCTGCCCATCGCGCTCAACGACGCCCGCGAAGACGGCTTGCTGAACGAAGGGGACAAGGTCCTGATCGGCGCTTTCGGCGGTGGCATGACCTGGGGTGCGACCGTAATCGAGTGGGGCCGGCGTGAGGCCTGATGGAGCGGCGCTGGTAACTGGCGCGTCTGGCGGGATCGGAGCGGCCGTAGCGGACCGGCTCGCCGGCCAGGGCTGGCCGGTCGGCGTCCACTATCGCTCGGATGAGGCCGGTGCGGCCGAAGTGGTCGAGCGGATCGAGTCCGGCGGCGGCAGCGCGGTGGCACTGCACGCCGATGTGAGTGAGCGGGACGCGGCCGACCGGCTGGTCGGAGAGCTCGAGGACCGGTTCGGACCGGTCCTGGCCCTGGTCAATTCCGCCGGAACGCGTGCCGACGGCCTGGCCCCGCAGCTGAAAGACGAGCATTGGGACCGGGTAATCGAGACCAACCTTTCGGCGGCCTTCCGCCTGACCCGGAGGGTGCTCAGGCCGATGCTCCGGGCCCGTTACGGGCGCGTGGTCAACATCGCCTCGGTGGTCGGTCCCCGGGCCAACGCCGGCCAGTCGAACTACGCCGCCTCCAAAGCCGGCCTGATCGCCATGACCCATACGGTCGCGGTCGAGGTCGCCCGCCGGGGGATCACGGTCAACGCGGTCGCCCCGGGGTTCGTCGAGACCGGGCTCACCGCCGACATTTCATCCGAAGCCGTCGCCGCCGAAATACCGGCCCGGCGTCCGGGCCGGCCGGAAGAGGTCGCCGCCTGCGTAGGATTCCTTGCCTCAGACGAGGCTTCGTACGTAACCGGTACGACCCTGACCGTCGACGGCGGCATGAGTGCCTGAACGGCCGCCTCGCGCGGCCGGTCCGGCTGACGCGAAGCGAATCAACCAAACCAACGCAGAACCAACCAGTAACAGAGAAATGGAGCAGATATGACGGCAAAAGCAGAACCGGAAGCGGTAGAGAAGGTCATCTTCGACGGCCTGGCAGAGGTCGGCGCCGAGCCATCCGACATCAATCGTGAGGCGACCTTCGAGGCGCTTGACGTCGATTCGCTAGATCTTGTCGAGATTGCCCAGATCGTCGAAGACGAGTTCGGGGTCGAGCTCGCCGGCGAAGACGTCCAGGATCTCAAGACGGTCGGTGAAGTGGTCGACCTGGTGGTGTCCAAGGGTTCATGAATCGCCGGGTAGTCATAACCGGTGTCGGCGCGGTCTCTCCCCTCGGCATAGGGGCGGACACGCTGATCGATCGCTGGACGGCCGGCGAGTCAGGGATTTCCGGTGGCCTCGGTGCCTGCCGCGAATTCGAGCCGCTCGAACACCTCACCAAAAAGGAGGCCAGGCGCTCTGACCGGTTCACCCAGATGGCGGTCGTTTCCGCAGATGAGGCTCTCGAGCTCTCCGGGTTCGGTACGGGTGAAGACGAGGAACTCCCTTACCCGTCGGAGCGGATCGGCTGCATCATCGGCACGGGGATCGGCGGAATCGGGTCACTTCAGGAGCAGGACGCGGTCCTGCGCGAGCGCGGGCCGAAGGCGGTGTCGCCTCTGGCGGTCCCGCTGATGATGGGCAACGCCGCGTCCGCCGCCGTCGCGATGCGGTTCGGTCTCAAGGGCGAGACCTACGGGGTCATGTCAGCCTGCGCCGCCGGGGCTCACGCGATCGGTTCGGCGACCAGGTTGATCGAATCCGGCCGGGCCGACGCTGCCGTGGCAGGGGGCGCCGAGTCGGCGATGATCGGAATCGCTCTGGCCGCGTTTGCCTCGATGGGCGCGACTTCGCCCACCGGTATCTCACGCCCGTTCGATGCCCGGCGTGACGGCTTCGTGATGGGCGAGGGCGCCGGAATTCTGGTGCTAGAGGAGGCCGAGGCCGCCGAGGCCCGTGGGGCCGAGGTGATCGGCGAGATCACCGGCTACGCGGCGACCTGCGACGCCAGTCACCTGACGGCTCCCGACCCGGCCGGAACCCAGTCGGCCCGTGCAATCAGCACGGCCATTGAAGAAGCGGGCCTCGAACCCGGTGATCTCGACTACATAAACGCCCACGGGACTTCGACCACTCTGAACGACTCGTCCGAGACCAGAGCGCTCAAGGTGGCGCTCGGATCGGATGCCTACGGGATTCCGATCAGCTCGACCAAGTCGGTCATCGGGCACCTGATGGGCGCCGGCGGCGCGGTCGAAGCGGTTGCGACGATCCTGACCCTGAAGCAGGGAATTGCCCCCCCGACCGTGGGTCTCGAAGAGCCGGATGAGGAACTGGACCTGGACTACATCCCGGGTGAGGCGCGCCCTCTCACCGCGAAGAACGAACGCCTCACGGCGATTTCGAACTCGTTCGGGTTCGGCGGTCACAACGCCGTGCTCTGTTTCCGAGGGGCATGAGCACGGTCCAGGCAAACGTCGCGAGCACACCGGCCGGCCGGCTGTCTCCGCGTGCCCGTTTGGAGTCTCTCTGTGACGGGGGCAGCTTCCGGCCGCTGCGCTCGGCCGTGCTCTCACGCCGTCCGGGCAACTCGGCCAGGCCGGGTGACGGCGTCATCGCCGGAGCCGGCCGGGTCGGAGGCCGTCCGGTCTTTTGCTACTGCCAGGACCCGTCTTTCCTCGGAGGTTCGCTCGGTGAGGTCCATGCCGAGACGATCGTCCGGACCATGGTCCAGGCGGGCGAAGCCGGCGCGCCGGTGGTCGGGTTCATCGAATCCGGCGGCGCCCGCCTCCAGGAAGGCCACGCGGCACTGGCCGGCTACGGTCGGATATTCCGCGCCAGCGTCAAGCTGGCCGGAAGAATTCCGCAGATCAGCATCGTCGGAGGGGTATCGGCCGGCGGAGGCGCCTACTCGCCGGCCCTGACCGACTTCGTGATCATGACCCGTGAGGCCCGGCTGTTTCTCACCGGGCCCAGGGTGGTCGAGGAAGCGGTCGGGGAACGGGTGAGCATGGAAGAACTGGGAGGCCCCCGGGTCCACGGTTCGAACGGGGTCAGCCAGATCGTGACCGAGACCGAAGAAGATGCGGTCGCGCGGGCCCGTGAACTGCTCGGCCTGCTCCCGCGGGCCATCGGAGAGCCGCCCCCGACCGGGACCCCGCTGGAGCCCGAGATCGGTGACCCGGGGGTGACCGTTCCCGGGAATCCGCGCCGCGTGTACGACGTGAGGGAGACGGTCAGGGCGATAGTGGACCGCTCGAGCATGCTCGAGATATACGCCCGCTGGGGCGCCGGCATCTTCACCGGCATGGCCCGCCTGAACGGCCGCCCGATCGCCGTGGTCGCCAACCAGCCACACCGCTTCGGTGGAGTGATCGACGCCGAGGCCGCCGAGAAGACCGCCGTCTTCGTCAACGACTGCAACCGGTTCGGCCTGCCTCTGGCGGTACTCACGGACACCCCCGGCTTCATGCCCGGTCTGAGGCAGGAGCGGGCCGGCGTAATCCGCCACGGCGCGTCCCTGCTCCGCGCATTCGCCGCCGCGAGCGTGCCAAAAGTGACCGTGATCCTTCGCAAGGCCTACGGCGGCGCCGCTATCACCATGAATTCGCGCGATCTCGGCGCCGACGCGGTCTTCGCCTGGCCGGGGGCCGAGATCGGCATCATGTCGGCCGGCCAGGCAGTCGGAATAGTCCATCGGCGCTCGCTCGAGGATGCCGGCCAGGGTGACCGGGACCAGCTGGCCGACGAGTACTCCGAGGAGCACCTGACCGCGGCCGCCGCAGCGGCGAGCGGGTTCGTCGACGAAGTGATCGAGCCTTCCGAAACCCGGGATTCGCTCGACTGGGCCTTCTCCACCCTGCAGGACAACTCCCCCGGAAGCACGGGGGCGATCTCGTGAGCGGCGACTCCGTCACCACCGGAGGCCGTCGCCGGATCGGCAGGTACGTCGCCCTGGGTGACAGCTTCACCGCAGGCAACGGTGTCGATCCCGGCAGCCGCTGGGCCGACCTCGTGTCAGATGCGCTCGGGGCTCTGAACCCCGATTTCGAGTATTTCAACCTCGCCCGCGACGGCGCGACCAGTTCGGAAGTGGGGGAACAGATCCCGCGGGCCATCGAGCTCGAGCCGGACCTGATCACCCTGGTCTGCGGAGCCAACGACGTGATCCTCGAGCTGAAGCCGGACGTCCCGGCTTTTGCCGCCCGGCTCGAGTCGATCCTCGACCGGCTGACCGGGGCTCTCCCGGAAGCCGCGATCCTGACCGCCAACTACCCGGAAGGCTGGGATCTGACAGGGGCCGGCCCGAGGACGCGAGCCCGGATACGCCGCGGAATGACCGAACTGAACGAAGCCATCAGGACGGTCACCGCCGCCTCCGGGGTGCCCTGCCTGGACGTGGTCAGCCACCCCGGGACCGGAGATGCCCGCAACTACGAGATCGACGGGCTCCATCCCTCGCTCCGGGGCCACCTCCACACGGCCGACGAGATCTGCGAAGTGCTGGCCCGCGATTTTTCGATCGAGATCCCGAGCGAACGGAGAGAACGAATATGGAGCTGAACCGGGTCTTCGGCTCGGGCTTTGACGACCTGGTCGTCGGCGCCGAGTTTTCAACCTACGGCCGGACGATCACCGAGTCCGACCTGACCGCTTTCTCCGGGCTGACCGGCGACCATCACCCGCTGCACACGGATGCCGAGTGGGCCTCGCGTTCGCTTTTCGGCGAGCGCATCGCCCACGGAATGTTGCTGCTCTCCTACTCGGTCGGCCTGGCGCCGATCGACCCCGAGCGGGTGGCCGCCTTGCGGGGCTTTGAAAAGGTCGTATTCAAGCGCCCGGTCCGCATCGGCGACACGATCACCCTGAATGGGCGCGTGGAGGAGTTGAAGCCGCTTGACCCCGACACCGGACTGGTCCGCATCCTCTGGAAGGTGAAAAACCAGGACGGGGCACTCGTGCTCCGGGCGTTGGCCGAGATCGTCTGGCGCCGGGGCGCCGACGGCGGCGAGGACCCGCAGGCTGACGAAGCGCCGGAAGCCAACGCCGACCGGCCCGGTGACCCGGAGCAGTCCCGAACCGAGCCGGTATCCCAGTGATCCTCAAGGGCAAGCGGATCCTGGTCACCGGGATCGTCAACCGGCGCAGCATCGCTTTCGCCGTCGCCGAGCGGGCCCAGCAGGAGGGGGCCGAAGTCCTGTTGACCAGCTTCGGCCGGATCCGCCGCATGACCGAGCGGGCCGCGGCGCGGCTGCCGGCCCCGACCGAAGTCATCGAGCTCGACGTCAACGACGACGACGACCTCGAGGCCCTCGCTTCGGAGATCGGCAAGCACTGGGACGGAGTGGACGGAGCCCTGCACGCGATCGCTCACGCGCCGGTCGATGCCCTCGGGGGCAACTTCATGCAGGCTCCCCGGGCCAGCGCCGTCGAGGCTTTTGAAACGAGCGCCTACTCGTTCAAAGCCCTGGCTCAGGCCCTGCGGCCGGTCCTGGCCACCGGGGACGGACCGGGTTCGGGCTCGAGCCTGGTCGGTCTCGACTTTGATGCGACCGTCGCCTGGCCGTCTTACGACTGGATGGGTGTGGCCAAGGCCGCGCTCGAGTCGACCGGCCGCTACCTGGCCCGCGACCTGGGAGGGGACGGTCACAGGGTCAACCTGATCTCGGCCGGGCCGGTCCGGACCGCGGCGGCGGGCGGCGTCCCCGGATTCAACGAACTGGCCGGGCTCTGGGGCGAGCGGGCTCCGCTCGGGTGGGACGCAGGCGATCCCGGGCCGGTGGCCGATGCGGTCTGTTTTCTGCTCTCCGACTACGCCCGGATGATCTCCGGCGAAATCGTTCACGTCGACGGCGGTTTTCACGCGGTCGGGGTGGGCCCGGTGCCGGAAGCCGGTTGAGCCCGTCCGGCCCGGCGGGTCCGCGGTCCCGTTCGCCTAGGATTGATCGCTCTGACCCGGGAAACCGGGATCGAAGCCGCTAGCGAAGGAAGAGCATGAGCAGGACCCAGTTTCCGAACGAAACCAGCAGCAGCGGCGCCTGGGTACGCCAGAAGAGTGCATTCCGTGAACTGGTCACCGCCGACGGCTCCTCCGGTTTTCCGGCGGAGGCGGGGCGCTATCACCTGTACGTCTCCTATGCCTGTCCTTGGGCGTCGAGGACGATCATCGTCCGCCGGCTGAAGGGGCTCGAGGCGGCGATCCCGATGACCGTGGTCGATCCGGAGCGCGACGAAACCGGCTGGCGCTTCACCAGCGAGGAACCCGATCCGGTCAACGGGTATGAGTTTCTGCAGGAGGCCTACCGCGCCACCGATCCCGATTTCGAGGCCAGGGTCACCGTGCCCCTGCTGTGGGACACGGAGACCGGACGGGCGGTCAACAACGAAAGCTCGGAGGTCATGCGCATGGTCCATTCCGAGTTCAACCAGTTCGCCGCCAACCCGGGGCTCGACCTCTATCCGGAGCACCTTCGGGATGAGATCGACGGTCTCAACAAGCGGATCTACCGGACCGTCAACGACGGGGTCTACCGCTGTGGATTCGCCGGTAGCCAGGAGGCCTACGCGGAGGCTTTCGTCGAGCTGTTCGAGTCGCTCGACTGGCTCGACGATCTGCTCGCCGGCAGGCGTTATCTCACCGGGGACCTGATAACCGAAGCCGACTGGCGGCTGTTCGTGACCCTGGTCAGGTTCGACGCCGTCTACGCCAGCCACTTCAAG
Source organism: Thermoleophilia bacterium (assembly GCA_016649615.1). Lineage (GTDB taxonomy): Bacteria > Actinomycetota > Thermoleophilia > Solirubrobacterales > 70-9 > 67-14. Next base: position 26,791 of record JAENXK010000013.1, read on the forward strand.
TGCAACCTGCGCCGGATCGCCGATTACGAAAACCTCTCCGGATACCTGCGCGAGCTCTACCAGCTCCCCGGGATCCGTGAGACGGTCAACTTCGACCACATCAAACGCCACTACTACCGGACCCACCCGCAGATCAACCCGAGCCGGATCGTCCCGCTCGGCCCGGAACTCGACCTGGAGTCTCCCCCCGGTCGCGGGCACCTCGGGGGCTGACCGCCGGAGGCTCCCCGCCGCCGGAAGACGCCCCGCCGCCGGAACGAGCCCGGCCGCCGGACGGCACCCCGCGGGTCAGCCGGCCGGTCTGAGCGGGCGGATGAACGGTGACGACCGGTCGTTGCTGTTTAATCGGATCATGCGAAGAACCGGAGGAGGACCGGGTTGAAGCGCCTGATCAACAACCCGATCAAGCGGTTCGACTTCGTCCAGAAGCTGGAGTGGTTCCTGATTTCGGCGGTGACCATGATCCTGGTCATCCGGACCCAGCTCTGGCTGACCCATTACCCGCAGCTGGGCGGCAACGGACTCCACATCGCCCACCTGCTCTACGGCGGCATCTTCATGCTGATCGCGATCTGGTTCGCGCTGATCTACATCAACCGGTGGGGACGAAGCACCGCGGCGATCATCGGAGGCATCGGCTTCGGCTTCTTCATCGACGAGCTGGGCAAGTTCATCACCTCCGACAACGACTACTTCTACAAGCCGGCGGCCGGGATCATCTACATCATCTTCGTCGTCCTGTTCCTGATCATCCGGGAGATGTCGCGCCGCCAGAAACTCGACTCTCAGACCGCCCTCGCCAACGCCCTCTCGTTCATGCCGGTCACGGTGACCGGTGAGTTCCGCCGGGACGAGCACGAGAAGGCGACCCGGCTGCTCGATCAGGCCGACCAGTCCGATCCGCGGGTGGCCCGAGCCCGGGAGTACTTCGCAGAGGTCGCGCTGGCTCCGACCAAGCCGCCGTCGAAAGCGGCAGAAGTTGTGGCCCGCATTCACGGCTGGATCACCGCGCTGGCCGAAAAGCCCTGGTTCGGCAGGGCCGTGGTCGATGTCGTGATCGTCTGGGGAGTGGTCCTCTTTCTGGGCGGCATCGATCTCCAGTTCGATTTCGGTGCGCAGGAGCACTCTTCGATTGACGTACCGGAGGAGAGCGTCGACCTGGTCGGCGTGGTCCGGTCGTTGTCGATCATGGCCTCTGTCGTTTTCATCGGAATCGGGATCTACAAGATTCGC
>JAENXK010000174.1 GCA_016649615.1 Thermoleophilia bacterium
CCGACGATGACTCAGTGGACGGGGACGGGTAGACGTGCCGGTTCCGCTTCTGGCTGATACGGACTTCGTCGACGCGACCTGGATTCTGGTGGTCAAGTCGCTGGTGATCTTTCTGGTCATTCTGATGATCGTGCCGATCCTGCTGGTGGCCGAACGCAAGCTCCTGGGCCGCTTCCAGCAGCGGTACGGACCCAACCGGGTCGGGCCATACGGGTTGATGCAGCCCCTGGCCGACGTCGGCAAGCTGCTCTCCAAGCAGGGCTTCCGGCCGAAGGGGGCGGTCCCGTTCCTCTACGAAATCGCGCCGGCACTGACCATCTTCTCGGCGGTGGTCACGCTGGCGATCCTGCCCTTCGGTGATGTCCAGAACGGGGTCGGTCTTTACGGGATCGACGTGTCGATCGGGATCCTCTACTTCTTCGCCTTCAGTTCGATCGCCTTCTACGGCCTGCTGCTGGGCGGCTGGGCCTCGGGTTCGAAGTACAGCTTTCTGGGGTCGATGCGGTCGGCGGCGCAGTTGATCTCCTACGAGATCGCGATGGGGCTCTCGCTGCTCGGCGTCGTGATGATGGCCGGATCGCTCTCGCTGGTCGACATCGTCAAGGCCCAGGGTGAGATCTGGTTCGTCGTTCCCCAGATCGTCGGTTTCCTGATCTTCATGGTGGCCGGATTTGCCGAGACCAACCGGCCGCCGTTCGACCTGCCTGAGGCCGACGCCGAGCTGGTCGCCGGTTACGGCACCGAGTACGGAGGTATGCGCTTCGGCTCCTACATGTTCGCCGAGTACATCGAGATCCTGATCGTTTCGGGGATCGCCGCGTCCATGTTCCTCGGCGGCTGGATGGGTCCCGGCCCCGACTGGCTCGATCCGATCTGGATGCTGGCCAAGATGCTGCTGCTGACCGGGTTCTTCATCTGGATCAGAGCCACGCTTCCCCGCGTCCGTTACGACCAGTTGATGAGCTTCGGCTGGAAGGTCCTGCTTCCCCTGGCCACCCTGAACGTGCTGGTCACGGCTGTCCTGGTGGTGGTCACATGAGTGTCCGCCCGGAAGAGATCAAGGTTGTGCCACGCGGACCCGAGCCCGGTGGCATGGGCGGGGCATACCGTGCCTTCGGCGAGACCCTGCGCGGCCTGCGTACCACCATGGCCCGGCTCTTTGACAAGCCGGTCACGATCCAGTACCCGGAGGAAAAGACCCCCGTCTATCCGCGTTTCCGGGGTCGCCACAAGCTGCACAAGTTCGAAGACTCCGACCTCGAGAAGTGCGTCGGCTGCTCGCTGTGCGCGGCCGCCTGCCCGGCCGAATGCATCCGGGTGGTCGCCGCGGAGAACGATCCTGACGACCGGGTGTCGGCCGGCGAGCGCTACGCCGCGGTCTATGAAATCAACCTGGCCCGCTGCATCTTCTGTGGCTACTGCGAGATCGCCTGCCCGTTCGATGCGATCACCATGGGCCACGACTACGAAATGGCCGATTACAACCGCTCCGACCTGATCTTTACCAAGGAGATGCTGCTGGCCGAGCCGATCGAGCGAACCCCGCTCAGAGGCGAGGGCGAGTAATGGTCGAGGCCTGTTTCTTTGCCGGCGCGATCGGAGCGATCGGTGGCGCGCTCGGCGTGGTCGTCTTGCGCAATCCGTTTTACAGCGCGCTTTCCCTGATCGTCCACCTGGTCTTCCTGGCCGGGATATTCCTGCTGCTGCGGGCCCAGTTCCTCGCCGCGGCCCAGATCGTGGTTTATGCCGGCGCGATCATGGTGATCTACGTGTTCGTCGCCGCCTACGTCGGTGACGTCGACGAACCGGTGCTCGATTCGATGCCCCGGCTCAGGGTGATCGGGCCGATCCTCGCGCTGGCTCTGTTCGTCGAGATCTCAATCGCCGTACTCGGTTCGTCGCTGACCGCGCTCGGCACCGAGGGCAAGGCCGATGTGGGCGCCGGGTTCGGCACGCCGGAGGCGGTCGGACGGTTGATGCTCGAGGATTTCCTGGTCGCTTTCGAGGCGGCCTCGCTGCTTCTGCTGGTGGCAGCGGTCGCGGCGATCGTCCTGGCCGGCCGCAGGCGGACCGAAGGGGGGACCGGCTGATGGCTATTGAGTGGTACCTCGTGCTGTCGGCCCTGCTGTTCGGCATCGGCTTCGCCGGGGTGATGATCCGTCGCAACCCGGTGGTCATCCTGCTCTGCCTCGAGCTGATGCTCAGCGCCGGGGCGCTGGCGATGCTCGCCTTCAGCCGCATGCTCGGCAACCAGGACGGCCAGGTGATGGTCCTGATCGTGCTGGTCGTGGCCGCCTGTGAGGTAGTGGTCGGGCTCGGCCTGGTGGTGGCGATGTTCCGCCGTCGCCTGCCGCTCAACGTCGACGAGATGAAGGAGCTCGAGGGATGAGCGCTGCGACCTCGGGGTGGCTCGTCCTGCTTTTCCCGCTGCTCGGTTCGCTGGTGATCGGGTTCGGCTTCCGGGTCCTGCCCGTACGGGTGGCCGGCCTGATCGGGATCGGCGCGATCGTCGCCTCCTTCGCCTGCGGGATCGCCACCCTGATCGCGATCCAGGGCGAGCCGGCCGAATCCCGCCACGTCGCCTCCAGCCTCTGGGAGTACGCCGCGGTCGGCGACTTCAAGATCAACCTCGGGATCTACGTCGACCCGCTCTCGGTCTACATGGTGATGGTGGTGACCGGGGTCTCCTCGCTGATCCACATCTACTCCTACTCCTACATGCAGTCGGACGAGGGTTACCACCGCTTCTTCAGCTACCTCAACTTCTTCGTCTTCTCGATGCTGCTTCTGGTCCTGGCCGGCAACTTCATCCTGCTGACCATCGGCTGGGCCCTGGTCGGGTTTGCTTCCTATGCTCTGATCAGCTTCTGGTACCGGCGCAACACCGCGACCAATGCCGGTATGAAGGCCTTCGTGATCAACGTGATCGGTGACGTCGGCCTCTATCTGGCCGCGATCCTGATCTTCATGGAGCTCGGTTCGGTCGATTACGGAACCGTGTTCGAGCGGGCCCCTGAAGCCTTCACTACCAACGAGTGGACGGTCACCGCGATCTGCCTGCTGCTGATGGTCGGCGCCTTCGCCAAGTCGGCCCAGATGCCGTTCCACACCTGGCTGGCCGACGCGATGGAAGGTCCCACCCCGGTCTCGTCACTGATCCACGCGGCGACCATGGTCACTGCCGGGGTGTACCTGATCGCTCGGACCCACCCGCTTTTCGAACTCGCCCCGACCGCGGCCGACATCGCTGCCTGGGTCGGGGTGGCGACCCTGCTGATCGCCGGCACGATCGCGATCGTGGTGGTCGATCTCAAGCGAATCATCGCCTACTCGACGATGAGCCAGATCGGCTACATGATCGTCGGAGTTTCAATCGGCGCCTACTCGGAGGGTCTCTTTCACCTGATGACACACGCCTTCTTCAAGGCGCTGCTGTTCATGGCTGCCGGGTCGGTCATCGCGGCGATGGCCAACATGCAGAACATCGACAAGATGAAGGGCTTCGGCAAG
>JAENXK010000204.1 GCA_016649615.1 Thermoleophilia bacterium
AGCAGCGAATGCTTGACGATCGGCAGGGTGACCCCGACGATGTCGGCCTCCTGGAATCCGTCCGTTCCGATCAGTTCGGTCCGGACCTGGCCGGTGATGAAAACCGTCGGCACCGAGTCCATCATCGCGTCGGCGATTGCGGTGACAAGGTTGGTCGCTCCGGGTCCGGAGGTGCCGAACGCGACTCCGACCCGGCCGGATGCGCGGGCGTAGCCCTCGGCCTCATGTCCCGCGGCCTGTTCGTGTCGGGCCTGAACGTGGCGCAGGTCGGCGTCGACCAGGGCGTCGTAGGTGGGCAGGTTGGCTCCGCCGGGGATGCCGAAGATGTGGTCTACACCTTCTACCCGGAGTGATTCCATCAGTGCGTCAGCGGCTCTCATCAGAAATGCAATCTTACCAGCGGGTTCAGGTCCGCTGAGCCATCGAAAGCGCGCCGCCCTCGAGCTCACCGGGGTTCCACTTGGTTTTCGGTGTGATCGCGCGCTGGATGATCCGCTCGCGATTGTCGGCGACGATCCCGAAGACCGACTGAACCAGCTCGACGCCGAGCGGGTGCGGCTCGAGTCCCAGGTCCAGCAGCTTCTGGTTGGAGGCGTTGTAGTAGTGGTGTTCGAGCTCGACCCGGGGGTTGGGGAAAGCTTCGATCGAGACCTCGTAGCCCGCCTCCGCTCCGCACTTCTTGACCAGGTCCGCCAGTTCGGAAACCGAGAACTGCTCGGTGAACTGGTTGAAAACCCGGTACTCGCCTCTGTCCGCCGGGTTCTCTGCGGCAAGCTCGACACAGCGCAGCGTGTCCTTGATGTTCAGATAACCCCTGGTCTGCCCGCCTGCCCCGTACACGGTCAGGGGGTGCCCCACTACTGCCTGAACGCAGAACCGGTTGAGCACGGTGCCGAAGGTCTCGTCGTAGTCAAAGCGGGTGACCAGTCGCTCGTCCAGACCGGATTCATTGGTCTCGACGCCGTATACGACGCCCTGGTTCAGGTCGGTGGCGCGTAACCCCCAGACCCGGGTCGCGAAGTGGATGTTGGTTGAATCGTGAACCTTGGAGGCGTGGTAGAGCGAAGCCGGCAGCTTGGGAAAAGGCAGGGTGTCCTTGCGCCCGTTGTGCTCGATCTCGATGAATCCCTCTTCGATGTCGATATTCGGAGTGCCGTACTCACCCATGGTTCCCAGCTTGATCAGGTGGGCGTCGGGAACCCGGTCGCGCATCGAGAACAGCAGGTTGAGGGTTCCGATCACATTTGTCTGCTGGGTCTCGACCGCCGCCTGCCTCGAGCGCATCGAGTAAGGGGCGGAGGGCTGCTCGCCGTAGTGAACCACCGTTTCCGGCAGGACTTCGGCGATCACCTGATCAAGGAATTCAGCGTCCTCGATGCAGCCGATCCGCGCCTCGATCAGGTTTCCGGAGACCATGTGCCAGGCCTCGATCCGGTCTTCCAGGGAAGCGATCGGAGTCAGTGAATCGGTCGACTGCTCGAGGTGCCAGCGACGCCGGGCGAAGTTGTCGACGATCGTGACCTCGTGTCCGCGGTCGGAGAAACGCATGGCGGTCGGCCAGCCGAGGTAGCCGTCGCCACCGAGTACAAGGATTCGCATAGGCGCTGAGATTACCGGAAGCCCAGACAATCTAGGATCCCCTCGGTGCGACTGACCGTCCTCATGCTGATCGTCCTCGCCGGCCTCTTTCTGCGGGTTGACCAGGCCTGGCAGGGAGCCGAGCAGAATATGCCCGACTCGGCCGCATATGAGCGCATCGCCCGCGGCCTGAGCCAGCATGGAGAGTTCGAACAGCGGGGCCTGAGTACGCCGGCCCACCCCCAGCCCGCATCCAACTACACCCCCGGACTCCCGCTTCTGACCGCCGGCATCTTCGAGCTGGCCGGCACCGACTCCGTCCAGTTGGCAAGGCTTGTCCTTGCCCTGATCGCGACCGCGGCGATCCCGATCAGCTGGCGGCTCGGGTCGCGCCTCGGAGGTGATGTGGCCGGCATCAGTGCTGCCGCAATCACTGCGTTCTACCCCACCCTGATCAGCGATTCCGGGATGCTGCTGACCGAGCCCCTTACCGGGACCCTGATCGCAGGAGCGCTACTGGCGGTGCTCTGGGCCAGGGAGCGGACCAGCCTTCTGGCCTGGATTCTGCCGGGAGTCCTGCTCGGCCTGACCACTCTTGTCCGGCCAGACGCCCTGCTGATTTCGGCCTTATTGGCACTTGTGCTGTTTGGCCTCGGGCTGCGGGCCGCCCTGCGTCCCGTCGCCGTGATGAGCGCCGCGCTGGTTCTGGTGATCGCCCCGCTCATGGCCCGGGACATCACCAGCACCGGACGACTGGTGCCACTTTCCACCGGGGGCGGGCAGACGCTGTTCACCGGCAGCTACGTCGCCTCCGGTGGCAACCCGATCGATGTCATGCCGCGTGTGCTCAGTTCCAACCCATCCGTCTCCGCCCGGATCAAGCAT
>JAENXK010000055.1 GCA_016649615.1 Thermoleophilia bacterium
GGCGGCGATCACCAGCCATCACCTGGTCCTCGGCTTCATGGTCCCCGAGCACCCGCTGAACCGCCATCAGGTCTACGCCTACCTCAAACACACCGATCCGGTCACGGTCGATGTGACGCTGCTCACAGTGGCCGACCGGCTCGCGGCTCGGGGCTCGGCTTCGATTGCCAGTCGGGAAATGATCGAGGCCCACTTGCAGCTGGCCCGGGAGATGGTCGCGCACGGGCTCGACTGGCGGCGGGACGGCGCGCCTGAGCCGTTCCTGCCGGGTGACCGGCTTGCCGCCGAGTTGGGGATTGAGCCCGGACCCGATCTCGGCAGGGTGGTCGAGGCGCTGGCTGAAGCCCGCTACACGGGTGAAATCCATTCTGCAAGCGAAGCTGTGGAGTTTGGCCGTCGCTTCCTCGATGCCGGGTAAGTTGTACGCTCCCTCGCCGCATGGGTAAAGAAGAAAAGATCGAGATGGAGGGCGAAATCACCGAGGCCCTCCCGAATACGATGTTCCGGGTCAAGCTTGACAACGATCATGAGGTGCTCGGCCACATATCGGGCAAGATGCGCCGGCACTACATCCGCATTCTGCCGGGAGACCGGGTCAAGATCGAGCTTTCGCCTTACGATCTGACGCGCGGCCGGATCACCTACCGCTACAAGTAGGCCTGCCCCCACGGGCGCAACCAACGCGCTGCCCCGGTGTTCTTGAACGTGATGCTTAATCGCCAGCTAACACTTTCCAAGCAATTCCCTCCTGCCACGGTCGCCGCCGGAGCGGCCCTGATCCTGCTCGCCGCGATCGCCGTTTTCTCGCTGTCCGCGGCCGATCCGGCGACCGCCAAGTCCTCGAACAGAGTCGTCCTGGGCAAGGCGAACAACAAGCTGACCCCGAACTGCGGAAACAACTTTTCCCGCGACTGCCTGGCCGAGGGCAAGGTCACCGGCTACCAGGTCTACCGCAAAGGATCGCAGCGAAAGCGCAGTTTCGTGGTCCCTCGGGAGGGCAAGGTCGTCTCCTGGTCGATCTCGCTGGCCAAACCGACCAAGAAGGACATCCGCAAGGGTTCGAACAGCTACTCGGCCCAGTTGCCGTTCTTCAACGATCTCTTCGGTACGCCGGCCTCGGCCCGGATCGCGGTGCTGAAGCGGGTCAAGAAGAAAGAGGCAGGCCCCCCGCAGTACAAGATGGTCCGCCAGAGCCCGACCCAGATCCTCAACCCGTACTTCGGCTCCACGGTCAACTTCGCCCTGAACAAGCCGCTCAACGTGATCAAGAACCAGATCGTGGCCCTGACGATCCCGACCTGGGCGCCGGCGGTCTGGAAGCCCCGCTCATGCAGCATCAGCCCGGCCGGAGGGGTCAACGATCCGATTGCCTGCGACCGGGCCGAGAAGGACTACACCTGGCGCGGCAGCCGGGGCAAGGACAAGTGCACCCTCGGCACCGACCCGGACACCGGTGAGCCGAATGCCGCCCTGAAGAAGACCCGGCCCCAGCAGAAGGTGAATTCGACCAAGCGCTACGGCTGTTACTACGGCAGCAACGTGCTGCTCTACACGGCGACGGTCATCTCCAAGTAGCCGGGACGGCCACCCGGCCCCGGGCGGTCAAGCCGGAACTGTCACCCGGCTTCAGCCCGTCGGCAGGCCGCAGAACTCGCAGGTCGCCAGGTCACGCCCGGTGAGCTGCTCGCAGCGCCGGCACACCACGAGGTTGATCGGAGTACGGGGCAGCCGTGATGTCGAAGGAGACAGTGGCAGGACCTCGGCCACAGGTTCCAGCTCCTCACCCGTCTCGCTGTCGCGATAGACCACACCCGCTTTTGCCGGGGCGATAGCTTCGCGCCCTGAGACGGGCGCCCGGAGTCGGTAAATCTGCTTGTTGCTCATCAGGGAGGAGAATATCCGGAAATGAGGATCCTGATCTTTCACGGCTATCTGCTGCGCGGGACCGGCAGCAACATCTACACCGCCAACCTGGCCCGCGCTCTGGCCGGCCTCGGCCACGAGGTGCACCTGCTCTGCCAGGACCGCCAGGCCGAAGATCTGGAATGGGTCGATGCGGTCGGCGAGTGGTCGGACCGGGGGCTGGACGTCCGTTCGACGGGACGGCGCGAGGCCGGTCCCCGCAGGCCGGGGGAGACCGTGCCCGGTGGATCGGTCACGGTCTATCACCCGCCGATCGGCGAGTTGCTTCCGGTTTATGTCGAGGACCCGTATGAAGGCTTCGAGGCCAGGGCCTACCCGAAGTTGAGCGATCGCGAGATCGAGCACTACATCGAGGTGAACGTGGGGGCGGTCCGTGACCTGACCGACCGGACGGGTCCGGCCGATGCGGCTCTGGCCAATCACCTGATCATGGGCCCCGTCATATTCGCCCGGGCCGGGATCCGTCCTTACGCGGTCAAAAACCATGGTTCCGACCTCGAGTACACGATCAAACCGAATCCCCGGTTTCTCCCCTGGGTCCGGGAGGGCCTCGGGCCGGCGGCCTCCGTCCTGGTCGGCTCCCTTCACACCGCGACCAGCCTCTGGGAAGCGGTGCCCGGGCACGGACTCAGGGAAAAGACCGGGCTCGGTCCTCCGGGGGTCGATACCGACCGGTTTTGCCCGCTGGCCGAGGACCTCCGGCCGGGGGCGATCTCCGAACTGTCGGCGAAGATCGCGGCCGAGCCGCCCGGAGCCACTTTCGGCCGCGATGCCGAAGGGGCCGTCGCCGCCCTGGATGAGTTTGCCGCCGCCGAGGGTCCCCGGGTCATCTTCATCGGCAAGCTGATCGTCTCCAAGGGCGTCGACCTGTTGATCGCGGCCTGGCCGGTCGTATCTGCCAGAAACCCCGGGGCCCGGCTGCTGCTCGGTGGCTTCGGCGCCTACGAAACTGGACTGCGGGCACTGGCCGGCGCACTCGGCGACGGGGATTTCGAGGCCGCGCGGCACATCGCCGACCAGGGCCGCGGACTGGAAGGCGGCGATTCCGGGAGGCTTGAGTTCCTGGCCGACTTCCTCGCCGACCCTCCGCCGGAATACCTCTCCATGTCGCGGGCCGCGGCAGGGTCGATCAGCTTCGCCGGGCGGCTCGAACACGACGAAGTCGCGGCGGTACTCCCGGCGGCCGATGCGATGGTGGTTCCGAGTACTTTTCCCGAAGCCTTCGGGATGGTCGCGGCCGAGGGAGCCGCGTCCGGCGTCCTCCCGATCTGTGCCCGGCACTCCGGACTGGCCGAGGTGACCTCCGTCCTTGCTGCGGAGGTTCCGGCGGTTTCCGGGCCGGTCGGATTCGAACTCGGCCCGGGCGCCGTTGCCGGACTGGCGGACAGGGTCAACGACTGGCTGGCCGTGGATCCGGCACGGCGGGCCGCGATCGGCCGCGAAATTGCCGACACCGCCGATAGGAATTGGAGTTGGCAGGGGGTGGCGAGAGACGTGATTTCCGCATCAGACGGGAAGATCCGGCCGATCGCCGGGGATTGACCATGGGTAAGGGGGCATCCGACCGTGGCTTCAATACAATCCCGGGCGTCAGATGACTCGTCTTCCGATTCTCAAATTGGCGCTGGCTTCGCTGGCCGCCGGTACGGTGATCTCGGTGCTCATGCTCCAGATCGACTGGTTCGGCGATGCGGCTGCGACCGCGGCCGGTCCGATCGACCTTCTGATGGACGTGACGATCGTCGTTTCGTCATACATTTTCGCCCTGGTCTGCGTCGCTCTCGGGTATGCCCTGATCAAGTGGCGGGTCCAGCCGGGGGATGAAGGCGACGGCCTGCCGATCCACGGCAATACCAAGCTCGAGGTCATCTGGACCGTAATCCCGATCATCATCGTGGTGGCACTTGCCGGATACAGCTGGGCGGTGCTCGACGACATCGAGAACGAGGATGCCGACCGGATCACGGTCAACGTCTATTCGCAGCAGTTCGCCTGGACCTTCGGCTACCCGGAGAGCGGCAACAAGTGGTCGGAGGGTGAACTCCACGTTCCGCTCGACCGGCAGGTCGATTTTCAGCTTCACGCCCAGGACGTGATTCACTCGTTCTGGGTTCCCGAATGGAGGATCAAGAAGGACAACGTGCCGGGGATCACCACGGACGCGATCGTGACCCCGGATGAGGCCGGCACGTATCAGCTAATCTGCACCGAGCTCTGCGGGGCCGGGCATTCGACGATGCGGGCCACAGTGGTGGTCGAGCCTGAAGCCGAATATCAGAAGTGGGTAAACGGGCTCTCGCAGAACGTGCCGGAGTCACTTCTGCTCACCGCAGACCAGGCGCTTGAGATCGAGAAACAGATTCAGGAAAAGGAAGACGGCATTGAAGGCACAGGGGTCGATGAAACCTGAGCATCCCGCTGATCCGGTGAAAAGGGAGGTTCGCTAGTGGCGATGGCAATAAGACAGCCGGGCTGGTACCGCGGTGCGATCGGAATGGTGCTCGGTGCCGCCTTCGGATTCGGCCTGGTCATCGCCCTGCGGGCGATCTCCGGGCTCGAGCTTTTTCAGACCGAGCAGACCGGTTACCCGCATGTGATCGTCCCCCTGATCACGGCTCCGTTCGGCTTCCTGTTCGGCTTCGGGGCGTTCGACTACTGGTTCCGCTGGGCAGCCGGCAAGCCGACAATCCCCGACGACCACTCGGCTCACGGCGCCTACCGCTGGCAGGACTACTTCAAGTTCAACACCGACCACAAGGTCATCGGCATCCAGTACGTGGTCACGACGCTGTGCTTCTTCCTGATCGGCGGGGTGCTGGCGCTCCTGATCCGGGCCGAACTGGCCCAGCCCGGCGAGCAGATCGTCGCCGCCAACACCTACAACGGGCTCTTTTCGACCCATGCCATAGTGATGATCTTCCTATTCATCATCCCGATCTTCGCCGGGCTGGCCAACTACGTACTGCCGCTGATGATCGGCGCGCCGGACATGGCTTTCCCGAGGCTGAACGCGCTCAGCTTCTGGCTGCTGCCGATCGCCGGCATCGTCTTTCTCGGCAGCTTTCTTGCCCCGGGCGGCGCGTTTGACGCCGGCTGGACCGGATACGCACCACTCTCGACCGGGGCGCCACTGGGCCAGTCCTTCTTCAACGTCGGCGTGCAGTTCGCCGGGGCCTCTTCAATTGCAACGGCACTCAACTTCCTGGTAACGATCATCACCATGCGTGCACCAGGGATGAATCCCTGGCGCATGCCGTTGCTGGTCTGGGCCAACCTCTCGACCTCGCTGCTGGTGGTCGGCGCCACCCCGTTTGTGGCCGGCGCGCAGTTCATGGTCCTCTTCGACCGCATTCTCGGGATGAACTTCTTCCAGTTCCTTGAAGGCGGCGACGTGATCAGCTACCAGCACATCTTCTGGTTCTACTCGCACCCGGCGGTCTACATCATGATGTTGCCGGGATTCGGGATCATTTCCGAGGTCATCTCGACCCACTCCCGAAAACCGGTGTTCGGATACCGGCTGATGGCTCTGGCTCTGATCGGGATCGTCGTGCTGAGCTACTCGGTCTGGGCGCACCACATGTTCGTCGCCGGCATGTTCAGCTGGCTGAGGGTGCCGATGATGATCACCACGATGTTGATCGCGGTGCCTACCGGCATCAAGATCTTCTCCTGGCTGGGAACGCTTTTCTACGGGAAGATCCACCTCTACTCGACTTCGATGCTGTTTTCGCTGGCCTTCATCATCACCTTCGTCGTCGGCGGGATCAGCGGCGTCATGCTGGGCATGATCCCGATCGACATCCACGTCTCGGACACCTATTTCATCGTCGCCCACATCCACTTCGTGCTGTTCGGCGGATCGGTCTTCACGATTTTCGCCGGCATCTACCACTGGTTCCCCAAAATGACCGGGCGCATGTATGACGAGCGCCTCGGGAGGATTCATTTCTGGGGAACTGTGGTCGGGACCTGGATGGCCTTCGTCCCGATGCACTGGATCGGGATGGACGGCATGCCGAGGCGGGTCGCCGACTACGCCAGCGTGTACGGGGACTGGAACCTCTTCATCTCCGTTTCGGCATTCCTGCTCGGGGCGGTCCAGCTGATCTTCATTTACAACATGATCGTCAGCTGGCGGTTCGGCCCCAAGGCGGGCAACAACCCCTGGCGCGCGCACTCGATCGAGTGGCAGGTTTCTTCACCGCCCCCGGTGTTCAACTTCGACGAGATCCCCCGGGTCGTCGGCGGTCCCTACGAGTACGGCACCCCGGGAGCCCGTCACGCGATCATGGGTGGCGAGACCGCGCCTGAAGAGTTGCCCGAACCCGAGCCTGCGACCGTCACATCTCCGTCATGAAGCCGCTCGTTCTGTTCATGAACGAGGTGGCCGGAGGCCGGTTGTTGCTCGAGGCCACCCTGGAAAGGGCGAAGCAGGCTTCTTATGTGGTCGTGGTCGCCCCGCAGAACCAGCCGTCCGTGGGCCAGCTGTTCGCGCCGGAAGAGGCACGTGAAGCGGCCCGGGTGCGGGTCGAGGTCACGCTAGCGGTCCTCGACGAGTTCGGGATCGAGGCGGTCGGTGAGGTTCTCGACCCTGACACCGATCTCGCGCTGGGCGACGCGATTCGCAGCCACCGGCCCAGCGAAGTCCTGCTGTCCTGCCTTTACGACAGCCGCTTCGGCTTCACCCGCAAGGACCTGGTCGAGTGGGCCAAGCTCAAATTCGAGCCGGAGGTCACGATCACCCACATCCCGGTCCGGATCGAGGACGACTCGCTCCGCCAGGATTTGACCCACACCCTGGTCGTCTCCAACCTGACGCTCTCGCAGTCCGACCTCGAACAGCGTTTGCTCGATCGCTCCAGCGAGCGCCCCCACCGCTTCACGATCATCGCCCCGGCAACCGAAGGGGTCCCGACCGGCACCGTCTCCCGCGATCTCGCCAGGCTGATGGCCGCTCTCTACCGGGAGGGAGTCGACGCCACCGGCCAGCCGATGAGCCCCGATCCGTTCTCGGCGGTCAAGGCCGCGATCGAGCACTACCGGGTCGACGACATCCTGATCTCGACTCTGCCCGGCGAAGAATCGAGGTGGCTGCAGGACGACCTGATCGGCCAGGTCCGCGAGTACACCAACAAGCCGGTGTCCCACCACGAATGCGGCCGTCCGGCCGCCGCCGTGGCCGCCGCCGTGGCCGCCGGAGGAACGGTCGAAGATTCGGGTGAAGGGTCGGCAGATGACGGCGCCGGCGAAACCGCCGGTTCCGGGTCGGAACCCCCGGCCGAACGATCAACTGCGGAAAGCACCGAGGAGTAGGAAGATGGAGAGCGCGAGCATCGCAGCCGGACACGGTCACGCAGAAGAACACCACGGTCCTCCGGAAGCCCACCAGAGCGCCCGGATCGACCGCACCATTCTCGGCATCCTCCTCTTCATCCTCTCGGAGGTGATGCTGTTCGGCGCCTTCTTCGCGGCCTATTTCTTCATCCGGGCCGTCGCCAACGATGGTCCCTGGCCACCGGTCGGCATCGAGCTTCCGGTCATGATCGCCGGCATCAATACGGCGATCCTGGTCTCATCGAGCTTCACCGTCCACTACGCGCTGGAAGCGATCAAGCACAACAACCATCGCGGCCTCAAGCTGGGGCTGACCATGACCTGGCTGCTAGGGGCGACCTTCCTCTTCATCCAGATCAACGAGTACGTCCACATCGGCTTCACCCCCCGTGACGGAGCCTTCGGGTCGATCTTCTTCAGCCTCACCGGACTCCACGGCGCCCACGTGTTCGTCGGTCTGCTGCTGCTGACGTTCGCCAACATCAGGGCATATCGCGGCCACTTCGGGCCCGACCAGAAGGACCACCTCGGAGTCGAAGTGCCCGGGATCTACTGGCACTTCGTCGACATCATGTGGATCATCGTGTTCCTCGCGGTCTACATCATCTGACCCGTGTTGCCCGCCGCCGGGTCCAACGGCACCCGGCCGACCGTCAATGACTCAACCGGGGCGGTTGAAGTCAATCGATCCACCGAGCCGGGCTTGAGCCGGAGCCGCACATGAGTCGCCTGAACTCGCTGGGCAACCCGCTCACCTCGGAAGGGTCCGCCTTCAAGTGGCTGGTGGCCGTACTGGTCGCCGCGCTGGCGGTCGCCCTGGTCGCAAAGGTGATTTCGCCGACCGCAGGAATGGTCTTCGCCCTGATTCTGGTGGCGATCGTGGCGGTGCCGATCGTGAAGGGGGTGGCCCACATGCTCGGCTCCCCCGACGATGACTAGGGCAGGGCATGCGGCGTCCAGGCCAAGGGGTCCAGGCCAGGGCGTCCAGATCGCTTCGCTCCGCTGTGGTTGGGTTAACGCATCCAGGCCAAGGCATCCAGATCGCTTCGCTGTGCGATCTGGATGGTGGTTTGCTGTGACGGCCGGCGACCGGTCAATCCACCGCCTTCGGCGCTGAAGGGTTTGATCGCCGGCTCCCGGCACGGGCGCCGGTGGGCGGCGGTCGGCCCAGGGGACCCGCTCGGTTCAGGAGCTTCTGGCGATTGCCTTGTCCATTTGTGATGCCGGGTCGGCGATCGGCTTTCCGTGGCCGACCGCCAGCCAGGCGGGGTCGAGGGCGCGGAGCTTCTTTGCGCTCTCGAGAGCGCTGGGGCGATGCCAGGTGACGAAGCCGGGGAGGGGGAATTTCCAGTAGGGACCGGCGGTGGTGGCCAGGCCTCCGAGACTCGAGTACGCGTCGGCGACGACCAGGCCACTGTCACGAGTGTCGAGCAGGGCGATCTGCCCCGGGGAGTGACCGGGGGTGGCGACCACTTCCAGTGAAGCGATCCGGTCTCCTTCGTCGACCAGCCGGTCGAAACTGACACCGAGATCGGGGAAGGGTACCCGGAGCTTGCCTTCGGGCTCGCCCGGTTCCGGGGTCTTGTCACCGTTCATCAGACGGGCGTCGCGGGTGGAAGCGATCAACTCGGCCTCGGGCTGCAGCTTTGCCAGGGCGACCAGCGAGCCGTAATGATCACTGTGGGCATGGGTGATGACGATGCGGTTGATCGGGGCGCCTGCATCTGCTGCCGCCGCGGCCAGGCCTTTCTCCGAGCCTTTGACCATCGCATCGATCAGGGTGAAGCCGTCGTCTTCGCGGACCAGGAAGGCGTTCACGGCACCGAACCTGGTCAGCTGGAGCGTGCCCGGGGAAATTCTGGCGGTCTTCATGGGGCCGATTGTTACAGGCAACGGGTCCGTCTGCGGGGGCCGGCCTTCTCGCACCCCGCGATTCGATCAGCTCCGGTTCCTGGAAGGAAGTCTCTACGCGGCCGGACCCCTATGTGATAGTGATCGGTAGGTGAGGTTTAGCGGCGCGGAAGTCAAGTGGGCGGGATGCGGGGTGCGTTTTGGAGGCGGGCGCCTGCTCATGCTGCTCGGATTTGTAGCGGCCGGCCTGATCCTTCCCAGCTTCGCCGCGGCTTCGACGCTCTAGAGTTCGATCAGCCGGATCGATTACGCCGCCGTCGCCGGCGAGACCAACCAGGTGACCGTTGAGCGTTCCGGTGTCAACTACGTCTTCACCGAGTCGGGCGCGGTGCTGATCACGGCGACGGCTCCATGCGTGAACGTTCTTGCCACCGTCGCGACCTGTCCGGTAGCGGGAATCGACAACATCGACGTTTCGCTGCTCGACATGAACGACACCGCCTCCTACGACGCTTCGATCGTGGCGCCGATTGAAGAAGTCGGGTTCGATGGGGGACCTGGCAACGACACTCTGACCGGGGCTGGACCGACCGATGGCTACTTCGTGGGTCGCGACGGCAACGACACAATCACCGGCGGTGAAGGCGTTGAGGGAATCGACTGCAAGGTCAAGATCATCGCCAAGAAGGGCAAAAAGACCCTGGCCAAGGGCTCGGGCAAGGTCAAGTCTGGCAAGACCGGCAAGGTCCCCCTCAAGCTGACCAAGGCCGGCAAGAAGGCCAAGGGCAAAAAGCTGAAGACGAAGGCCACCACCAAGCTGACCGACGCCACCGGGGCGAAGGTCAGCACCTCGCGCAAGCTGGTGTTGAAGCGCTAGTCGGCGTGCTGGTGCTGAGGCACTAGTCCGTGGTTCTGGCCCAGTAGACCTTCAGCACGGTCTCGGTCACCGTCCAGACCGTTTCTTCTCCGCCCTCGAAGGTATGGGTGTCACCGGGCCCGAAGGTCAGGTCGCGTCCGTCTTTGAACTCGACTCTCACTTTCCCGGTGATGATCAGAAACGACTCTTCGACTTCGGTGTCGGTGACGGTCCCGGGAGTGCAGCGCCAGAATCCACAGGCTTCGCTGCCGTCCTCCGACTCGGCCAGCGCGAGGTCGGAAGTCTCGGGCCGGCCACTCACGATCTGCCCGGGATCGAGCGGGACCGGTTCAAGCTGGTCGGTGACGGGGTGGACGGTATTCATTCGTACCTTTCGATGGAAGACGTGAGCATATCGGCCTGGAGGACCGCAAAGTCTCGGATTCGGCACCTCGACCTCGCCCGGCTTCGTCGATTGCGCGACAATCAGCGGTGAGGTTCAGGAAACCGACTCTGAAGGGCGGGACTGGCGTGAATACCGGCAAAGCTGTGGTTGGCACCGAAAGGGTTGAAACCCTCATGAAACGGGAACTCGACCGCTTCGCGGATCGCAATCCGCGTTCGAAATCCATCCACGACCGCGCTGGCGAGGCACTGCTCTCCGGGGTCCCGATGAACTGGATGACCCGCTGGCCGGGTCAGTACCCGGTCTTCTTCGACGAAGCGGTCGGCAACTCGCTGACTGACGTCGACGGTCACCGTCTGGTTGATTTCTGTCTCGGCGACACCGGTGCGATGACCGGCCATTCGCCTGAGCCCACGGTCGCCGCGGCGAGCGCCCGGCTCGCCCGGGGAATCACCACCATGCTGCCCAGCGAGGACGCACTTCCGCTGGGAAAGGAGATGACCCGGCGGTTCGGGCTCGGCCACTGGCAGTTCGCTCTCTCGGCAACCGATGCCAACCGGTTCACCATCCGGCTGTGCCGCGAGATCACCGGCCGAACCAAGATTCTGGTCTTCAACCACTGTTACCACGGTTCAGTCGATGAAACGGTGGCCACCCTGGTCGACGGGGAGCCGAGGAGCCGGACCGGTAACGTCGGGCCCCCCGTACCGATCGGGGAAACGACCCGGGTAGTCGAGTTCAATGATCTGGAGGCGCTCGAGCGGGAGCTGGCCCACGGCGATGTCGCCTGTGTCCTGGCCGAGCCCGCTTTGACCAACATCGGCATCGTGCTACCCGAGCCCGGCTTCCACGATGAATTGCGCAGGCTGACCGAAGAGGCTGGAACGCTGCTGGTGATCGACGAAACCCACACCTTCTGCTGCGGACCGGGCGGTTATACCCGGGTTCACGGGCTCAGGCCGGACATGCTCACGATTGGCAAGCCGATCGCCGGTGGGATTCCCACCGGTGCCTACGGGATGAGCGACGAAGTGGCCCGGCGGATACTCGAACGCACGATCTGGGAAGTTGCCGACGTGGGCGGGGTGGGCGGCACCCTGGCCGGGAACGCGCTCTCGCTGGCCGCCGCCAGGGCGACCCTTTCGCAGGTTCTGACCGATGAGGCGTTCGAACGAATGATTTCTATGGGCGAGCGCTTTGAGGCCGGGGTCCAGCGGGTGATCGACGAGCACGAACTGGCCTGGACGGTCACTCGGCTGGGATGCCGGGTCGAGTACATGCTCGGCGAGACACGGCCGGTAACCGGGGAAGAAGCAGCGGCGGCATTCGACGCCGGTCTGGATTCACTGCTTCATCTCTACATGCTGAATCGCGGCATCCTGATGACGCCGTTCCACATGATGGCGCTGATGTGCCCCGAAACCGGTGAGGCCGACGTCGACGCCCACACCGAGGTTCTGGCCGAGGCGGCCACCGAACTGCTGGCGTGAGTCAGTTGGCAGCGGACGGCTCGAGCTGCGACCGCGGCACGAGCTGGCCGGCGGTGGCCACCGACCAGAGTATGGAGATCCAGGTCAGGGTCGCGACGATCACGTGGAACCAGACCAGGATCGCCGGCAGCTCGAGCACCCACTGGGTCACGCCGAGCGTGATCTGAAGACAGATCAGCCCGAAGACCAATGCCAGGCGCCGGACGGCCCGGCGGTCGCCGCCGCGGCGGCGGAGGATCATGATCACGACCAGTACCGAGACCGCCAGGATCACCGCCATGGTCGCATGGCGCTGGACCAGCCATTCGAGGGTGTCACCGCCTTTGAAGTCGAAGCGCTGGACCTGGTCGTTCTCATGGTCACCGGGATGGGGCCCGGCGGCGGTGGTCATCGTCCCGAGAAAGATGGTCAGCTGGCCGATCGGGATCAGCGCCCGCACGGCCCAGACACCGATCCAGTCAGTCGAAAACCGCCGGACCCCGGGCTCGTATTTCGAGCACCAGTAGAGAGCGTAGGCGGCGTCGATCAGGATCATCGAAAGGATGAAATGCCCGATGACCAGTTCCGGCGGCAGGTGGTACTTGACCACGAAAGCTCCGAGTATCGCCTGACAGATGACGCCCAGGGGAAGCAGCGCCCCGAACAGGGCCAGGTGCCAGCGATACGGCCTGCGGGCGAAGGCGAGCAACGAAGCAGCGATCACCGCAATCCCGGTGACCCCGGTGAAGAGCCGGTTGCCGTACTCGATCCAGGCGTTGATCTGAGCCGGCGCCACGTACTGGTCGTAGCACTTCGGCCAGTCGGGGCAGCCCAGACCCGA
>JAENXK010000035.1 GCA_016649615.1 Thermoleophilia bacterium
ACTTCTTCCTGGTCAAAGGCGTTCTGGAGAGGCTGGCCGCCGGGCTCGGAATCGAGGTCGAGGTGCGGGCCCCTGACGACCCCTCGGACCAGCCGTTCCTCCACCCGGTCCGCAGCGGTGAGGTTCTGAGCAATGGCCGGGTGATCGGGTGGATCGGCCAGATTCACCCCGCGGTCGCCGCCGAATGGGATCTCGCCGAGGCGGTCGGCTTCGAGGTCGATCTGGCCGAGCTGATCCAGTTTTCACCGCTCGGTGAAGAGGGCTACCTCGACTTCACCGCCTTTCCGCCGGTTGATCGCGATCTGGCGATCGTGGTCTCCGAGGAGACCGACTCCGCCCCGGTGGTCGAAGCGGTCCGGCGGGAGGGCGGCCCCATGCTCACCGAAGTCTCGGTTTTCGATGTCTACCGGGGAGATCAGGTCGGACCCGGCGAGAAGAGCCTGGCGCTCAGGCTGCGGTTCCGGGTCGCCGATCACACGCTCAGCGACGAAGAGGTCGACCCGGTCTGGGAGAAGATCATCGCCGGCCTGGCTTCCGTCGGGGGCAGACTTCGTGGCTGATGCAGGTCAGAAGTCGTCGGAGGAAGAGACCGACCGGGCGATCCAGCCGATCGGGCCAGGAGGTCCGAAGGCCAGGGTCCTGGTGGCCGGAGCGACCGGCTACACGGGGGCCCTTGCCGCGGAGCTGACCTGGCGCCATCCGGATCTGGAACTGGTGGCGGTGACCGCCCGCTCCGGGGCCGGTACGCCGCTCAACCGGCTGTATCCGCGTTATGAGGTGCCACTCGAGCTCGGCGAGCTTGAGCTGTCGGATCTCGACCGGGTTGAGGCCGCCATCGTCGCCTACCCGCACGGAGCATCGGCACCGGTAGTCGCCGAGATGCGGGGGCGAGGGCTGCTGGTGGTTGACCTCTCGGCCGACTTCCGGCTCGAGGACCTGCCCACCTACGAGCGCTTCTACGGAGCACATGGTGCCCCTGACCTGCTGGACGGCGCGGTTTACGGTCTGCCCGAGTTGAACCGGGACGCGGTCGCGGCCGCAGAACTGGTAGCCAACCCCGGCTGCTACCCGACCGCGTCGATCCTGGCGCTGACCCCGCTGGCGCGGGAGGGCCTGATCGAAGACGTCGTGATCGACGCCAAGTCAGGGGTCTCCGGCGCAGGCCGGGACAAGGGGGAGGCGACCGCCTTCACCACGGTCACCGAAAACGTATCCGCCTACACGCCGGTAGGCCACCGGCACCGGCCCGAAATCGCCGAAAAGCTCGCCGGGCTGTCGCCGGCAGGGCGCGAGATCGAAAGCCTGACCTTCGTGCCACACCTGGTTCCGCTCGATCAGGGCGAACTGGTCAGCTGCTACGTCAGCGCCGGGCGGGAGGTCTCCCAGGCTGAGCTCGACCATCTTTATCGCGAGTCCTATGGCGGGGAACCGTTTGTCACCGTCACCGACTTCCCGCCGGGGATGCGTGATGTACGGGACACCAACCGCTGCCACATCCAGGTGCTGGCCGGGGATGACCGCATCATCGTCTTCGCCGCGATCGACAACCTCTGGAAGGGTGCATCCGGTCAGGCGGTCCAGAACCTGAACCTGATGCTGGGCCTGGACGAAGGAGCGGGACTGTCGTGACGGCGTCCTTTTTCAGATCACGCTGGGTTGACCCGCCCACGGACCTGGAGCAGCTCGATCCGGCGCTCCTGCCCGACGGCTTCCGGGCCGGCGGAGTCGCGTGCGGGCTCAAGGGGAACGGCAAGACAGACCTCGGCCTGGTGGTATGCGACAGCGGGCAGGTCGAATCGGCCATCCTGCTCACCGCCAGCGCCGCCGCGGCAGCCCCGGTGCGGGTCTGCCGCCGGCAGCTTCGGCAGGGATCGGTCCGCGCGGCAATCGTGAATTCGGGCAACGCCAACGCCGCCACCGGTGAGCAGGGCCTCGAGGATGCGCTGGCGATGCGAGATTCGGCCGGACTGGCGCTCGGGCTGGAACCGGAGCAGGTCGCGGTGGCCGAAACCGGGGTTATCGGGGTACCGCTCGACATGGAGCCTGTGCTGGAGGCCATCAACGGTCTGGCCGGATCCCTGAGTGCGGACGGCGCCGTGAGGTTTTCGGAGGCGATCATGACCACCGACCAGTGGCCCAAGCAGTGCACGGTCAGGGCAGGCGGCGTGACCGTCTCGGCCCAGGCGAAAGGAGCAGGGATGATCGAGCCCGGCTTTGCGACCATGCTCTGCTTCGTCCAGACCGATGCCCGGCTCGAGGATCCGGAAAGGCAGCTCCGCTCGTCCGTCGCGGATTCATTCGAGCGGATCACGGTTGACGGCCAGATGAGCACCAATGACACCGTCCTGCTCCAGTCCTCCGGAACCTCCGGGAGGGGACTCCCCGGAGGCCTGCTCGAGGCGGTCCTGCTTCAGCTGGCGCTCGAAATCGTCGCCGACGGAGAGGGGGCCACCCGGGTCGGGAGGATCGAAGTAGACGGTGCGGCTGACCGGGATGAGGCCGAGAAGGTCGCCCGCCGGATCGCCAACTCTCCCCTGGTCAAGACGGCTCTGCTCGGGCGCGATCCCAACTGGGGCCGGATCGCCCAGGCGGCAGGAGCGGCCCTGGCGGGAAGCGACGTCGGTGAACTGGGACCGGAGGCGATTTCGGCCGGCGAACTCGCCGGGGACGGCGCCGAGGCAGAACTGCGGCTGGTTCTGGAACGTGGCGGCGGGCGGGCGCACGTCTACTTCAGCGACCTGACTCATGAATACATCCGGATCAATGCCGAGTACACGACCTGAGAAGAGGCAGATGATGGAGCAAGTCCCCACACCAGGCGAAGGCAGACCTGCATTCAGTGACGACAACGTCGGTGTCCTGCTCGAGGCCCTGCCGTACATCCGCGAGTTTCACGGCAAGACCGTGGTGATCAAGTACGGGGGCGCGGCGATGCGTGATGAAGCCCTGCGCGAGGCCTTCGCGGCAGATGTTGTCCTGCTGAAATACGTCGGCATGAACCCGGTCGTGGTCCACGGGGGCGGTCCCGAGATCACCGAGTACATGAAACGGCTGGGCATGGAGGTCAGGTTCCAGCAAGGACTTCGTGTGTCGGATGCGGAGACGGTCGAGGTATCGAAGATGGTCCTGCTGGGCAAGGTGAACGCTGATCTGGTTCGCCGCCTCAACCGGGCCGGACAGCCCGCGGTGGGGCTCTCCGGGGAAGATGGCTCCCTTTTCGAGGTAGGCCCGGTCGCCAACGCCGAGGAGGTCGGTTTCGTCGGCAAGATCGAGCGGGTCGACGTCGATGTGCTCAACCACATCGCCGAGGACTACATCCCGGTGATCGCGTCTTCGGCATCTGACCGGGAGAGCAATTCGTACAACGTCAACGCCGATGAAGCGGCGGGCAAGGTAGCGGCGGCGCTCGGCGCCTACAAAGCCATATTTCTGACCGACATCGTCGGCTGGCTCGAAGACCCCGGGGACGAGGCGACCAGGATCTCGGAAACCACGGTTGCCGAGGTGGAGGCGGCGCTGCCGTCGACCAGCGGCGGAATGCGCCCGAAGCTGGGGGCCTGTGTTGACGCGATCCGCGGAGGTGCGCAGAACGCCCACATCATCGACGGCCGGCGCCCGCACTCTCTGCTGCTGGAGCTGTTCACGGTGGCCGGGATCGGGACCAAGGTGAACCCGTGAAAGAGGCCCTCAGGGAGCGGGAAGAGCGCTACCTGATGAATACCTACAAGCGGGCCGGGGTCGAGTTCGTCCGTGGCGAAGGCGCTCTGCTGTTCGACTCGGAAGGCCGGCAGTACCTCGACTTCCTCGGAGGGATCTCGGTTGCTTCGGTCGGCCACTGCCGGCCCGAGGTGGTCGACGCGGTGAGCAGGCAGGCCGGAAAGCTGATGCACGTTTCGAACCTGTTTTACACCGCACCGATGGTCGATCTGGCCGAGCGACTGTCGGAGTCTTCGCTCGGCGGCCCGGTCTTCTTCTGCAACTCCGGGACCGAAGCCAACGAGTGCGCGATCAAGATCGCCCGGAAGGCTGCCCGTCGCCGCGGAGTCGAGCACCCCGGGATCATCACCTTCGACGGCGACTTTCACGGGCGGACCTACGGCTCGCTCTCGGCGACGCCCCGGCTCAACCAGAACACCGATTTCGCCCCGATGCTCCCGGGCTTTACCTCGGTACCTTTCGACGACGCAGAGGCACTGACGGCGGCGACCGGCCCGGAAACCGCGGCGGTCATGCTCGAGGTGATCCAGGGCGAAGCCGGCGTCTTCCCGGTCTCCGACGAAGTCCTGCTGACGGCCAGAGAGCTGTGTGACCGCTACGGGGCGCTGCTGGTCTTTGACGAGGTCCAGACCGGCGTCGGGCGGACGGGTTCGCTCTGGGCCTATCAGCAGGGTCCGGTCAGGCCGGACCTGATCACGGTGGCCAAGGGGCTGGGTGGGGGGGTCGCGATCGGGGCCTGCATCGGGACCCCGGAGTCCGGCGCCGTCCTGGAGCCGGGTGACCATGGATCGACCTTTGCCGCGGGACCGGTCGCATCGAAATCCGCTCTGGCGGTACTCGATCTGGTTGACAGTCCGGACAACCTGCGGCGGATCCGCGAACTCGGCGACCACCTGAGCCGCGGCCTGGACGGCCTGGACGGAGTAGAGGAAGTGCGGGGGAGGGGCCTGATGATCGGGGTGGGGTTCGAAGCGGGGATCGACGCGAGCCGCCTTTGCTCAGACCTGCTGGACGACGGGCTGGTCGTGAACGCCCCCCGTCCCGACACTCTGCGTCTGCTGCCACCGTTCGTTCTGACCGAAGAACAGGCCGATCTTGGGATCGGAAAAGTCGCCTCGGCCCTTGCGGGGGTCCAGGCAAAATGAGACAGCGGGTAGCATCAGCCCCGACAAACCGCAGCCGGAGGTAACACCATGAACGACGACCCGACCCGCATCATGAGCGACGACGACCGCCCCCCTCAGGGTGATGGCGGCGGCCCTCAGTATTCGGATGAAGACAAGAAGCGGCACCTCCGCAACCTGATCATCGCCCTGGTCGCGGTAATCGTCGGCCTGGTCATCGCGGTGCTCGTGATCGCCTCGCCCGGCGGCGATTCTTCGGACTCCGAGCCGACCGGCACCACGACTCCGGCCGTGCCGGTCACCCCGACCGGCGATACCGGCTCGACCGGAACCACAGGAACCACAGGAACCACGGATACCGACAGCGGTGGAGTGACACCGCCCGATACCGGTAGCGACTCCGGTGGTGCGGCTCCGGTCGCCCCTGACACCGGCTCCGGCACCGACTCGGGTGGGGCCTCGCCCCCCGCCGACGACAGCAGCAGCGGCGGAATCGGTCCCTGATCGATGACTGAAATTTCACTTGATTCGCTGCCACAGCCGGTTGCGACCTACGAGGCGAAGCCGGAAGAGGTAAACCGCGTGCTGCTGCTCTACTCGGGCGGCCTCGACACCAGCGTGATGCTCCACTGGATCCAGGAGGCGTATGGAGCCGAGGTCGTCACCCTGACCATTAACCTCGGCCAGCCCGGCGAGGACTATGCGGCGATAATCGACAAGGCCGAGGCGATGGGGGCTGCCGAAACCGTGGTGATCGATGCCCGCGAGGAATTCGTCGAGGACTACGTACTGCGGGCGATCAAGGCGAACGCGCTCTACGGGGGTGGCTACCCGCTGTTCACCTCGCTCGGCCGGCCACTCATCGGCAAGCTCGGAGTCGAGGTTGCCGCCCGCACGGGCTGCGACACCCTGGCCCATGGCTGCACCGGCAAAGGCAATGACCAGGTTCGCCTGGAAGCGACCGTGGCGGCGCTCAATCCGGAACTGAAAATGATCGCCCCGGTCCGTTCCTGGCAGATCGGACGTGACGAGGAGCTCGCCTACTGCCACAAACACGGCATCCCGCTCAAGTACGACAGTACGGAGGACGCGCCGCCCTACTCGATCGACGACAATCTCTGGGGCCGCTCCTCCGAAGGCGGGACCATCGAGAATCTCGACTCACCGCCGCCGGACGACGTATTCCAGCTGGTGACCCGCCCCGAGCTGGCGCCGGATGAGCCGGAGACCGTCTCGGTGGGGTTCGAGGCGGGGCGGCCGGTCAGTTTCAACGGGGAGCCAATGGAACTGGTGCCCCTGCTAGAGGCCGCGGCGGATGCGGCCTGTCGCCACGGAGTCGGGATCGTCGATCACCTTGAAGACCGGATCGTCGGGCTGAAGGTCCGGGACCTGTACGAGGTCCCGGCGGCCACGGTGATCCTCACCGCTCACCAGGAACTGGAAAAGCTGGTCTCGACCATCCACCAGAACAACTTCAAGCACTCTCTCGACCGGCACTGGGCCTACCTCGCCTACTCCGGACTCTGGCACGAGCCGCTCCGCCACGACCTCGACTCCTACATGGATTCGGCCAACGAATACGTAACCGGCGAGGTTTCGATCAAGCTGTTCAAAGGCTCGGCCACGCCGACCATTCGCAGTTCGCCATACGCTCTCTACGATGAGAGCCTTGCTTCGTTCGGCGAGTCAGGCGGGGATTTTTCCCAGGCCGCCAGTCCCGGGTTCATCGAACTGTTTTCGCTGCAGAGCCGGATGGCCCAGCAGGTCCGCAATCGAGAGGAGAAGTGATGATCTACAATCTGATCGGGCGAATCGTGGTCAGGACCTTTGTCCTGAGGATGAAGGCCATGGTCTCACCCAGGACCGCCACTTTTGGCGGGGTCGGCATCCTGGCTGGAGTCGCCGCGTTAGTGGTAGTCGGCTACTTGGCCAGTCGCGACGTCCCGGAGGCCTGAGCCGATTCGCCTGCCGGTCGCAAGTGATCTTGCGGGACGAGGCTGAACGGGAGTAGCCGGCGGTCCCGTGGGCTACGGTGAGGGTTGGTTTTGGCTTCAACTCTCACCCTCATCGACTCGGGCCGGAGAACGGCTTGAGCATGCGTACCCCATTTCTGGCGGCCGGGCTGGCCGCCTTATTCGTCGCTGCGCTGACTCCCGGCCTGGCCTCGGGCGGGATCGGGAAGCTCGAGCAGGACTCGGCTTCGGCCAGGGACCAGGTTGAACGGGTCGCCGGTCAGCTCAATCAGGGCAGGGACGACTACCAGGCCGTCAGTGACAGGGCCGAGGCCACGGCGGCGCGGGAAGAGAGAATGAGCCGCCTGGTTGCAGACGGGGCCGAGCGGTCGGCGGCGCTGGAGCAGCGGGTCGCGGTTTCCCGGGCCGGCCTCGAGCGGTCCAGAGAGCGGCTGGTCCGGGCCCGGCGGATTCTTTCCAAGCGGCTGGTCGCGATCTACATGTCCGGTACTCCCGAGCTGAGCGGACTGGTTCTCGAAGCCTCGGACTATGCAGATCTCGCTTCGCGGGACGCCTACCTGGAAGCGGTCAGCGACGCCGATACCCGGCTGGCCTCGCGGGTAAGTCAGGTGCGGAGTGAATTCGAAGATGAAGTGGTCCGGTTTGACCGGCTCAAGGCCGAGGCAGATGCCCATCTCGCGGCCCTGTCAGCCGCCCGGGCGGGAATTTCATCGGCCCGTTCGGCGGCGGAAGGAACGGCAGCACGGCTGGCTTCGGAGAATTCCGGCCGTGAAGCTGAAATCGAACAGCTCAAGTCGAGTATCGCCGAGTGGGAAAAGGAGATCAGAAAGCGGGAGGCCGCCAGCGCGGCTGAAGCCGAACAGGAAGTTGCCCAGGCTCTGGGCGGCCCCTTCGCGATCCCGACCTACATCGTGATGTGCGAGTCCGGTGGGAACTACGCGGCCCTGAATCCCTCCAGCGGCGCCGGCGGCGCCTACCAGATCCTGCCTTCAACCTGGGAGACCTACGGTGGTGAGGGCCTGCCGAACGAAGCCTCGAAGGCAGAGCAGGACCGGATCGCCGGCCTGATCTACGCCGACTCCGGTACCTCACCCTGGGTCTGCGGCTGACACTTTCCGTCCGGTCGCTCGCGGTTATCCGGGCGGATCGGAGATCGCGGCAAGTTCAACCGGGCGCAGGAGCAGCCTGAGGACTCCGCGGTCGAGTCCGGCGAGGCCGCCCTTCTTCAGCTTGATTCTGGCCCCGGTCAATCGGGCGACCTCCATGGAGAGCACCGGTTCATGCCCGACCAGCATCACGTTGCCGCGACCGGCGACCAGCTCGAGGGTGTCGTAGTCCCCGCTCCCGATCGGATCCGTAATCTCCGGTACCAGACCGAGCGCCTCGCAGGCGAGCCTGGCCGTATCCTTGGCCCGGACCCTGGGACTGGCCAGGCAGAGATCCACCTCGAGGCCGAGCCGGGCGATCGCACGGCCGGCCGCCACCGACTGGGCCTCGCCTTTCGCGGTGAGCCGGCGAGCGGCGTCGCCACCGCCCTGATCGGGCTCCGCCTCACCGTGTCTGAGCAAAAGGATCACCCCGCGATCGTAGCGCGATCCCGTCTGGCCGCCATTGCGCGATTCCCGGCTTGACTGTCCCCGGAAGTTGCGGTTTTGGCCGACTCGCTGCACTCCTTGCCGTCGGGTCGAGTTGCCATCATGGCCCGGCATGAGTTCGAGTTCTTCAGCAAATCCGCAGGTGGCCCACCTGCACGTCCACAGCGAGCATTCGGTGCTCGACGGTGCCTGCAACATCAAGGAGATGGCGGCCCGGGCGGCGGAGCTGGACATGCCTGCGCTCAGCCTGACCGACCACGGCGTGATGAACGGTGCCCTGGACCTGTACAAGGCCTGCAGGGACAATGACGTCAAGCCGATTCTCGGGATCGAGGCCTATTTCGTCGACGACCGTCACACGGTCAAGGAGCAGGCCCGGTACGAGCGCAACCATCTGACACTGCTGGCCGAGAATGACACCGGTTTCCGGAATCTGGTCGCGCTCAGCTCGGAAGGTTTTCTCGAGGGTTACCACCGGGGCAAAGCCAATACCGACATGGAGTTGCTCGACCGCCATTCCGAAGGTGTGATCGTGCTCACCGGCTGCCTTCAGGCCCGCTTCGTCAAGCGGCTGGTCGAAGGCCGGCCGGACGATGCCCGGGCCCACCTGGACGAGCTGATCCAGGTTTTCGGCCCCGAGCAGGTCTACATGGAAGTACAGAAGAACGGGATCGATGACCAGAACCGTGCCAATGAGGGGATTGCCCGGATCGCGCGCGAGGTAGGCAGGCCGCTGGTTGCCACCGCTGATGTTCACTATCTCCGGCGCGAGGACTACGACAACCACACCGCCCTGCTCTGCGTTCAGACCAAGTCGACCCTCGACGCTCCGAAGATGACTTTCGACACCAACGAGTTCTACCTCAAGGATGCGGACGAGATGACCGCAGCGTTCGCCGACATGCCGGAGGCGGTGCCGACGACCCTCGAGGTTGCCGGGCGCTGCGACGTGGAGATCCCGCTGGGGGAGATCCTGCTGCCGGACTATCCCACCGAAAACGACGAGGCGCCCGAGGTCATGCTGCGGCGGGTCGCCGAAGAGGGCCTCGCCTGGCGCTACGGCGAACCGGTCCCGGCCGAAGCCAGGGAACGGCTCGACTTCGAGCTGGGCGTGATCGAGGACATGGGCTTTCCTTCCTACTTCCTGATCGTCTGGGACTTCATCAAGCACGCCCGTGAAAACGGGATCGCGGTCGGTCCGGGCCGTGGCTCGGCGGCCGGCTCGATCGTCTCCTATTCCCTGGGCATCACCGATCTCGATCCGGTCGAGCACGATCTGCTGTTCGAGCGCTTTCTCAACCCGGGCCGCAAATCAATGCCGGACATCGACATCGACTTCTCGGTCCGCGGCCGGGACCGGATGATCCAGTACGTGACCGAGAAATACGGCAGCGATTCGGTCGCCCAGATCATCACCTTCGGCACGATGGCCCCGCGGGCGGCGATACGCGACGCCGCCCGGGTACATGGATTCGACTATGCGATCGGCGACCGTCTGGCCAAGGAGATCCCGGAGCCGATCATGGGCCGCCCGCCCTCATTCAAAGAGTGCCTCGAGCCCGGTCAGGAACTCAAGGCGACCTACGACACCGATGCCGACGCGCAGAAGATCATCGACACGGCCATGGGACTCGAGGGCAAGATCCGCAACACCTCGATCCATGCTGCCGCGGTGGTCATTTCAGGCAGGCCGCTGAAGGAGATCGTGCCGCTTCAGCTGGTCGAGGACAAGTCTGCACCGCCTTCGACTGATGAGAACGGCAAGCCGGTCAAGTCGTTCAAAACGGTGACCCAGTACTCGATGAAACCGGTCGAGGAGATGGGTCTGCTCAAGATGGACTTCCTCGGGCTGCGCAACCTCGACGTGATCGACGATGCAATCAAGATCATCCGCCGCTCACGGGGG
This sequence comes from Thermoleophilia bacterium, assembly GCA_016649615.1. Taxonomy (GTDB): domain Bacteria; phylum Actinomycetota; class Thermoleophilia; order Solirubrobacterales; family 70-9; genus 67-14. The sequence continues at coordinate 10,316 of JAENXK010000035.1, forward strand.
GTCGAGATCGATATCGGTGAGATTCCCCTGGATGACCGGAAGACCTTCGAGATGCTCGCGGCCGGCGATTCGACCGGTGTCTTCCAGTTGGAGTCGGAGGGGATGCGCGAAGCGATGCGCCGGGTCGTCCCGACCAGGTTCGATGACATCACGGCGCTGGTCGCGCTCTACCGGCCGGGAGCGATGAGTGAGATCCCGCGCTACGCGCGGGGCAAGGCCGATCCTTCAACGGTCGAGTACGCAGATGAGCGTCTCCGCTCAATAACCGAGGCCACCTACGGCTGCTTCCTCTACCAGGAGCAGTTGATGGCGGTGGCCAAGGACATGGCCGGCTTTTCGCCCGCCCGAGCGGACGATCTGCGCAAGGCGATCGGCAAGAAGAACAAGGAATTGATGGCGGAGATGAATCCGGAATTCATGGAGGGGATGGCCGCTTCAGGTACCCAGCCGAGTGTGGCCCGGGATCTCTGGGCGATCAACAAGGCCGCGGCTGACTACTCCTTCAACAAATCCCACGCCGCCTGCTACGCGCTGATCGCGTACCGGACCGCCCATCTGAAGGCAAACTACCCGGCCGAGTACATGGCAGCGGTGATCTCATCGGTGATGAACACCAAAGACAAGGTGCCGTTCCTGATCAGCCGCTGCGCCGAAATGGGGATCAAAGTTCTCCCCCCGGAAATCAACACCTCCGACCACGGGTTCGTGGTCACCGAAGAAGGCATCCGATTCGGGCTCGACGCGGTCAAGAACGTCGGCCACGCGGCGGTTGAAGCGACCCTCCAGGCGCGGGATGACGGGCCGTTCGCTTCGCTCTGGGATTTCTGCGAGAGGGCAGACTCGCGCAGCGTCAACAAGCGGGCCATCGAGTGCCTGATCAAGTGCGGCGCGTTCGACCTGCTGCCCGGATCCCGCCAGGGCATGCTCGAGATGCTGCCCGAGATCCAGTCGGCCGGTAACAAGGCCCAGAGCGACGCTCACCTCGGGCAGGGCTCGATTTTCGACATGGGCGGAGAGGATTCCGCCGAGGCCTCGACCGCGCAACACGCCCCGATCCCGGAGGCCGAGTTCGACCAGAAGGAGATCCTGTCTCTCGAGAAGGAGACTCTGGGCACCTTCCTCTCGTCGCACCCGCTCGACGGGCTGCGTGAGGCGATCCTGGCAAAGTCCGACTGCTCGATCTCGGAGCTTCCTGACCGCGACGACAAGAGCTGGGCAACCGTCGGCGGGATCGTCACCGAGTACAAGAAAATCAGGACCAGAAGCGGCAACCAGATGGCGTTCGCCACTCTCAGTGACATCGAAGGCGAGGTCGAGCTGATCGTCTTCAAACCGGAGCAGTCGGAGAAACTGAAAGCGATCCAGCCGGACGCGGTGGTGCTGGTCAAGGGGAGAGTCGACCAGACCGAGCGGGGCACCAAACTGGTCGTCCAGGAGGCCCACGAGTTCCAGCCGAGTTCGGCCGAGATCGAAAAGGCGATCGAGGAACACGCCAGACGAAGCGAGCCTTTCATGGTCAGGGTCAGCCCCGACCAGCTCTCACTCGACGCGGTAGAGGAGATGAAGTCGATCTTCAAAGACCACGAGGGCGGAGCGGAGGTCGTACTCGTCCTGGCCGACGGTGTGAGCGCGAGCGCCGGTTCAAGTTCGGATCGCACGTTCGTGTCAGACAGTCGCCGGTGCTTCGCAGCGAGATCGAACAGATCTTCGGCGGTACAGCCCAGGCGGCCTGAGGCGTCCCGCAGCATCCCGGGTCGTGAGCCGGGCCCTGAGCGAACCGTTCAGATTTCACACGACGATGTCATCGATCCATGTAACATGTGCTCATGACTGCTACCGAGGCTGCCGAAGAACAGGTCCAGGAAAACGTCAATGGTTCGCCCGAGAAGGCGCCGTTCAGCCTTGAGCTGAGCCAGGACCAGAAGGACATCAGGGAGTGGGTGCACGGGTTTGCCGAAAACGTGGTTCGGCCGGCCGCCCACGAATGGGACGAGCGCGAAGAATTCCCCTGGCCCATAGTCCAGGAGGCCGCCAAGATCGGACTCTACGGCTTTGAGGGGACTGCCCAGTTCTTTGCCGACGAGACCGGCCTCACTCTGCCGATCGTCAACGAAGAGCTCTTCTGGGGCGACGCAGGCATCGGCATGGCGATCATGGGAACAGGTCTCGCGGTGTCGGCGATCTTCGGACAGGGCACTCCTGAGCAGATCGGCGAGTGGATCCCCCGGTGTTACGGCACCGAAGATGACGTCAAGATCGCCGCCTTCTGCGCATCCGAGCCCGATGCCGGCTCCGATGTTTCCGCGGTCCGGACCACAGCCAAGTACGACGAGGCCGGCGATGAGTGGGTACTGAACGGGCAGAAGGCGTGGGCCACCAATGGCGGGATCGCCGACGTCCACGTGGTGATCGCCTCGGTCGACCGCGAGCTCGGCTCGCGCGGCCACGCCGCGTTCGTCATACCTCCCGGCACCTCCGGCTGCGAGCAGGGTGCCAAGGTCAAGAAGCACGGCATCCGCGCCTCTCACACCGCCGACGTCCATCTTGATGACTGCCGGGTCCCGGGCAGCTGCCTGCTGGGCGGCAAGGAGAAGCTCGACGAGCGTCTCGCGCGGGTCCGCGAGGGCAAGCGCAGCAAGTCACAGGCCGCCATGGCAACCTTCGAGGCCAGCCGGCCGATCGTCGGTGCCCAGGCTCTCGGAATCGCCCGGGCCGCCTATGAGTACTCGCTCGAATACGCCAAGGAACGCAGCCAGTTCGGCAAGGCGATCATCGAAAACCAGGCGATCGCATTCACCCTGGCCGACATGAAGACCGAGATCGACGCCGCCCGGCTGCTGGTCTGGAGGGCCTCCTGGATGGGGCGCAACGGTGTTCCGTTCGAGAACGCCGAAGGCTCGATGTCCAAGGTCAAGGCAGGCGAAGTCGCCACCTGGGCCACCGAACGGGCGATTCAGATCCTCGGCGGCAACGGCTACACCCGTGAGTTCCCGGTCGAACGCATGCACCGCGACGCCAAGATCTACGACATCTTCGAAGGTACCGCGGAAATCCAGCGGATGGTTATTTCAAGAGCAATATCCGGGGTCCACATCCGCTAGGGATCTCTCCGGCGCCGTCCGGAGGGTTGAGCGGTGGCTTGCCTGAGCCCCGGGCGGTACCATGCAGGGGAACGATCAATCACTACGACGCGACAGGAGGGCGGCGTGTCCGAGACTCGAGATTCAGTTCTCTTTGCCTATGACGGCTCAGCTTTTGCCAAGGAGGCCGTCCAGGAGTCCGGCCGGAGGCTGGCGCCCTGTTCCGCTTACGTGTTGACGGTCTGGCAGCCGGTAGAGGCGATCGCAATGGGCCCGATGGGAGTGGTAGGGGCCGAAATCGAAAAGACCGACTCGGAACTCGCACAGAGGGCCCAGGAGACCGCAGACGAGGGAGCGGAGTTGGCCGGGGCCGCCGGCTTCGACGTGACGCCGATTTCGGAGCCCGAGCGCGGGTCGGTCTGGGCGACGGTCATCTCCGTCGCCGAAGATCACGATGTCGGCCTGATAGTTCTCGGCTCCCACGGCCGGACCGGAATCTCGTATGTCCTGAAAGGCAGCGTGGCGACCGCGGTCAGCCAGCATGCCAGAAGGCCGGTGATGATCGTCCCCGCCGAGCCGGACGCCGACGCGTCCGACGATTAGAGACCGCGCGCCTTTCGTATCAGTAGCGATGCCCGGTATGGACGTCGGGCTCGGGTCCCTTCCGGGCGCCCTTCTTGCGCAGGAACTCGATCGAGTCGTGGTAATCAGCGGTCAGTGCTTCGACCATCTCCCTGGTCTGGTTGATCTTGACCAGCATCCTCATGATCTGCTGGTCTTCGTTGTCCGGCGGCAGGTGGTAGGCCGGCACCAGCCAGGCCCTGCGACGCGCAAGCTCGCCGACCAGATCGGAGCCGGTGAACGGTTCGTCGTCGTTGACCTGGGCGATCACCAGCGGAAGCAGCGGCCCGTCGGTCTTAAAGACCGTCAGGGCATCTTCCGCCTCCAGCTCACGGGCAAGGGTGTTCCGATTCAAGGTCATCGCCCGCATCACCGATTCGAACCCAGTCCGACCGGCACGGATGAAGACGTAGTACTGGGCGAGGATGAACGAAGAGCTGCCGGAGAAGTTGAGCGTGAAGGTGGCGTCCTTCTGACCCAGGTAGTCCTCGTAGAAGACGAGGTCCTCGGGCAACTGGTCGCCGTCGCGGAAGACCAGCCAGCCAACCCCTGGGTAGACCAGCCCGAACTTGTGGCCCGACACGTTGATCGACTTGACTGATTCGAGGCGGAAGTCCCATTCGAAATCCGGGTGAGTGAAAGGGAATACGAATCCACCGCTGGCGCCGTCGATGTGCATCGGAACGTCAATGCCCTTGCCTTTCAGCTCCAGCAGCATCTTGTCGATGCCCACGACGTCGTCACACTCGCCGGTGAAGGTCGTGCCGACCACGGCAACGACGCCGATCGTATTCTCGTCGATCTGCGGCCCGAGCTCCTCGGGGCCGACCGTGGTCTTGCCTTTCGGAAGATTGACCTGCCGCGGCTCCACGTCGAAGTAGCGACAGAACTTGTCCCAGACTACGTGGACGTCGGCGCCGTAGACGAGATTGGGCCGGTCGTCGGGCTTGCCGGCCTTCTTTCGGGCGGCCTTCCAGCGCCACTTCATCGCCAGTGCGCCCAGCATGACCGCCTCCGAGGAGCCTGCGCAGGCTGCTCCGGGGGCCTCCGGGTCGCCCTCGCCGTGAAAGAGGTTGTGGAGGATTCTCACGCAGCGCTTCGAGATCTCGGCCGTACGCGGATACTCGGCGTGGTCGATGTAATTGCGGTGGAGATTCTCCGAGATCACCTGACGGGCCTCGGGCTCCATCTCGGTGGTGACGAAGGTGGCCAGGTTCTTGTCTGGCCGGCTGTCCAGCATCACTTCGCTCCGCAGTACCTCGAGAGCGGCCCGGGGTTCTATCCCGTGGGCCGGAAGCTCATGGTCGGGGGCCGGCTTGGTGAAGAAGGTCTCGGCCAGCATCTTGGCTTTAGCGGCCTCGGCAACGTCCCTGACCTGGTCGAGATCGATCGTCTCTTTCGCTTCCTTGTCCTCTGACATCTGGATCACCTCATTGCATCGAGTACCGGCTTCTGCGCAGTCTATCCCTGCGATTGATTCAGAATTTACGCAGAACAGGTGATCTCCCGGTTACGCCCGTGCCCTGAATCCCTGGCTGCGAAGCCGGCGGGCGTAGGTGATGTCTTTCCTGACCGGGCCTTGCTTCTCGGGCCCGGGCGTTTCCAGAGTTGCGGTCAGGTCCTCGAAACGGGGCTCGGAGAGAAAAAGCCCGATCGACCGGCCGCCGATCTCGCCCTTGCCGAGATTCTCGTGGCGGTCGAGGTTTTCTCCGAAAGCCACCTTCGAGTCGTTGATGTGTAGCGCTCTCAACCGCTCCAGCCCCACCTTGGAGTCGGCTTCGTCGAGAACGCCGGTGATGCCTTCGGCGGTGCGGATGTCATACCCGCTGACGAACAGGTGGCACGAGTCCAGGCAGAGTCCGACCCGGTCACCGCCACCGGCGGCCTCGGTCAGGTCGGCGATCTCGTCGAATGTGTGTCCCAGAATGCCGGCATGGCCGGCCATCTGCTCGATCAGGACCGGGCAGGACTCCGAGTCGGCGATCGCCTCGCCAATCACCTTTCCGGCCCTCTTGACAGCCGGTCTGAGCGGGGCGTCCTTGCGGGCGCCGGGATGGAGCACGACCCCGGTGGCGCCGATCGCGTCCCCGATCCGCAGGGCATGGGCCAGCGAGGCAAGCGATTTCTTCCGCAGCGCGCGATCGGGCGTGGCGCAGTTGATCAGGTAGACGGCGTGGATGATCACGGTCGAGATCCTTGACGCCTCCATCGCCTCGCGGAAGGCAGCGAAGTCCTCCTCGCCGTAGTTGGTCGGCCGCCACATGCGCGGGCTCTGGTTGAAGATCTGGATCGAGTCGCAACCGAGGTCGGACCCGCGAGTCACGGCTTTGGCCAGCCCTCCAGCCGTTGAAACGTGGGCACCGATCAGCATTCTGCGAGCCGCGTTCCGCTTGGACAAGCCATTGGCGGCACCCTAGCGGGATCCGGATCAGGAGCACCTCCCCGAACTCCCGGACAGAGGCAAGCCTTTGGAACCGGACTTGACGCGGCCGGATCATTGAGAGTAGGCTTGCCTCAACAGGTCGTGGCAGCATGGAGAGGACAGGGGATGTCGAGGGTCAAGGCGTATGTGGCGGATTGGAAAAAGCCCTCACCGGCGCTGCTGGTTGCGGTCGTCGCGCTGCTGGCCGCGCTCGGCGGGGGAGCGGTTGCGGGGGTCGCGGTCAGGTCTCTGAACAAGAAAGAAATCAAGAAGGTCAGGCAGATCGCCAAGAAGGAGGCGAAGAAGCAGTTCAGAAAGGTTCCGGCCGGACCGAGGGGCGAAGCAGGTCTCCCCGGGGCACAGGGGGTTCCGGGCGGCGTCGGACCGATCGGGGACCGGGGTCCCATCGGACCAGTCGGGGACCGGGGTTCCATCGGACCGATCGGGGACCGGGGTCCCATCGGACCGACCGGTGACGACGGTTCCACCGGTCCGACCGGTCCCCAGGGCCCTGTCGGGCCGAGCACCGGCCCCGCCGGGGGCGGGCTGAGTGGCAACTACCCGAACCCGCTGATCGCTGCAAACGCGGTCGGCTCCGGCAACGTCGTCGACAACTCATTGTCCGGCTCTGATGTGAACGAGGGCACGCTGGGAAAGGTGCCTGACGCCGACAAGCTCGATGGCCTTGA